>NZ_JAIEPN010000101.1 GCF_019748365.1 Novosphingobium sp.
TTGGTGACCAGCGAGATCGACTTGAACCCCGCCGCATTGAGCGCGCCCATCACCGCCACCACGCGGCCATAATCAAGGCTGCGGTCCGCGCGCAGCGTCACCACTGGCGGCTGCCCGCCCGGACCCGCGGTTGCCAGCCCGGTCAGCCGGTCAGACAGTTCGCCCGGCGCCAGTTCCTGATCATCAAGGAAAATGCGCCCCTCGCCGTCCATGCTGACGGTGATGGCTTTTTGATCGGTCTTGAGCGCCTCGGCCCGGCTGTCCGGCAAGTCGATCGGCACGCCCGCAGTGAGCATCGGCGCGGTCACCATGAAGATGATCAGCAGCACCAGCATCACGTCGACCAGCGGCGTCACGTTGATCTCGCTCATCGCCGCGCCGCGCCCACGCCCCCGCCGCCCGCGCCGGCCGCCTCCGCTGGAGCCCATGCTCATCGCCACGGCCTTACTGCTCCAGCTCGCGGCTCAAGGTTGCGTGAAAACGGTCCGCAAAGCGGAACAGCCGCGTCTCGAAGCGGTTCACCCGGTGCGAAAAGCGGTTGTAGGCAATCACTGCCGGGATCGCGGCGAACAGGCCGATGGCCGTGGCGAACAGCGCTTCCGAAATGCCCGGCGCCACCACCGCGAGCGAGGAATTCTGCTGCGCGCCGATGTTGAAGAAGCTGTCCATGATGCCCCACACCGTGCCGAACAGCCCGACGAACGGCGCCACCGAACCGACCGTAGCGAGGAAATTGAGCCGTCCTGCCAGCCGGTCCGCTTCTGCCGTCACCACGCTTTCCATCGCCGAATTGAGCCGCTGGCGGGTGCCTTCGCGGTCGATCGTCTTGCCCGAGGTGGAGCGCCGCCATTCCGCCAGCGCCGCCGTCACGATCCGTGCGCTCGGCACGTCCTTGCCGCCGTTTTCCTTGTGGAAGGTGTCGACATCGCGGGCTTCCCAGAACGCGGTCTCATACTTGTCGCACTTGCGCTCGGCCCCGCCCATGCGCAGCGAGAAGGAGACGATGATCATCCACACCCAGACCGAGGCAAGCACCAGCGCGCCCATCACCACCTGCACCACGATATCGGCGTGGAGGAACAGCGCGACCGGGTTGAGCCGGGTCGGCATGCCCGCGGTCGCCCCGGCGGCGACAGGCACGGCGGCAGCGGCAAGAACGGAAAGCATCATGGATGGACAAACCCTTCAGGGGGAGGCGCCAGGAGCGCCGTGAAAGCGGAATGGAACTGCGCGGGCAGCCGCCGCGCGCGGCCAAGCGGAGCGACAAACGCGACACGCACCCGGCCCTCGGCCAGCAGGTCTGCGCCGCGCCAGGCTTTCTGGGCCAGACTGCAGGTGACGCGTGTAACTTCGGAGACGGTGCTCTCGATCACCACATCGTCATCAAGCCGGGCCGGACGCAGATACTTGAGCGCGAGGTCCGTCACCGCAAAGGCGCCCTCCCCCGCTTCCTGCGCGGCGCGCTGGTCAATGCCGATCAGGCGCAACATGTCCGATCGCGCCCGTTCGAACCAGCGCAGGTAATTGGCGTGATAGACCACGCCCGAAAGATCGGTGTCCTCAAAGTAAACGCGTACCGCATAAAGATGGCGCGCGGCATCAAAACAGCCGGAGGGAGGGAGCGGATCGGGCATGGGCCGCCTGTCCTAGCCTTGCCGCGACTCGCGAGGCAAGATCAAACGCGGCAATTTGTTAACCCATTGCGGTGGAAGCCCACCCCCCAGCCCCTCCCGCAAGCGGGAGGGGAGCAAGTTGCGCCTTCAACTCCCCTCCCGCTTGCGGGAGGGGTCGGGGGTGGGCTCTCTCGTCAGTCCACCCGCGCCAGCAGCGGGCCAAGCTGCCGGCCCGCAAACACATGCACATGCAGATGCGGCACTTCCTGATGGGCATTCGTGCCGGTGTTCGCCAGCAGCCGATACCCCGGCGCGACCAGTCCCGCCGCGCGCGCGACATGGCCCACGGCCCGCACGAACCCGGTGATCTCGGCGTCCGAAGCCTTGGCCGAAAAGTCGTCCCAGCTCACATAGGCGCCCTTGGGGATCACCAGCACGTGCGTCGGCGATTGCGGGTTGATGTCGTGGAAGGCGAGGCTCCACTCGTCTTCATAGACCTTCCGGCACGGGATTTCCCCACGCAGGATTTTCGCGAAGACGTTCTGGTCGTCGTAAGGCTGGGTGGCATCGACCGCCATATCAAGAGCTCCTGCTGGCTTTCTCGGCAATCCCGGACGTACCCTCGCGCCGCTCCAGTTCCGCGGTCACCTGCTCAAGCGAAACCCCGCAATCGCCCATCAGCACCAGCAGATGAAACAGCAGGTCCGCCGCTTCGCCCACCAGCGCTTCCGGGCTGCCGGTCAGCGCGGCGATCACCACTTCGGTCGCTTCCTCGCCCACTTTCTGCGCGATCTTGCCGCGCCCCTTGGCGTGGAGACGGGCGACATAGCTGGCATCCGGGCCAGAAGCACCGGCGCGGCGCGCGGCGATGGTGGCTTCGAGCCGGGACAGGATGGTGGTTTCGTCCATGGGGCCGGGCATGGCGCGCCGCCCGGACGAGGTCAAGCGGGGACGCTCAGTCCTCTTTGCGCCGCGCGACCCGGCGACCGATGATCAGGCCGGCCAGCCCGATGGCGAACAGCGCGCCGTCGGTCGGTTCGGGAATGGCAACGCCGCCAGTCGCCTGCGCAAACGCGGTTCCGGCGCTGGTCGCAAGCGAGACAAAGGCAAAGGGAATAAAGCGGAGCACGCGGGGGATTTCCAAGACAGGACCTTGCCAAAAGGTTAATGCAATCCCTGTGCCAAGACCCCGAAAATCAAGGAAATAAGCGCAACTGACTGGTTAACGCAGGCGGCGCCCACACAGCGTTTGTCAAGAATTCCGACAGTTTCGCGCCTTAGCCGCGCGCCGGAATCCCCGCAGCGCGCAAGGCCGCATGCGCCTCGGCAATCGAGTGCGTGCCGAAGTGGAAGATCGAGGCCGCCAGCACCGCGCTCGCATGCCCCTCGCGCACACCGGCGACGAGGTGATCGAGGTTGCCGACACCGCCGCTGGCAATCACCGGCACCGGCACCGCATCGGCAATCCGCCGCGTCAGTTCGATGTCATAGCCGGCCTGCGTGCCGTCCCCATCCATCGAGGTTACAAGCAGTTCGCCCGCCCCCAGCTTTGCCAGGTTCTCCGCATGCGCCAGCGCATCGATCCCCGTCGATTTCCGCCCGCCGTGGGTGAAGATTTCCCACGTGCCGGGGCCAGTCCGCCGCGCATCGACCGAGCCGACCACGCACTGCGCGCCAAACCGCTCGGCAATATCGCGCACCAGTTCGGGCCGCGCCACGGCTGCGGAATTGACCGCCACCTTGTCCGCCCCCGCCAGCAGCAGCGCCCGCGCATCCTCTGGCGTCCGCACGCCGCCGCCCACCGTCAGCGGCATGAAGCACACCTCGGCCGTGCGCGCGACAACATCGAGCAGCGTCCCGCGCCCCTCATGCGTCGCCGAGATATCGAGAAAACACAGCTCGTCCGCACCCGCCTTGTCATAAGCCCGCGCCTGCTCGACCGGATCGCCCGCATCGCGCAGATCGACAAAATTCACACCCTTGACCACGCGCCCATCGCGCACATCAAGGCAGGGAATGACGCGGACGCGAACGGTCATAGCATTCCTCCCCGGCACGGGGAGGGGGACCACCGAAGGTGGTGGAGGGGTCGATAGCGTGGCGCCGCCATCACGCCTCAGCCATCGCAATCGCCGCAGCCAGATCCAGCCGCCCCTCGAACAGCGCGCGGCCTGTAATCACGCCCTCGATCCCGTCCGCCTCGTGGATCTTGAGCATCCGGATATCGTCGATGCCCTTCACCCCGCCGCTGGCAATCACCGGCAGCCGCGTCGCGCGCACAAGGTCCAGCGTCGCGTCGATATTGCAGCCCTTGAGCAAGCCGTCGCGCCCCACGTCGGTAAACAGGATCGAGGCCACCCCCGCATCCTCGAACCGCCGCGCCATATCCACAATCGAAACGTCGGAAACTTCGGCCCAACCCTCGGTCGCGACCATCCCATCACGCGCATCAACCGCAACCACGATTCCACCCGGATATGCCTTGGCCATATCCTTCACGAACTGCGGGTCCTTCAGCGCCGCCGTGCCGATCACAACGCGGCTCACGCCCAGATCGAACCAGCCATCGACGGCAATCGGATTGCGAATGCCGCCGCCCAGCTGCACGTGCCCCGGAAACACCTTGAGAATGCCCTCGACCGCAGTCCGGTTCACCGCCTCGCCGGCAAAAGCCCCATCCAGATCAACGACATGAAGGTACTGCGAACCCGCCTCGGCAAACAGCATCGCCTGCGCCGCCGGATCATCGCCATAAACCGTCGCGCGCGCCATATCGCCCTCGGCCAGCCGCACGACCTGCCCGCCCTTGAGGTCAATTGCCGGAAAAACGATCATCGAACAGCACCACCCACCGACAGAAGCCTCGAAAGCCCCTCCCCGTTGGGGAGGGGTTGGGGAGGGGTATCCCCCGCCCGCGTCGCAGCACGGCTGATCACGGCTTCCACTCCAGAAAACGCCCCAGCAAGGAGAGCCCGTAGTCCTGGCTCTTCTCCGGGTGAAACTGCACGCCCAGCACATTGTCCCGCCCCACCGCCGCGACCAGTCCGCCGCCATGGTCGGTCATCGCCGCGATGCTCGCGCCCTCTTCCGGCACGAAGTGGTAGGAATGCAGGAAATAGGCCTCGCCCGGCACGATCAGTTCATTGTGGTGCATCGGGGCGACATCGTTCCAGCCCATATGCGGCACCTTGATGCTCGCGTCGCCGGGTTCAATCGCCCGCACCTCGCCGCCGATCCAGCCCAACCCCTCGGTCACGCCGAATTCGATGCCGCGGTCCGCCAGCAGCTGCATCCCCACGCAAATGCCCAGAAACGGCGCGCCGCCCACCAAGACGCGCTCGCTCATCGCCTCGACAAGGCCCGGCACGCCCCGCAGCGCCTCGATGCAGGCCTTGAAGGCGCCGACACCCGGCAACACGATCCGGTCCGCCGCGCGCACCACATTGGGGTCCGCCGTCACGGAAACGCCCTCTGCCCCCGCCGCCTTCAGCGCATTGGCGACCGAGCGCAGGTTCCCCGCGCCGTAGTCGACCAAGGCAATCACTTCAGCCACCGAGGATACCCTTGGTGCTCGGCACGGCATCGCCCTTGCGCGGATCGATCTCCACCGCGCTGCGCATCGCCCGGGCAAAGCCCTTGTAGATGCCCTCGATGATATGGTGGTTGTTCGAGCCGTAGAGGCATTCGATGTGCAGCGTGATGCCCGCGGCCTGGCTGATCGACTGGAACCAGTGTTCGAACAGCTCGGTATCCATCTCGCCCAGGCGTGGCTGGGTAAACTGCGCCTTCCACACCAGCACCGGCCGCCCCGAGATATCGAGCGCCACACGGGCCAGCGCCTCGTCCATCGGCGAATAGGCCGTGCCGTAGCGGGTGATGCCCTTCTTGTCGCCAAGCGCCTGCGCAATCGCCTGCCCCAGCGCGATCGCGCTGTCCTCGGTCGTGTGGTGCTGGTCGACGTGGAGGTCGCCCTTCACGTGGCACGTCACGTCGATCAGCGAGTGGCGGCTGAACTGCTCGATCATGTGATCGAGAAAGCCGATCCCCGTGCTGACGTCGAAAGTGCCGGTGCCGTCGAGATTCACCGAAACCTGAATGTCGGTTTCGTGTGTGGTGCGGGCGATCGATCCGGTGCGCATGAACGCCGCCTATAGGCCACTTCCGGGCAGAATCAATTGCCTGCACCTCGCACCCTCTTGACCGGCGCGCGCTGCCAAGCCACCCTAGCAAGGATGAGTGATGCACCCGACAGCCTGATCCCCTACGATGAAATCGTGCAGGAAGCCCTGCGCGCGGTGGTCGGCCGTGTCCTCGGCCAGGTGGAAAGCTCGGGCGGCAACCTCCCCGGCGCGCATCATTTCTATATCACCTTCAAGACCGGCGCGCCCGGCGTGGCGATCCCGCCGCGCCTGAAGGAACGTTTTCCGGACGAGATGACCATCGTGCTCCAGAACAAGTTCTGGGATTTGAAGGTCACCCCTGAAGGCTTCAGCGTCGGCCTCTCGTTCAACCAGATCCCCTCCACGCTGGTGATCCCGTTCAGCGCGATCACCGCCTTTGTCGATCCGGCGGTCGATTTCGGCCTCCAGTTCCAGACGACGGGCGAGAACGAGGACGAAGACGAAACGCCGCACGATGCGGAAAACGATTCGCCCGATGGCAGCGGCCCTGCGGCCCCGGATGATGGCTCGAACGTCGTCACCGTGGATTTCGGCCGGAAGAAATGACCGTCCCCGCCGAAAAGGCGCCGGAAACCCCAGCAAGCGAACCCGCCGCTGATTCGCCGTCCGATCCGGTCGGCCCCGTCACCCGCGCGATCCTTGCCGGCGTCGCCATGCGCACCGGCTCCACCCTGCTGAAGCGCAGCGTCGATCGCGGCATCCTCGGCGCGGCACCCGAAGCGCTCAAGGCCGCCGCGAAAGCCGCCGGTGCCAAGGCCGCAAAGGCCGCCAAGCCCAAGCGCAGCCTAGGCGCCCGGCTCGTCACGGCCGCCGCCACGCGGATCGCCACGCGCTCGGTACCCGGCGCGATCATCGTCGGCGGCGCGCTGCTGGCGAAAACCCTCCACGAGCACCGCAAGAACCGCAAGACTTGACCATTCGGCCCCCCATGCGCCAACAGCGCGCATGGTCCAGCCGAGTCTCCCATCGTCCGACGCGCTCCATCGCCGCGGCCTGATGTTCATCCTGTCCTCGCCCTCGGGCGCGGGCAAGACGACGATCTCGCGCATGCTGCTCGAAGGCGATCCCGCGATCCGCCTCTCGGTCTCCGCCACCACGCGCCCGATGCGCCCCGGCGAGGTCGACGGGAAGGACTACCACTTCGTCACCCAGGCCCGGTTCGACGAGATGGTCGAGCAGGAAGAATTCCTCGAGTGGGCGCACGTCTTCGGCCACAGCTACGGCACGCCCAAGGCGCAGGTGAAGGCAGGCCTGCGCGCCGGTGAGGATTTCCTCTTCGACATCGACTGGCAGGGCACCCAGCAGCTCTACCAGAAGATGGAAACCGACGTCGTCCGCGTGTTCCTGCTCCCCCCCAGCATTGACGAACTGCGCCGCCGCCTGACCGGACGCGGCACCGACTCCGCAGACGTCATCGCCGCCCGCATGGAGCGCGCGCGCGCCGAGATCAGCCACTGGGACGGGTATGACTACGTGGTGGTCAACGACGATATCGACCAGTGCTTCGCCAAGGTGCGCGAAATCCTCCACGCCGAACGCATGAAGCGCGCCCGCCAGACCGGCCTGATCGGCTTCGTCCGCGAACTGATGCGGCCTTAGGGCGCAACTCCATTCAGCTGGAATCGTCGGCCCGTGCTTGACACGGGCCTTGGCTTTTCTTGCCCCAACGCCGCGCCACAAAAGCAGCCGAACCCCGTGTCAAGCACGGGGTGACGGATAAGGGATCAAGGCAGGTGCCTCAGGTCCTCAGGGCAACCCCGCCCGGCCCGCATCCACTTCGGCCACCAGCACCACGCCCTTGGCGGCACTCCGCGCCACCTCGGCATCGCTGCTCGGCGCGCAGAGCATGAACAGGTGCCGTCCATCCGGCCCGCCCAGCATGCAGGCATAGCAGGGCATTTCACCAGTCGAGACGACTTCCAGCACTTCGCCGCCCTCGGCAATCCGCGCGCATTCGGGCGCAATCGGGTTGGCGATCCACACCGCGCCTTCGGCATCGAGCGCAATCCCGTCCGGCACGCGCGGCATGGTATCCGCCCACAAGCGCCGCCGAGAGAGCGCCCCACCTTCACCGATATCAAACGCCGTCAGCCGCCCGCCCAAGGTCTCACCGATGATCAAAGTCTTGCCATCGGGCGTGATCACCGTCCCATTGGGAAAGCTCATGTCGGGGGAGGCGACCGAGACGCTGCCATCGGCCTGCACCAGCACCAGATTGGCCCTGGGATGATCGGCCAGCACCGCTGGCACACCCCGCGCCCGCAGTTCTTGATCAAGATCGAACCCGAAGTTGCCGACGTAGGCCCGCCCCTCGGCATCGACCACCATATCGTTGCACAGATGCGCGGTCAGGTCCGCAAGATCGGCATGCATCGCCAGCCTTCCATCCGGCCAGCGCCGCCACACCTGCCGCTTGCGCATGGAAACATAGATCAGCGCGCCATCGGGCATCCAGCCCAGCCCCGAAGGCTGGTCATCCACTTCCAGCTCGATCCGGTGATTCCCCGCAAGGTCCACCGAACGGATCGTGTGGCTGTAGAAGTCGCTGAACCACAGCCGTCCCTCATGCCAGCGCGGCCCCTCGCCGAAATGGAACCCATCGGCGAGTTGGCGGACCGCGCGGCTCATGGCTTTACTCCCCGAGCGGGTTGATATGGTTTTCGGGGATATAGGCGTTCACGATGCCGCCATCGATCGGCAGCGGCGTGCCGATCACGTAATCGCCCGCGCGGCTCGCAAGGAAGATCGCGCCGCCCGCCATGTCTTCCAGATTGCCAATGCGCTTCAAGGGGATACCCTTCGCTGAAGCCTCGGGGTTCTTCGCCGCTGCCTTGTTCATTTCCGAAGCAAACGCGCCCGGGCAGATCGCATTGACGATGATGTTGTCCTTCACCAGCCGCGCCGCCATGCGCCGCGTCAGGTGCACCAGCGCCGCTTTCGAGGCCTGATAGCTGTAGGTTTCCCACGGGTTGACGCGCAGGCCATCGATTGAGGCGATGTTGATCACCTTCGCCGCCTGATCCACCGCGCCCGCTTTGAGCAGGCCGTGCAGCTTCTGCGTCAGAAAGAAGGGCGTCTTGACGTTAAGGTTCATCACCTTGTCCCAACCCATTTCCGGGAAATCGTCGAAGTCCGCGCCCCAGGCCACCCCGGCATTGTTGACGAGGATATCGATCCGGCTCTCGCGCTGCGCCAGATCCTCGGCCAGCGCCTCGATGCCTGCGAATGACGAGATATCGCCCGGCAGCGCGATGCAGCGCGGCCCGAGTTCGGCGGCGGTCTCTTCCACCACTGCGGCCTTGCGCGCCGTGATATAGACGCGCTCGCAGCCCGCCGCGATGAAGCCCTCGGCGATCATCCGCCCGATCCCGCGCGAACCGCCCGTCACCACCGCAACGCGGCCTTCGAGGCTGAAAAGCTTGGCAAAATCCATCTGTCTGATCCTCAGTAACCGCTGAGCTGCGCAACGCGCTCGGCATGGTAATTGGCATCGCCCATGAACTCGGTCAGCGCGCGCTCGCGCTTCATGTAGAGCCCGATGTCGTATTCGTCGGTCATGCCCACGCCGCCGTGCATCTGCACGCCTTCGCGCACCGCAAGGTTGCACGCCCGCGCCGCCTTGGCCTTGGCGACCGAGACCATCAGCTCGGCCCGCTCGGACCCGCCGTCGAGCAGCTGCTGCGCCTTGATCACCACCGCCTCGGCAATCTCAAGCTCGGAATAGAGGTGCGCCGCGCGGTGCTGCAGCGCCTGGAACTCCCCGATCAGCTTGCCGAACTGCTTGCGCGTCTTGAGGTAGCCCGTCGTCATCGCGAAGGCCCCGCCGGCAACGCCGGTCTGCTCCGCCGCCGCGCCGATACGGCCCGCGCTCAGCACCTTGCTCAGCACTGCGCGCCCGCCATCGACTTCGCCGATCACGCTCGAACCATCGAGCTCCACGCCATCGAAGCGCACATGACTCGCGATAGAGCTATCCACCAGCCGCACCGCATTGTGCCCGATGCCCGCCGCATCCTTCGGCACGGCAAACAGCGTCACGCCATCGGCATCGCTGTCGCTGCCCGAAGTGCGCGCCGCGACGATGATCGCGTCCGCTGAGGTGCCATGAATGACGAAATCCTTGGCACCCGTCAGGCGGAAGCCGTTGCCCGCCTTCTCGGCACGGCAGGCGATTTTTTCGGGCTTGTGCTTGGCGCCTTCATCGATGGCCATGGCCAGCACCGTCTCGCCCGCGATGATGCCCGGCAGCCAGCGCCCGCGCAGATCGTCGGAAGCCTCGTTCAGTGCCGTCACGCCCATCACCGAGGTCGTCAGAAACGGCGACGGCGTAAGGTTGCGCCCGATCTCGGCCAGCACGATCCCCGCCTCGACATGGCCCATGGAGAGCCCGCCATCGGCTTCCGCCGCCAGCATCCCGGTGAGGCCCATCTCGGCGAACTGCTTCCACAGGGCGTGCCCGAAACCGTCCTTGCAGTTGGTGTCGCGCCAGTGGCGCAGCTGCTTCTTGATCCCGCCTTCATCGGCCATGAAGCCGGTGACGCTTTCGGCCAGCATGGCCTGATCTTCGGTATGGTACAGCGGCATGGGATCAGGCCCCCGGCAGTTCGAGAATGCGCTTGGCGACGACGTTGAGCATGACCTCGCTCGTGCCGCCCTCGATCGAGTTGGCCTTGGTGCGCAGCCACGAACGTGCCGGCGCTCCGCCGCGCGTTTCCTCGCTTTCCCACTCCAGCGCCGTGCTGCCGCCGGCCGCCATCAGCAGTTCATGCCGCCGCTTGTTGAGCTCGGTCCCGGCGTACTTCATCATGTTGGGCTTGGCCGGATGCGCCTTGCCCACCTTGATCTCGTCAAGGAACTTCTCGCCGCACGCGGCAAACGCCAGCGCGTCGATATCGAACTGCGCCAGCTCCGCCCGCAGCATCGGATCATCAAGACCATTGCGCGTCAGCACCTTGCCGATCGTGCTGGTCTGCTCGCCGCCGCCCGCGCCCGAGATCATCTCGCGCTCGTGGCCGAGGAGGTACTTCGCCACGTCCCAGCCGCGATTGAGCTGGCCGACGATCTGGTGCTTGGGCACCACCACGTTGTCGAAGAACGTCTCGCAGAACGGCGAATTGCCGCTGATCAGCTTGATCGGCTTCGTCGTCACGCCCGGCGTGGTCATGTCGAACAGCAGGAACGAAATCCCCTGATAGACATTGGTCTTGTCGGTGCGGACGAGGCAGAAGATCCAGTCGGCCTTGTCGGCATACGAAGTCCAGATCTTCTGGCCGTTGACCACCCAGTGGTCGCCCTTGTCCTCGCCATAGGTCTGCAAGGACACGAGGTCGGAACCCGAACCCGGTTCCGAATAGCCCTGGCACCAGCGGATCTCGCCGCGCGCGATCTGGTTCAGATAGAGCACCTTCTGCTCTTCGGTGCCGAACTTGAGCAGCGCGGGCCCCAGCATCCAGATACCGAAGCTCGAAAGCGGCGGCCGCGCCCCGGCGCGCGCCAATTCTTCGCGCCAGACCTTGGCTTCCTGCGGGCTCATCCCCGCGCCGCCATAGGGCTTGGGCCAATCAGGCACGGTGTAACCCTTGGCCGCACAGACCTCCATCCACTGCTTCTGCGCCGCGCTCTTGAACACGAAATTGCGCCCGCCCCAGCAGATGTCGTCCTCGCCCTGCACGGGCCTACGCATCTCTTCCGGGCAGTTCGCTTCAATCCACGCGCGGATTTCCGCGCGGAAGGTCTCCAGCTCTGACATGGCTTTTGCTCCTCTCTTAATCGAGAGGTTAAGGCGAGTCGGCGCACGCTGGCAAGCGCCGATTTTGTCACGGTTTTCCGCCAATCGCGCGATCCCATGCATGCCGTAGCGTAAAGCCGTTCGGCATTGACGGAGCGCCGCTTGGGCCTAAGCTCGCGCCAAAATCAGAACAACGGAGAGGTTCCCATGCGATTCCACAACAAGACCGTCGTCGTCACCGGCGCCGCCTCCGGCATTGGGCGGAGCGCGGCGATCCTGTTCGCTGCCGAGGGCGCGAAAGTCTACGCCGCCGATATCGACGAAGCAGGCCTCGCCGCCACGGCTGCCGAATCCAACGGCGAAGTCCACACCGTGCGCTGCGACGTTTGCGTCACCGAGGATATCAAGGCGCTGATGGACCGCGCCGCCGCCGAAACCGGCGGGATCGACGCCGTGTTCAACAACGCGGGCGCAGGCGGCGACATGGCCAAGATCGACGAGATCGAGCCCGAGGGCTGGGACCGCACGATGCACTTGCTGCTTCGCTCGGTCGCCTTCGGCATCCGCTATGCCGTGCCGCACATGATCGGCCGTGCGGGCGCCGCCATCGTCAACACTTCGTCCGTTGCCGCCGTCGGCCCCGGCTACTCGCCCAATGCCTATGCCGTCGCCAAGGCTGGCGTGCTCCACCTCACCAAGACCAGCGCTGCCGATCTCGCCCGCCACCAGATCCGCGTGAACGCCGTCCAGCCGGGCTTCATCAACACCAACATCTTCACCACCTCGCTCGATGTGCCCGCCGAACTCGAAGCCCAGGCCAAGGGCGCCATCGCGATGATGAGCCAGGCCGCCCAGCCCGTCGCCCGCGGCGGCCAGCCGCGCGATATCGCCGAGGCGGTGCTCTTCCTCTGCAGCGAGGCGGCCAGCTTCGTGAACGGCACCTCGCTCATCGTCGATGGCGGCCTCACCATCGGCCCACGCCATTCGTGGGATCCGGAAATGCCGGACATGTTCGAAGCGCTGCGCCAGATGAAGGCCGCCGCCGAAGCGCAGGCCTGAAAATCGAGCCAGATCAAACTGCACGCTTGATCTGGCGCAAGGTTTAACCGACAGATTAAATCAAGAGACAAGAACGGTGCCACCAAGCCGCACCGCAGGAGAGCCAACATGGATTTCGAACCCACCGAACGGCAGGTCTACTGGCGCAATCGCGTCCGCGATTTCATCGAGACCAACGTGCGCCCGCGCCACAAGGACTACAAGGCCGAGCAGGCCAGCGGCGGCCGCTGGAAGGTGCTGCAGGTGGTCGAGGAAGAGAAGGCCAAGGCCAAGGCCGCGGGCATCTGGAACCTGTTCATGCCCCCGCGCAACGCCGGGCACCACCATGTCGATGATACCTTCGAGTTCGAAGGCCCCGGCCTCACCAACCTCGAATATGCGCTCTGCGCCGAGGAAATGGGCCGCATCTCGTGGGCCAGCGAAGTGTTCAATTGCTCCGCGCCCGATACCGGCAACATGGAAGTGTTCCACCGCTACGGCACGCGCGAGCAGAAGGAGCAGTGGCTGCGCCCGCTGATGAATGGCGAAATCCGCTCCGCCTTCCTGATGACCGAACCGCTCGTTGCCTCCTCGGACGCGACCAACATCGAAACGCGCATGGTCCGCGAAGGCGACGAATACGTCATCAACGGCCGCAAGTGGTGGTCTTCGGGCCTCGGCGATCCGCGCTGCAAGATCGCCATCGTCATGGGCAAGACCGACACCAGCGCCAAGCGCCACGCGCAGCAATCGCAGGTCCTCGTCCCGATGGACTCGCCGGGCGTCAACATCCTGCGCCACCTCCCCGTGTTCGGCTACGATGATGCCCCGCACGGCCACATGGAAGTGCTGCTCGAAAACGTCCGCGTGCCCGTCTCCAATGTAGTCCTCGGCGAAGGGCGCGGGTTCGAGATCGCGCAAGGGCGCCTCGGGCCGGGCCGAATCCACCACTGCATGCGCACCATCGGCGTCGCAGAAGAAGCGCTCGCCAAGATGGCCCGCCGCCTCCAGTCGCGCGTCGCTTTCGGCAAGCGGATTTCGGAGCAGTCGGTGTGGGAAGAGCGCATCGCCCGCGCCCGCATCGATATCGAAATGACCCGCCTGCTCTGCCTGAAAGCCGCAGACATGATGGACAAGGTCGGCAACAAGGCGGCCGCGCTCGAAATCGCGATGATCAAGGTGCAGGCCCCCAACATGGCGCTGCGCATCATCGATGATGCGATCCAGGCCCATGGCGGCGGCGGCGTCTCGGAAGGTTTCGGCCTCGCCGAAGCCTACGCCCACCAGCGCACGCTGCGCCTCGCGGATGGACCGGACGAAGTCCACGCCCGCGCCGTCGCCCGCATCGAATATGCGCGCCACACCGATCTCCCCAGCGACCCGGGCTTCACCTCGGGCGACATGGCGATCTCGCGGTAAGGCAACCTTCTCCCCTCCCGCTTGCGGGAGGGGTCGGGGGTGGGCCAACTGCAAGCGCACCCTTCAAACCCACCCCTAACCCCTCCCGCACGCGGGAGGGGAACTCGCAAGAGGACCCGACATGAAAGCCGCCATCCTCGAAGCCGCCGGCCAGCCGCTCGTCATCGACCAGCTCACCGTATCGAAGCCCGGCCCGCACGAAGTCCTCATCCGCACCGCCGCCTGCGGCCTTTGCCATTCGGACCTGCACTTCATCGATGGCGCCTATCCCCACCCGATGCCCTGCGTTGCGGGCCATGAAGCCGCCGGCATCGTCGAGGAAGTCGGCAGCGAAGTGCGCACGGTCAAGAAGGGCGATGCCGTCGTCACCTGCCTCTCGGCCTTCTGCGGCCACTGCGAATTCTGCGTCACGGGCCGTATGTCGCTCTGCCTCGGCGGCGATACCCGCCGCCGCCCCGGCGAGGCGCCGCGCCTCACGCGCAGCAGCGATGGCAGCGTCGTCAACCAGATGCTCAATCTTTCTGCCTTTGCCGAAATGATGCTGATCCACGAACACGCCTGCGTCGCGATCAATCCCGAGATGCCGCTCGACCGCGCCGCCGTCATCGGCTGCGCCGTCACCACTGGTGCGGGCACGATCTTCAACGCCTGCAAGGTCACGCCCGGTGAAACCGTCGCCGTCATCGGCTGCGGCGGCGTCGGCCTTGCCACCATCAACGCCGCCAAGATCGCGGGCGCAGGCCGCATCATCGCCGCCGATCCGATGCCCGAAAAGCGCGAACTCGCGATCAAGCTCGGCGCGACGGACGTGGTCGATGCCATGGCCCCCGATGCCGCCAAGCAGATCCAGGAAATGACCAAGGGCGGCGTCCACCACGCCATCGAAGCCGTCGGCCGTCCCGCCTCGGGCGATCTCGCCGTCGCCTCGCTGCGCCGCGGCGGCACCGCCACGATCCTCGGCATGATGCCGCTGAACCACAAGGTCGGCCTTTCCGCCATGGACCTCCTCTCGGGCAAGAAGCTGCAGGGCGCGATCATGGGCGGCAACCACTTCCCGGTCGATCTCCCGCGCCTCGTCGATTTCTACATGCGGGGCCTGCTCGATCTCGATTCGATCATCGCCGAGCGCATCCCCCTGGAAGGCATCAACGAGGGCTTCGAAAAGATGAAGGCCGGCCACTCCGCCCGCTCGGTCATCGTCTTCGACCAGTGAGGCCAGCATGACCGAACCCGTCATCGACGCTCAGGCCGCCTTCACCGGCACAGTCGCCCCCGAAGGCGCGGACAAGCTGGACGAAGGCAAGCTCACCGCATGGTTCGAGGCGAACGTTGCGGGCTTTCAGGGTCCGCTTACCGTCTCGAAGTTCAAGGGCGGCCAGTCGAACCCCACCTACAAGATCGACGCGCCCTCCGGCCCATATGTCCTGCGCCGCAAGCCCTTCGGCAAGCTGCTGCCCTCCGCCCACGCGGTGGACCGCGAATACAAGGTGCAGGCCGCGCTCGCCGGCACCGCCTTCCCAGTCGCTCCGCAATATGGCCTGTGCACCGATGACGATGTGGTCGGTAGCTGGTTCTATGTCATGGGCTGCGTCGATGGGCGCACGATCTGGGACGGCGCCATGCCCGGCGCCACGCCCGAGGACCGCCGCGCCACCTATTTCGCCATGGTCGATACCCTCGCCGCGCTCCACAGCGTCGATGTGGACTCCGTCGGCCTTTCCGATTTCGGCAAGCCCGGCAACTACTTCGGCCGCCAGGTCGATCGCTGGACCAAGCAGTACCGCCTCTCCGAAACCGAACGCATGGAGCCGATGGAGCGCCTGATCGAGTGGCTCCCGCGCACCCTGCCCGAACAGACCCGCGTCAGCGTCGTCCACGGCGATTACCGCATCGACAACATGATCTTCGCGCATGGCGAGCCCAAGCCTCTCGCCGTGCTCGATTGGGAGCTCTCGACGCTGGGCGATCCCCTCGCCGATTTCACCTACTTCGCGATGGCCTGGTCGACCGAGAACGGCGGCCGCAGCGGCGTCATGGACCTCGACCGCAAGGCGCTCGGCATCCCCGAACTCGATGAAGTGATCGCCCGCTACTGCGAGAAGACCAGCCGCGACGGCATCGCCGGCATGGACTGGTACCTCGCCTACAACTACTTCCGCCTCGCCGGCATCATCCAGGGCATCAAGAAGCGCTACCTCGATGGCACCGCGAGCAGCGCGCACGCCAAGACGATGTCAGACCGGGTGGGGCCGCTGGCAGACATGGCATGGGACTATGCGGTGAAGGCGGGGGCCTGAGGTCCTCCCCATTTTTGCAAACCACGAATGGGGAGCCCGAAGGGCTGACGGAGGGCTAATGGCAGGCACCAGATCCGCGAAAGGAAGAGGATGAACGAACCGGCAGTGCCCGCCTCAAGACCCCAGTCTCTGCGTCTCGTCCTCGCGGTCCTCCTCGTCGTCTACATCTTCAACTTTCTCGACCGCCAGATCGTCAATATCCTCGCCGAACCGATCCGCCGCGATCTTGGCCTCTCCGATACCCAGATCGGCCTGATGACGGGGATCGCGTTTGCCGCCTTCTACACTTTCCTCGGCATTCTCATCGCGCGCTATGCGGATCGGCCCTCGACCAACCGGGTCGGGCTGATTGCCGGGGCACTGGTGATCTGGTCCGGCATGACCGCGCTGTGCGGGCAGGCGCAGAACTTCGTGCAATTGCTGCTCGCCCGGATCGGTGTCGGCGTGGGGGAGGCCGGATGTTCGCCCGCCGCGCATTCGCTGATCGCCGATCTCGCCCCGCCAGACAAGCGCGCCTCGGCCCTGTCGATCTATGCGCTCGGCATTCCCATCGGCACGCTGCTCGGCATGCTGATCGGCGGCCAGCTGGCCGATGCCTATGGCTGGCGGGCAGCATTCGTCGTGGTGGGCGTGCCTGGCATCGCGCTGGCGGGCGCAGTCATGCTGCTGCTGCGCGATCCCCGCCGCTCGGGCGATGCTCTGCGTGCCGCAGCCGCAAGCCCGCCGCCCAAAGCCCTTACCAACCGCGAGGCATTGGCCGAGATCCTCACCTCGCGCGCCTATGTGCTGCTGCTTGCGGCAGGCTCCTCGGCGGCCTTCCTCAGCTATGGCAAGGCCACCTGGACGACCATCTTCTTCCAGCGCACCCACGGCCTCACCGCAGGCGAGACCGGTTTCTGGTTCGGCATCTGGGGCGGGGTGGCTGCGATCATCGGCACGCTCGCGGGGGGCTGGCTGGCCGATCGGTTCGGCAAGATCAACCGGCGCCACGTGATGACCGCGCCCGCGATCGGCTTTGCCCTCGCCGCGCCGCTTTCCATCGCGGCCTATTTCATGACCGACTGGCGCTGGGCCCTCGCGCTGCTGATGATCCCCACCGCGCTCAATTCGCTCTACTACGGCCCCTGCTTTTCCAGCGCACAAGGGCTGGTGAAGCCCGAGGCCCGCGCCATGGCAAGCGCGCTGCTGCTGTTCAGCCAGAACCTCATCGGGCTGGGCCTCGGGCCGCTCTTCTTCGGGATGCTTTCTGACTGGATCAAACCGATCGCCGGCGGAGAAAGCGTGCGCTGGGTGCTCTACGGCGCGGCCTTGATCGGCTTCGCCCCGGCCTTTTTCTTCTGGCGCACCTCGCTGCGGCTGAATGAAGAGCTCGACCGCAAGGGGACGTAAACTCCGGCGATCACTCTTGCCCAACCCTGCCAATGCGCTAACGCCGCGCGCATGGCCCTCACCGTCGCCGCGCTCTATCGGTTCGCCCGCTTCGATGACCCGGCAGCCCTGCGCGCGTCGCTGCTGGACGCCTCTGCTTCCGCCGGCATCAAGGGCACGCTCCTGCTCGCCCGCGAAGGCATCAACGGCACCATCGCAGGCAGCGCGAACGGGATCGCTGCCGTGCTCGCCCACATCCGTCAGCTCCCCGGCTGCGCCGATCTCGACGTCAAATACTCCAGCGCAGAGACGATGCCCTTCGGCCGCCTCAAGGTCCGCGTGAAGCGCGAGATCGTGACGATGGGCCAGCCGGACATCGACCCGCTCGCCAGCGTCGGCACCTACGTCGCCCCGCATGACTGGAACGCGCTGATCAGCGATCCCGACGTGATCGTGATCGACACCCGCAATGATTACGAAGTCGCCGTCGGCACCTTTGCGGGCGCGATCAACCCGGAAACCCGCTCGTTCCGCGAGTTCCCCGGCTGGTTCCGCCGCGAGCGCGAACGGCTATTAGGCACTGGCAAACCCCGCAAAGTCGCGATGTTCTGCACCGGCGGCATCCGCTGCGAGAAATCGACCGCCTTCCTCAAGGCCGAAGGCATCGAGGAGGTCTACCACCTCAAAGGCGGAATTCTGCGCTACCTCGAAGACGTGCCGGCCGGGCAGAGCCTGTGGCAGGGCGAATGCTTCGTCTTCGACGAACGCGTCGCCCTCGGCCATGGGCTGACTGAGGGCGAGCACGCGTTGTGCCGGGCTTGTGGCCGCGCCATCCCCGCAGGGGAAAGCTGCCGCTGCAGACAAAGCTGACCTGCCCCTCCCCCGCTCGGGGGAGGCTGGGTGGGGGTGCGCGGCGCTCGAATAGCAGGCGCCGTCCCCCATCCCCCAACCACTCCTCACCGGGGAGGGGCTTAACCCACCACAAACGTCAGCGCGCCGTCGCCCTCGTCGATCCGCACCGCACTGCCGTCGGGGATCTCACCCCCCAGCAGCCGCTCGGCGAGCGGATCCTGCACGTAGCGCTGCACCGCGCGCTTCAAGGGCCGCGCGCCATAGACCGGATCGTAGCCCACCCGGCCCAGCCAGCGCTTCGCCGCATCGGTGAGGTCGATCACGATCTTGCGGTCCTTCAGCAGCTGCTGCACCCGCGCCACCTGCAGATCGACGATCGGCGCCATGTGCTCGTGGCCCAGGCGGTGGAACAGGATGATCTCGTCCAGCCGGTTCAAAAACTCCGGCCGGAAGTGCCCGCGCACCACGTCCATCACCTGCGGCTCGACCATCGAGACGTCCTGCCCTTCCTCCAGATTCGCCAGATACTGGCTGCCAAGGTTCGACGTCAGCACGATCAGCGTGTTGGTAAAGTCCACCACGCGGCCCTGCCCGTCAGTCAGGCGGCCATCATCCAGCACCTGCAGCAGCACGTTGAACACATCCTGGTGCGCCTTCTCCACCTCGTCGAACAGCACGACCTGATAAGGCCGCCGCCGCACCGCCTCGGTCAGAACGCCGCCTTCATCATACCCCACATAGCCCGGAGGCGCGCCGATCAGGCGGCTCACGGAATGCTTCTCCATGAACTCCGACATGTCGATCCGCACCATCGCGTTGTCGTCGTCGAACAGGAAGCCCGCGAGCGCCTTGGTCAGCTCGGTCTTGCCCACGCCGGTGGGGCCGAGGAACAGGAACGAGCCCAGCGGCCGGTTCGGATCCTGCAAGCCCGCACGCGCGCGCCGTACTGCCTTGGAGACGGCCACCACCGCATCGCGCTGCCCAATCACCCGCTTGCCGATGGTCTCTTCCATCTTGAGCAGCTTCTCGCGCTCGCCCTGCAGCATCCGCTCGACCGGCACGCCGGTCCAGCGGCTGACCACGCCGGCGATATCGTCCGCGGTCACTTCCTCGCGCAGAAGCGCGTTCTCCGCCATGCCCTGTGCTTCGGCGAGCTGCTTCTCGAGTTCGGGAATCCGGCCATAGGCAAGCTCCCCCGCCTTGGCGAGATCGCCCTGCCGCTGCGCCTGCTCCAGCTCGATCCGCGCCGCATCGAGCGCTTCCTTGATCTTGCCTTCCGCAGCGATCTTGTCGCGCTCGTTCTGCCAGCGCGTCGTCAGCTCGCTCGATTGCTGCTCCAGATTGGCCAGCTCCTCGCGCAGCGCCGCCAGCCGGTCCTTCGAGGCTGCGTCGCTTTCCTTGGCGAGCGCCATTTCCTCGATCTTGAGCTGGATGATCCGCCGGTCGAGGTTCTCGATCTCCTCGGGCTTGCTCTCCACTTCCATGCGCAGCCGGCTCGCCGCCTCGTCCATGAGGTCGATCGCCTTGTCCGGCAGGAAGCGGTCCGCAATGTAGCGATTGCTGAGCGTCGCCGCCGCCACGATGGCGCCGTCGGTGATCCGCACGCCGTGGTGCAGCTCGTACTTCTCTTTCAGGCCGCGCAGGATCGAGATCGTGTCCTCCACGGTCGGCTCGCCCACGAACACCGGCTGGAACCGCCGCTGCAGCGCGGGGTCCTTCTCGACGTACTTCTGGTATTCATCCAGCGTCGTAGCCCCAATGCAGTGCAGCTCGCCGCGCGCCAGCGCGGGCTTGAGCAGGTTGCCCGCATCCATCGCGCCTTCGCTTTTGCCCGCGCCGATCAGCGTGTGCATCTCGTCGATGAACAGGATGATTTCGCCCTCGGCGCCCTTCACCTCGTCGAGCACGGCCTTCAAGCGTTCTTCGAACTCGCCGCGATACTTTGCGCCCGCGATCAGGCTGCCCATGTCGAGCGCCATCAGGCGGCGGTGCTTGAGGCTGTCGGGCACGTCGCCATTGGCGATGCGCAGCGCGAGGCCCTCCGCAATCGCGGTCTTGCCCACGCCCGGCTCGCCGATCAGCGCCGGGTTGTTCTTGGTCCGCCGCGCCAGGATCTGGATCGTCCGGCGGATTTCCTCGTCACGCCCGATCACGGGATCAAGCTTGCCCTCACGCGCGGCTTCCGTCAGGTCGCGGGCATACTTCTTCATCGCTTCATAGGCGTTCTCGGCCCCTGCGCTGTCTGCCGTCCGGCCTCCGCGCAGCGCGGTGATCGCCGCTTCCAGCGCCTGCGCCGTCACGTTCGCGGTCTTGAGCGCCTGCCCCGCCGCTGTGGTCGTCGCCAAAGTCAGCGCTACGAGCATGCGCTCGACCGTGACATAGGCATCGCCGCTCTTCGCCGCGATCTGCTCGGCGGAATCGAGCACGCGCACGGCATCGTTATCCAGCCCCGGCGTCTGCTGCGCCCCGCCGCCGGAAACCGCCGGGATCTTGGCCAGCGCCTTGTCCACTTCGGCCAGCGCAACGGAAGCCGTGCCCCCGGCGCGCTGGATCAGCCCCGATGCCATGCCCTCGCTGTCTTCCAGCAAGGCTTTCAGCACATGTTCGGGCGCGATCCGCTGGTGGCTATTGCGGATGGCAACGGTTTGCGCCGCCTGCAGAAAGCCCTTGGCGCGATCGGTGAATTTCTCGAGGTTCATGGTGTGGATTTCCTCCTGATGACCCAAAGGTAGTGTGTCATTTCGGCCACACAAGGACATGGGTCAAAATTCGCTGCGGCTTGGCGCCTGCGTACATGCCGGGCTTTCGCGCATCCGCCCGTTTTTCTCGGCGACCTTCCATCAGCGCCGCTCATGCGAAACGCCTGCTCGCGGTGCGCCTCTGAACCAGCCTTGTGGCACTCCCGTCGATGCACAGATGGCGTTCGTCGGGCACTGACTGTCCTACAGCCGGGCTCGGCGCTATGCTTGATCGGATGACCTCCGTCGCCGCCCCCACTCCCCGGCATCTGATCGATCCAGCCGATCAAAAATCCGCCAGTGATCGATTGCAATTATTCCCCAGGACAGTGTCAACCCTGTCAACCTCTCACCCATCGGGGCAGAGAATCGTCGTCGCCGATTTAGCTTCTGTTCAGCCAAGCCATGCTCTGAAGCGAGGCGATCAACCATCCCAGCGCGCCTGCCATCCGGCACGCCGCCCCAGCCGCAGGATCACCATGCCCCGTTCGCTAATGGCCTCGTTGCTCGCGCTTCCCGTCCTGCTCGCCGCCGTGCCCGCGCTCGCCGCCGATCCCGCCGCGCCCCCGGTTCCGGCACTTGCGCTCAAGGCCGCGCCGGTTGCCGAGCTCGTGAAAGCGGTCGACATTCCCTATGAGCGCTTCACGCTCCCCAACGGCCTCACCGTCCTCGTCCACACCGATCGCAAGGCCCCGGTCGTCGCCTTGTCCGTCTGGTACAAGGTCGGCTCCAAGAACGAGCCGCGCGGCAAGACGGGCTTTGCCCACCTCTTCGAACACCTGATGTTCAACGGCTCGGAAAACGCGCCGGACGATTTCTTCGGCCCGCTCAAGGAAGTCGGCGCGACCGATGCCAACGGCACGACCTGGTTCGACCGGACCAACTACTACGAGACCGTGCCCAAGGGCGCGCTCGACCGCGCGCTGATGCTCGAAAGCGACCGCATGGGCCACCTGCTCGGCGCGGTCACGCAGGAGAAGCTCGATAACCAGCGCGGCGTCGTCCAGAACGAGAAGCGCCAGGGCGACAATTCCCCCTTCGGCCTCGTCGAATACGAAGAGTACGAAACGCTCTATCCTGCCGGGCATCCTTATCACCACACCACCATCGGCTCGATGGCCGATCTCGACAGCGCCAGCCTCGATGACGTGAAGGGCTGGTTCCGCGATCACTACGGCCCCAACAACGCGATCCTTGTGCTCGCGGGCGATATCGATCTCGCCACCGCGAAGGCCAAGGTCGAAAAGTGGTTCGGCGCAATCCCGGCAGGGCCGGCCGTCCAGCCGGTCGCCGTCCCGGTGCCGACCCTGCCTGCGCCGATTGCCCGCACCTTGCAGGATCAGGTCGCCACCACCCGCGTCTACCGCATGTGGGCGATTCCCGGCCTCGACAATCCCGATTACCTGCCCCTCTCGGTCGGCGGCCTGATCCTTGGCGGGCTTGCCAGCTCGCGGCTCGATGATGCGCTGGTGCGCGGCGCGCAGACGGCTGTTTCGGCCTCCGCCCACGCCGATATCTTCGCGCAGGGCGGCCAGTTCATCATGCAAGCCGATGTGAAGCCCGGCGCGGACCCGGCCAAGGTCGGCGCCGCGCTCGACAGCGAACTCGCGCGACTGATGACCGAGGGGCCCACGCCCGACGAACTCGCCCGCGCCGCAACCACCTATGCCGCCAACGAGATCCGCTCGCTCGAATCCGTCGGCGGCAACGGCAAGGCGGCAACGCTGGCCGAGGGGCTGCTCTATTCGGGCGATCCCGCGCACTACCGCAAGGAACTCGAAGCTGCAGCGAAGCTCACGCCGACGGCGGTCCGCGATGCGCTGGCGAAGTGGCTGAAGCGCCCCGTCTTCGCGCTCACCGTTGTCCCCGGCCCGCGCACCGGCGGCGGCGAGGCGCGCGGCGGCGATCCCGCGCTGCCTCCGGCGGTTGCGGCAGCACCGGCCCCCGCTGTGGCCACGGCAACCGGCGCAGATGCCGACCGCAGCAAGATTCCGCCCGCCGGCGAGGTCCCCACGCTCGAATTCCCCGCGATCGAGCGCACCACCCTCAAGAACGGCATCAAGGTCGTGTTCGCCCGCCGCAGCGCGGTGCCGATCGTCTCGGTGCGCGTCTCCTTCGATGCGGGCTACGCCGCCGATCCCAAGGACGCGCGCGGTACCACCGCACTGCTGCTGCGCCTGATGAACGAAGGCACCACCAGCCTCGATTCCTCGGCGCTCGCCCGCGCCAAGGAAGCGCTCGGCGCCTCGATCACCGGCACCGGCCTTCCGGATTCCACCACGTTCGAGCTGGGTGCGCTGGTCCCCAACCTCGCCCCATCGCTCGATCTCCTCGCGGACTATGTGCGCCATCCGGCACTCGATCCCAAGGAGCTGGAGCGCGTGCGCGCCCAGCAGCTCTCCACGATCCAGTCCGAGCGCACCGATCCCTACTCGCTCGCCAGCCGCGTGCTCTATCCCGCGATCTACGGCCCCGCGCATCCTTATGGCTATGCCCCGAGCGGTACGGGCGAGGCGGATGTCGTCAAGAAGCTCACGCGCGCAGACTTGGCCGCCTTCCATGCCCGTTGGCTGCGGCCGGACCGCGCGACGATCTATGTCGTGGGTGATACCACGCTTGGCGAGGTCGTCCCGCAGCTTGAGAAGAGCTTCGGCAACTGGCCGTCAAACCGCATGGCCGCGCCGGTGAAGGACTTCTCCGCGCCGATCCCGACGCCCCGGTCCCGCATTGTCCTCATCGACCGGCCCGGCTCGCCGCAATCGATGATCCTCGGCGGCGAAGTGATCGGCGCGAAGGGCATCGACGATACGGTTACCCTGCGCACGGCAAACGACGTGCTGGGCGGCGATTTCCTCAGCCGGATGAACACCAACCTGCGCGAGACCAAAGGCTGGTCCTACGGCGTCAGCAGCTTCATCAACGACCGGGCGGAGAAGCTGATGTTCGCGATCTACGCGCCGGTGCAGACCGATCAGACCGGCCCCTCGATCCGCGAACTGCAGGGCGAGATGACGCGCTACCTCGGCCCCAAGGGGACCACGCCCGAAGAAACCGCGCTCGCCACGCAAGGCAGCGCGCGCGAGTTGCCCGGCATGTTCGAAACCTCGGGCGCAGTGCTCGATGGCATCGCCAAGATCGAGACCTACAAGCGGCCGGACACCTACTTCGCCGCGCTTCCCGCCCGCTACCGCGCGATGACCCCCGCCGTTCTCGACGCCGCCGCAAGGGCGACGATCGACCCGGCCAAGCTTGTCTGGGTGGTGGTCGGCGATGCGGCCAAGGTGAAGCCGCAGCTCGACGGACTGGGCCTGCCGGTAGAGGTGGTGAAGGGGGAGTAGGGCTGCCGCTGTTTCGGTTGCAATTGCGCTGGCAAGCGGCCCGATGCTTGGCTATCTTGTTGGCACTTGGCCTCTCCGGCCGTGATGGAGCCTTCGGGGGGAGGCGCAGATGGCGAGAATTGCGGCCTTTCTTTTGGCCATCATGCTCGCCGCGCCTGCCCTGGCGCAAGATCTGCGAAGTGCTGATACTCTCGCTCGCCCCGCCTGCGAGCTCCATGTCTGGCCCAGCGCCGGGCTGTCCGTCATGCGGGCGCATGCGCACGACAATTTCGTCTGGAGCGCGGGCGATGGTCAGCGCGGCATTGTCGGGCTGGTCTCACATTCTGCAGCGGCCTCGGGCCCCAACGTGAACGACAACTTCACAACCGAGCATTACGGCCCCCGCCAGAACGGCCCGCTCACCCCATCACGCCAGATCGCACTCATGCAGGCGCTCCCGCTTGCCGAAATGCTTGGCCTGCCGGGCTACCGACCCGTGTTCCACACCGGGAGCATGACCCTTGCCGATGTGCGAAAGCCGGCACGACTGAGCGCGGATGGCCCGGCCTGCCATGCCGAACTGCTGCTGACCGACCTCACCTACGCGCGGGTCTACGCGCATGGCCACAATCTCAAAGCATTCTGGGTCCTGCGCGATTTCGGCTCCGATCCCACGCTCAAGCGGCGTGCGGGCCTGCCGGAAGAAGATCCGCTCACGGTTCCCACCGACGAGACGAAGCGGACCGACGACGCCTTCTTCGCAGACCTCGAACGGGCCTTCACTTCAACACTCCAGCATTTTGGCCGTGACCTGCAGCGGAAAGCAAAACCATGAAGAGAGCCGGTTTCGTAAAGGTGTGCCGTGGCCTACTTGCCGGCGCATTCGCCGCCCTGGCCGGCTACACTGGCACGGCCGCCCATGCGCAGGAGCGCGCCTCGCAGCCCTCCCCCGCCTGCACGCTCCATGTCTGGCCCGGCAGTTCCCTGCGCTCCACCTATTCGGGCTGGCTCCACGGCGGCCTCGTCGATGGCGCGGTCAACGGGCGGGATGGCTATCGCAAGCTGCCCGAAAAACCCCTCGACACTGCGCGGCAGAAGCAGGTGCTGGAAGGCATCGACATCGCCGCTGCGCTGGGCCTTGCCGGATATACGGTCGTCGTTCACCCCGAAACGCTGGACAGCCGGACCTTGCGCACGACGCCGGGGCCGTGGCTCGCCGATGGCGGTGCGTGCCACGCCGAACTCGCGGTCGATGACGTCTTCTTTCAGGAAGACGTGTTCAGCGGACGATCGCTCAAGGTGATCTACCGCTATCGCAGCTTCCGGGGCGCCGCGACGCCCGAACGCACCTTTGGCCAGATCATCAGCGAGAAGCTGACCTTGTTTCCGCCGGCAAAACCGGAGGACGATCCAAGGCCCGGCTTCGACGAGCTGGCCGCCGCCATGGGCAAGAGCATCAAGGATTTCGGCGCGGTGCTGATGGCGCCGCCACGCAAGAAGCGCTGACGCCAGCCATCCATCCGGCAGTGAATTTCAAAAGGGGAGACAGACGTGAAGATGAAGTTGATGTTCCTGGGCGGAGCCATGCTGCTTGCCTGCGGATCGATGGCCGCAGCGCAGGAAGCAGCGCCTGCACCAGCTGACACGGCGACCACCGCCGCTCCCGCCCCTGCAGCGCCCAAGGGCCCCGAGACAGTGGTTCACGCCCCCACTGCGACGGCTGATGGCTGCGAACTCCATGTCTGGCCTGCCGAGCGCATGAACTCGATCACCACCGGCTGGCTCGGTGGCGGTCTGCTTGATGCGGCGATCCACGCCAACCGCGATTCCAGCAACAAGACGCTGATGGCCAGCGCGCTCGACAGCCCCAGCCAGCTCGATGCGCTGCTGTCGATGGACCTGCGCGGGCTGCTGAAGCTTTCGCCCGGCACGACAATCGTGACCCATGCGACGCCGATCGAGCGCAAGAGCATGAACGCGGTGAAGACCCGCCGTTCGGATTCCAAGGCGAAGTGCTATTCGGAACTGATCGTCGCTGACCTGTTCTACCAGAAGGCCGCGATCTACGGGCGTTCGCTGAAGACGCTGTTCCTGGTGCGCGACTTCGGATCGGACGACAAGATCGATTTCCAGTACAAGGCCTGGGGCGGCAATGGGCTCAAGTTGTTCCCGCCGAAGGAAGGCGAAGATGCCCTCGCCGCGCTCGATGAACTCGTCGGCGTGTTCAAGAAGAACTTCACCGAATACGCGGGCAACGAAGCCAAGGCGCCGCGCACGCCCGAAAAGCTCTGAATGAAGGAGGATGTGCTTCGCCCCGAGGGGCGAAGCACCTTCAGCCGAGCTTCGCCTTCAGCACTTCGTTGACGAGCTGCGGGTTGCCCTTGCCCTGCATCGCCTTCATCGTCTGGCCGACGAAGAAGCCGAACAGCGCTTCCTTGCCGCCCTTGTACTGGGCGACCTTGTCGGCATTCGCGGCAAGCACGGCATCGACCGCGGCCTCGATTGCGCCGGTGTCGGACGTCTGGGTCAGGCCCTCGCGCTCGACGATCACGCCCGGTGCATCGCCCGTCTCCAGCATCTTTTCGAGCACCTGCTTGGCGATCGAGCCCGAGATCGTGCCCTTGCCGACAAGCGCCAGCAGCTCGCCGCCCGCTTGCGCGCTGACCGGGCTTTCAAGCAGGCTCTTGCCCAGCTTGTTGAGCGCGCCGAACAGTTCGGAGGTCAGCCAGTTGGCCGCCTGCTTGGCGACTTCGCTCTCCGGCTTGCCCTGCTGCGTTGCCGTGGCTGCCAGCAGCGCCTCGAACCAGCGCGAAGTCTCGACCTCGGCGGTCAGCACGCCGGCATTGTAGGCGGAGAGGCCCAGCACCGTCTCATAGCGGTGGCGCTTCGCGTCCGGCAGCTCGGGCAGGCTGGCGCGGCATTCCTCGAGGAACGCGTCGTCGAGCTCGACCGGCAGCAGATCGGGATCGGGGAAGTAGCGGTAATCGTGCGCGTCTTCCTTGCTGCGCATCGAGCGGGTCTCGTTGCGGTCCGGATCGTAGAGCCGGGTTTCCTGCACGACCTTGCCGCCGTCCTCCAGCAGCGCGACCTGGCGCTTCGCTTCCTGCTCGACCACGGCCATCACGAAGCGCACCGAGTTGACGTTCTTCGTCTCGGTCCGCGTGCCGAAGGGCTCACCGGGACGGCGCACCGAGACGTTGACGTCCGCGCGCATCGAGCCCTGGTCCATGTTGCCATCGCACGAGCCGACATAGCGCAGGATCGTGCGCAGCTTGGAAAGGTAGGCCCCGGCTTCGGCGGGCGAACGCATGTCCGGCCGGCTGACGATTTCCATCAGCGCCACGCCCGAGCGGTTGAGGTCGACATAGGACATCGTCGGGTGCTGATCGTGCATCAGCTTGCCCGCATCCTGTTCGACATGGATGCGCTCGATGCCGATGGTCTTGGTGCTCTCGGGGTTCTTGTCGTCGAGCTGCACCTCGATCGCGCCCTCGCCCACGATGGGGTGGTAGAGCTGGCTGATCTGGTAGCCCTGCGGCAAGTCCGCGTAGAAGTAGTTCTTGCGGTCGAAGCGCGACCACTTGTTGATCTGCGCATTGATGGCAAGACCGGTGCGCACGGCCTGGCGGATGCACTCGCGGTTGGGCACCGGCAGCATGCCGGGCATCGCCGCATCGACGAGGCTGACCTGCGTGTTGGGCTCCGCCCCGAACGCGGTGGCGGCGCCCGAAAAGAGCTTCGCCTGCGTGCTGATCTGCGCATGGACTTCGAGGCCGATCACGACCTCCCATTCGCCGGTTGCGCCCTGGATACGGTATGCGGTGTCGGTCATGGTCAGTCTTCTGTCGGATCGATGATCTGGAGGCCCGGAAAGTAGCTCTGAAAGCCCTTACGGTCCCGCGTGACGAGAGGCCAGCCCCTGATTTCGGCCTGCGCACCGATCAGGAAGTCGGGGAGGATGGCAGTCCGCTCGCCGCCACGCCGCCGATACTCGGCGAAGGCTTGTCCGGCGCGAAACGCGTCCTCACGAGTGAGAGCAGTGAGCAGTATGTTCAGCCGGTCAAGCGCAGCTTCAAGTTCAGTCGCAGCCGGAAAACTGGGCGCAACTTCTGCGAAAATCACAAGGTTGATGTGGATCGTGCGCAGCGCCTGCCATTCAGCGAGGCGATCAAACATTTTCGGCTGTGCTTGCTGGAACAGTGCAATCAGCACGTTGCTATCGAGAATCACACCTCAGGCCCGTCACCGCGGATCCAGCGCTGGTACTCAAGGCCATCCATCCCGGCGAACGGATCCTGAAGTTTGAACTCGGCGCGCACCTCATTGAGGCGCTTCAACCAATCCGCCTTTTTCTTCTCGATGGACATGCGATCATCTGCTCGCAGGATGCGCGCATTGCCGTCAGCGTCCAGCTCGAACTCCACGACCTGCCCTGGTGCAAGGCCAAGGGCATCGCGGATATCCTTGGGCACAGTCACTTGGCCCTTGGAGGTCATGTTGGACTGGTAATACATCTTCTAGGTAATACCAAAACTGTAAGGAAGCGTCAATTACGCCCCAGCCCTCACCACCACTTTGCTGGACGCGCGGTGAACCCTGCGCGGGCTTCGATCGCGAGGCCCGCATCGAGCACGCCCTGTTCGTCGAACGGACGGCCGATCAGCTGGAGTCCGAGCGGCAGGCCCTGCCGGTCAAGGCCCGCAGGCACCGACATCGCGGGTAGTCCAGCCAGCGAGGCGGGCACGGCGAACACGTCGTTGAGGTACATTGCCAGCGGATCGCTGACCATCTCGCCAAGGCCGAAGGCGGCGGTCGGCGCAGTGGGGGCGAGGATCACGTCGACGGTCTGGAATGCGTCCATGAAGTCGCGGCTGATCAGCGTGCGGACCTTCTGCGCCTGCGTGTAATAGGCATCGTAGAAGCCCGCCGAGAGCACATACGTGCCGATGAGGATGCGGCGCTTCACTTCCGCACCAAAACCGGCGGCGCGGGTGGCGGCATACATGTCCTGCAGGCCAGCGCCCTGTGGCAGATCGCGCAGGCCGTAGCGCACGCCGTCATAGCGCGCGAGGTTGGACGAAGCTTCGGCGGGCGCGATGATGTAGTACGCAGGGAGCGCATACTTGGTGTGCGCCAGATTGATGTCGACAATCTCGGCGCCCGCGTCCTTGAGCCAGGCAATGCCTTCGTCCCACACGCGGGCGACGTCGGCGTCCATCCCGTCCATGCGGTATTCGCGCGGGATGCCGACCTTCTTGCCGCGCATGTCGGCGTTGAGGCTGGCTTCCCATTCCGGCACCGGCAGGTCGAGGCTGGTCGAATCCTTCGGATCGAACCCCGCCATCGCTTCCAGCATGATTGCGCAATCGCGCACGTCGCGCGCCATCGGTCCGGCCTGATCGAGACTGGAAGCAAAGGCGACGATGCCCCAGCGCGAGCAGCGGCCATAGGTCGGCTTGATGCCCGAAATGCCGGTGAAGGCGGCGGGCTGACGGATCGAACCGCCGGTGTCGGTGCCCGTTGCGGCAGGGGCGATGCGCGCGGAGACGGCAGCGGAGGAGCCGCCCGAAGAGCCGCCGGGTGCCAGCTGCGCATCGCTGCCTTCGCGCCGCCACGGCGAGATCACGTTGCCGAACGCGCTCGTCTCGTTGGACGAACCCATCGCGAACTGGTCAAGGTTGAGCTTGCCGAGCATGCCCGCGCCCGCATCCCACAGCTTCTGGCTGACGGTGGACTCATAGGGCGGCACGAAGTTGCCGAGGATGTTTGATGCGGCTGTGGTCTTGGTGCCCGTCGTCGCGAAGAGGTCCTTCATGCCGATCGGCACGCCAGCCATCTTGCCGAGCGCCTTGCCCGCCGCGCGGTTCGCATCGACGGCGGCGGCGGCTTCGAGTGCCTTCTCGGGCGTCAGCGTGATGAAGGCATTCAGCGCAGGCTGGGCGGCGACGACGGCAGCGTTGAACGCGCCAGCCACTTCAACGGCGGTAAACTCGCCCTTCGCCACGCCTTCGCGGATCGCAGCGACGCCAAGGTCAGTAAGGTCCGTCATCACTCGATCACCTTGGGCACGCCGAAGAAGCCGTGTTCACCGGCGGGTGCGTTGGAAAGCACCTTGTCCTGCACGTCGCCGCCGGTCAGCGGATCGGCGTTCACGACATCGTCGCGCAGGCGCTGCTTGTTGGGGATCACCGCCGTCATAGGCGCGATGCCTTCCACGTTCACTTCGCCGAGCTGTTCGACCCAGGCGAGGATGCCGTTGAGTTCGGGCACCATCGCCGCGATCTCCTCTTCGGTGACCTTGATACGGGCCAGCGAGGCAATCCTGGCCACCGTGGCAGTGTCTACGGACATGGCTGTCTCTCGAAAGTCTGGGGCCAGCAGCCGTGCCGCTGGCCGGGAACACAATCAGGGCTGCGGAGCGGACTCGGCGCCGCCCTTCGGCGCGCTGCCCATCTGCTGCTGCAATTGCTGAAGCATCTGGCGGCGCTGTTCGATCTCGGCCGCGCTCTTGAAATCGAGCAGTTCGACATCGAACGTCAGATCGCTGTTGGCCGGGATCACCACTTCGCCCGTAGAGGGGTTCTTCTGGTCCTGCGCGCCATAGGCGAGCGCGGCGGGGATGATCAGCTTGTACTTGCCCTTGCGCTGCATCTTCTGCAGCCCCTGGCTGAACCCGGGGATCACGCCTTCGACCGGCATGGCGACCTGCGAGCCCTTGTCGAATTCCTTGCCGCTGGCGAGATGGCCGACATAATTGACCAGCACGACGTCACCCACCGTCGGCGAAGGGCCGGAGCCCGCCGTGAGCGTTTCAACAACAAGGCCCTGATAGCGCGTGGCCCAGGCCGCCGTGGCGCCGATCAGCAGCGCGAGAATCACGCCGATCCAGATGCGGGTGAGCGATCCCTTGCCAACCGGCTGGAGCGGAACGCGGGTGATTTCCGACATGTCTTCCCCTTTTGCGGAGCCTGCGGGCTGGCTCCGATTCCATGCCCTGATGCCGCGCCGACAGGCGTCGGACAAGCGAAAGGGCGCCGCGAATACGGCGCCCTCTTGGCCCAGCCGGACCCTTATCGCAAGAGGCTAAGGGCGGCTTCGTGCCGCCCCAGAGCTTACGCCCCCAGCAGCTTACTTGCCGCCGTCGCGCTCAAGCCGCTTGCGCTCCATCTTGCGGGCGCGGCGGACAGCAGCGGCCTTTTCACGGGCGCGCTTTTCCGAGGGCTTTTCAAAGTGACGGCGCAGCTTCATCTCGCGGTACACGCCCTCACGCTGCAGCTTCTTCTTGAGCGCGCGAAGGGCCTGGTCGACATTGTTGTCGCGAACGAGAATCTGCATAAACCGCTACACCTCAATGCTGATGGCGAGAGCCCGCCCACGCGGGAGTCACCTTGAATTACAGAAATAGAAAGGGCGCCGAATCCGAACGGATCGGCTCTCACGCGGCGCCCGCTACCAAAAGAGCCCCCGCAAGGCAAGCAATCTCGTGCATTTGGCGCCCGCCTGCGTTAGGGGCTTGGCCGATGACATCACCTGCACCTTTGCTTGCCAGCGTTCCGCCCGGCCTTGCTGTCGCTGCCGGCGGCGCGCTCGGCGCATGGCTGCGCTACCAGACTGGCCGCCTGTTCATGGCCGCTATCGGGCCGGTTGCGGCCAGCGCTTTCCCCTGGGGCACCCTCACCGTCAACGTGCTGGGCAGCGCCGCCATGGGCCTGCTTATGGGCTGGCTGGCGCGGCACGGCACCGGCGGCGAGACATGGCGCCTGCTGCTCGGAGTCGGCGTTCTGGGCGGCTACACCACCTTTTCCTCGTTCGCGCTGGAATTCGCGGTGTTCGTCGAACGGGGCCAATTGGCGCTTGCGATGGGCTATGTGGCGATTTCGCTGGTGGCAGGTTTTGCCGCGCTGTTCGCCGGCCTCTGGCTGATGCGGGTGGCGGCATGAGCGATACTCAGGGAAATGCGGACGACGTCCGCCAGTTCACTGTCGGCAAGGACGACGACGGCGTTCGGCTCGACCGCTGGTTCAAGCGCAATCTGCCTGCGGTCGGCTTCGCCACCGTCTCGCGCTGGGCGCGCACCGGGCAGCTGCGCGTCGATGGCAAGCGCGCCGATGTCGATACGCGGCTCGAAAAGGGCCAGGTCCTGCGCGTGCCGCCGGGTGGCAGCGCGCCGGCCGGGATCAAGGGCACCCGGCCAAAGAAGCCGCTGACCGAAGACCAGATCGCGCTCGCCGAGAGCATGATCCTGACGCAGGATCGCGCCGCGATCGTGCTCAACAAGCCGCCGGGCCTTGCCACGCAGGGCGGCAGCGGCACGCATGAACATGTCGACGGCCTGCTCGATGCCTATGCCGACGAGAAGGGCCCGCGCCCGCGCCTCGTCCACCGGCTCGACAAGGATACCTCCGGCGTCCTCCTCATCGCGCGCACCCCGGGCAGCGCGGCGTTCTTTTCGAAGCGCTTTTCGGGGCGCAGCGCGCGCAAGATATACTGGGCGCTGATCACCGGCGTGCCCGATATCAAGGACGGCCTGATCGAACTGCCGCTCGCCAAGCAGCCGGGCACAGGCGGCGAGAAGATGATGGTCGACGAGAGCGAGCACGGCCAGTCCGCCCGCACGCGCTACCGGGTGATCGGCCGCGCAGGCAATGCGGCATGTTGGGTGGAACTGCAGCCGCTCACAGGCCGCACGCACCAGCTTCGCGTTCACATGGCGGCAATCGGGCATCCGATCGTGGGCGATGGCAAGTATGGCGGGCAGGCCGCGTTCCTCACCGGATCGATCAGCCGCAAGATGCACCTCCACGCGCGCCGCCTGCGGATCGAGCATCCGGAAGGCGACCTGCTCGACGTGACCGCGCCGCTGCCCGAGCACTTCGCGGCGAGCATGGCGCAGCTCGGCTTCGACGAAGCCGATGGCGAGCTGCCGCTGGAGCCGGTCAAGCTGATCCCCGACAAGGTGATCGAGAAGCGCGCCGCCAAGGCCCATGCCAAGGAATACCGCAAGGAACGCCGCGGCGAGCGCCGCAAGCGCATCGACGCCCCGCCGAGCGGTCGTGCCGCACCCAAGCCGCGCGCTGGCGTCAAGAAAGGTCCCGGCAGCAAGGCGCCCACCGGCACTGCGCTAGCCCGCGCCTCGGCGGGCCGCGCTTCTGCCGAACGCAATGCGGCAGAGCGCAGCGCCAATGGCGGCAAGCCGGTGCGCCGCGCGCCTGCAGCAGGCAAGAGCGCTGGCAGCAAGCCGAAAGCCCCAACCGGCGGAGCGCCGCGCCGTAGTCCGAGAGGCTGATGCATCCGAACCCGGCCTTCCGCACCGATGACCGAACGCTGTTTTCCGCGCTGATCGCGGAAGCCGGCTTCGGCATGGTGTTTTTGGGCACGCCTGACGGCCCGCGCGTCGCGCATGTGCCGCTGCTGCTGACCGAAGCAGGCACGCTGCGTTTTCATCTCGCGCTCGGCAATGCGCTCACCCGCCACCTCGATGGGGCGCGGGCGCTCGCCGTGGTCAACGGGCCGGATGGCTATATCTCGGCGCGCTGGTACAGCGATCCCGATCAGGTGCCGACCTGGAACTACCTCGCGCTTGAAATGGAAGGCCCCGTCCGGCGCATGGACCGCGACGGCCTCCTCGCGCTGCTGGAAGACGTCTCCGCCCATCACGAAGCGCGCGTCACCGCAGGCACGCCCTGGACCATGGACAAGATGGCCCGGATCAAGCGCGACCGCATGATGGACATGATCGTGGGTTTCGAGCTGACGGTCGAGGCGTGGCGGCCCACGGTGAAGCTTTCCCAGAACAAGCCTGCCGAAGAGCGCGCGCGGGTGATTGAGGGCCTCAAGAGCGAAGGCAAGCTCGCCCTCGCCGCGCTGATGGAGCAGCTGGCGAAATGACGATCAGGCTCGCCATCTTCGATTGCGACGGCACGCTGGTAGACAGCCAGGCCGACATATGCGCCGCGATGGACGCCGCCTTCTCCGCCGCCGGGCTGACCCCGCCCGACCGCAACGCCACGCGCCGTGTTGTCGGCCTTTCGCTGCCCGAGGCGATGCGCCGCCTCCGCCCCGATGGCACGAACGATGATCACACCCTGCTCGCCCAGCTCTACCGCGACGCCTTCCGCGAGCGGCGCATGGCAGGGCAGGTGGCGGAGCCGCTCTACGACGGCATCGCGGGGCTGATCGAGGAACTGGCAGGCGCCGGCTGGCTGCTCGGCGTCGCCACCGGCAAGAGCGACCGCGGCCTTGTCCATTGCCTCGAAACGCATGGCCTCACCGGGCACTTCATCACGCTGCAGACCGCGGACCGGCATCCCTCGAAGCCGCACCCGAGCATGATCGAGGCCTGCCTTGCCGAAAGCGGCGCGGCGGCCAGCGAGACCGCGATGATCGGCGATACCGCGTTCGACATGGCGATGGCCGTCAACGCCGGAGTCCGCGCCATCGGCGTCGACTGGGGCTACCACCACCCGCGTGAGCTGGTTGAGGCCGGCGCGGAGGCAGTCGCGGGATCGATCGCCGAACTGCGCCTGCTGCTGAAGGGCATGGAATGAGCGAGACGACGGGGAAGGATCCCGCTGCCGCGCGCTTTGCGGTGCTGCAACTCGTACGGCTTTCGGGCGCGCTGCTCGCCTTTGCGGGGGTGCTGATCATATCCGGCAAGGTGAGTTGGCTGCCGAAGCTGCCCGAGGCGGCGGGCTACGCACTGCTTGGCGCGGGTCTGGTCGATTTCTTCGCCGGGCCCATGCTCCTCGCACGGCGCTGGAAGAGCCGTCCGTGAAGCGGTTCTACAAGGCCGTGACGGTTGCCGTGGAGGGAACGGGCTTCCGGGTCATGCTCGATGGCCGGCCCTTGCGCACGGTTGGCGGCCGCGCGCAGATCGTGCCCACCGCCCCGCTGGCCGAAGCGCTTGCCGCCGAATGGTCGGGACAGGGCGACGAAATCGATCCCGCGCGCTTCGTGTTCCGCGATCTTGCCGATTACGCCATCGATGTGATCGTACCCGGCAAGGCTGCGGTGGTCGAGGAACTCATCCCCTACGCCGAAACCGACACGCTCTGCTACCGCGCCGAGCCAGACGAAGCGCTCGGCATCCGCCAGCGCGCGGTGTGGGATCCGCTGCTGGCGGCGGCAGAAGAACGCTGGCAGGCGCGCTTCGTCCGTGTCGCCGGGATCATGCACCGCCCGCAGCCCGATGAAACGCTGGCCCGCCTGCGCGCAGACCTCGAAAGCCGCGACGGCTTCACGCTCGCTGCCGTGAAGACCACAGCCTCGCTCGCCGCCTCGCTGGTGCTGGGCCTGATGGCCGTCGAGCCCGGCGCCGATATCGACGCGCTGTGGGATGCCGCCAATCTCGAGGAGGACTGGCAGGCCGAACTCTGGGGCAAGGACGAAGAAGCCCAGGCCCGCCGCGCCCGCCGCCACGCCGCGTTTGCGGCTGCCGCGCAGTTTGCCGTTATGGCGCGGGGCTAACCCACCCAGTCGGCGATTTCGCCCGCGACCTTGTTGGCGGCGCGGTTCAGCGCAGGGCCGATCTCGTCCGGCTCGGGATCGACGCCGGACACCGTGCTTTCAAAGCGCCGCGTCTCGATCTTGCCGTCCGGCAGCCACTTCATCGCATCGAAGCGCACCACGGCGGAGTGGGTCGGCACATCGAAGCCCATCGCGAGCAGGCGGCCGCCGACGCGGGTGCCGCTGGTGTTGCGGTCGGCCTCGACCACCAGCCCCTTGCCGCGCGCGCGCAGTGTTTCGGCGATGAGGTGCTGGAAGGCGCGGCTCGGCCGCTCGACCCATTGCGTGCCCTTGATATAGGCCACATTGGCCGCATTGATCTGCACCGGGATCCGCAAGACCGAAACCGGCGCTGCTGCTGCGGGCTCGAGCACCACAGTCGCATCCGCCAGCGTGCCACTGCTGCTGGCTCCGGCGGCGGGTTCGGCCTCCGGGGTAAGGCTCAGCAGGGTGCCCGGCGGCTTTGCCCCGATGCTCACGCAGCCGCTCAGCGCAGCCAGCAAGACAAGCGACGCGGCGAAGGTTCGGGTCATGCGGGCGCTCATGGCTTGTAATCCGGCAGTTTGGGGCTTCCCACGGCACTGCTGATGCCGCGGTCGCTGATCTGGTCGGTCAGCGCGCGGATCGAGCGCGAGGTGGCCTCGATATCACGCAGCGCCGCTTCGAAAGCCGGCAGGGTGCGGTCGTTGAATTGCTTCGCGGCGGGCTTCGTCTCGTCCATCGTCGCCTGCAGCGAATCCGCCGCGGCCTGCGCGGACTTGAGCGTGGCGCGCAGCTGTTTGGCCAGGCCGTTCGAGGGATCGTTGATCGAAGCGTCGGTCGAGGTGGCCAGCTTGTCCACCGTGGCAAGCGTAGTGGTTGCCTGCTGCAAGGTGAGTTGCAGCTCGGCCAGCGATTTCTTCACCTCGGGCGAAGCGCTCGCGAGATTGCCGGTCAGCTGGTCGGTATGCGCCAGAATGTTGGCAAAGGCCTTCTGGTTCTGATCCGAAAGTACCATGGTCAGCCGCTCGGACAAGGTCGCCAGACGTTCCAGCAGCAGTGGCGCGTTCGAGAGGATTTCGCCGAGACCGCTGCGCTTGGTCGGGATCACTGGCGCACCGGCAGGGCCTGGTTCGTCGATTTCCGGCGCATCCTTGATCGCACCGGTCAGTTGGATCGTCGAGACGCCGGTAAAGCTGCCCTGCAGGCTGGCGGTAGTGCCCTGCAACAGCTTCACATCACGATCGACCTTGATTCGCACGCGCACGAAGCTCGGGTCTTTCTCCCAGAGCGTGATGTCCTTCACCTGCCCAACCGGCACGCCGGAATAGGACACTTCCGACCCCTTGGCGACGCCGTCGACCGACTGCTTGAAGAAGATGTCGAAGTCCTTCTGCTCGTGCTGGCTCAGCCGCGCGATCCAGATCAGCAGCGCGGCCAGCCCTGCCAGGAGGAGGATGGTGACGATCCCCACCCAGATATGATTGGCACGCGTTTCCATCGGCTATCCCTATGCCTGAACACCGGCAGTGCCAAGAGCACCGTTGCGCTCGTTTGCCGCACTTGCGGCGCGGCCGCGCGGGCCGTTGAAGTAGGACTTGATCCACGGATGATCGGTCGCGATCAGCTCGGGGATCGTGCCCACTGCGATCACCCGCTTGTCGGCGATCACCGCCACCCGATCACAGATCTCGTAGAGCGTATCGAGATCGTGGGTAATGAGGAACACGGTGAGGCCAAGTGTCTGCTGCAGGCTGCGAATCAGCTGGTCGAAGCCCGCCGCACCGATGGGATCGAGGCCTGCCGTGGGCTCGTCGAGGAACAGGAGTTCGGGATCGAGCGCAAGCGCGCGGGCGAGCCCGGCGCGCTTCTTCATCCCGCCCGAAAGCTCGCTCGGATACTTGCTCGTCGCCTCTGCCGGCAGGCCCGAAAGCAGCACCTTGTAGCGCGCGATTTCATGGCGCAGCTCGTCGCTGATCTCGGGATAGAATTCGCGCAGCGGAACCTCGACATTCTCCGCCACGGTCAGCGTGGAAAACAGCGCGCCGCCCTGAAACAGGATGCCCCAGCGGCAGCGGATATCGATGTCGTCATCGTCGCGCGCATCGGTGATCGGGCTGCCGAGCACTTCGATGGTGCCTTCCTCGGGAATCTGCAGCCCGATGATCGAGCGCATCAGCACCGACTTGCCCGTACCCGATCCGCCGACCACGCCAAGGATCTCCCCTCGCCGGACATCGAGATCGAGGTTCTCGTGGATCACATGCTCGCCGAACGCATTCTTCAGACCGCGGACGCGGATCGGGAACAGGTCCGCCTCGCTCCCCGGCGGAGGCGGCACGGCGCAGGCAGTCAGCAGGCCCCCCTCGTCGCTCATCCCCAGCCCACTTCCGAGAAGAACACGGCAAAGAACGCGTCGAGCACGATCACCATGAAGATCGCCATGACCACCGCCGCCGTCGTGCGCGTGCCGACCTCTTCGGCATCGCTCTTCACCTGCAGCCCCTGAAAGCAGCCCGATGTGGCGACAATCAGGCCGAACACCGGGCCCTTGATCAGGCCGACCCAGACATCGTGCACCGGCACCACTTCCTGAATGCGCGCGAGGAAGGTGAAGAAGGGGATGCCCAGGGTGAGCGCCGAAAGCGCCGCGCCGCCGATGATCCCGATCGCCGCGGAATAGGTGCCGAGCAGCGGCATCATCAGCATGGTCGCCAGTAGGCGCGGGATCACCAGCGCCTCGATCGGGGAAACGCCGATGGTGCGCATCGCGTCGATTTCCTCGGTCAGCTTCATCGTGCCGAGCTGCGCGGCAAAAGCCGAACCCGAACGGCCCGCGACCATGATCGCCGTCATCAGGATGCCAAGCTCCCGCAAGGAAAGCCGCCCGACGAGGTTGACCGTGTAGATCTCGGCGCCGAATTGCCTAAGCTGCACCGCACCCTGCTGCGCGATGACGATGCCGACAAGAAAGCTCATCAGGCCGATGATGGCGAGCGCATTGACCCCCATCAGCTCCATCTGGTGGATCAGCGCGCGCAGGCGGAAGCGGCTCGGATGGCGCAGCAGCACCCCGCTCGCCAGCACGATCTGCCCCAGGAAGCCGAGCACGAGCAGCATGCCCTGCCCTAGCCCGGTCATCACCTCACCGACATGTGCGGGCACGCGCAGCAGGATCGGCAAGCGGTGCGCCTCGACCGAAGCCCGGTTGTCATCGACCGCGCTGATGGCCGCGATCAGCCGTTCCGCCTCGGGCGAGGCCCCGATGATCGGCGCGCCAAGGCGCTGCGAAAGGCTCCACGCGGTCCACGCGCCCACGGTATCGATGCGCGTGGCATGGCTGAGATCGATGGCCGCGATCGGGCCTTCCAGCGCGCGCAGCCGCGGATCGACTGCGCCGAGCGCGGAAACGATCAGCGGGCCGGAAAACACCAGCGTTGTCGCCCCTTCGGCGCTCTGCTCGGTGGAAAAATCGGCTGAAGCCCGCATGGTAGAGGCTACATGCGGGAAATCGGCCCCCGCCGCAAGCACGCCGCATGGCAGGTTCGCACCCGGCTTGCTCCCGCGAACGCTTGCAGCGCCGTCCCTGCGATGGCAAGGCCCCGGATCATGAGCGATACGACCAATCCTGAAGCCAGCGAGGCCGGAACCCTCGCCAAGACGTTCGAGCCAGCGGGGCTCGAGGCCAAGTGGTATGCCCACTGGGAAGCGAACGGGCTGTTCCGCCCCGAGCGCCCCGATGCCGCGCCTTTCACCATCGTGAACCCGCCGCCGAACGTGACCGGCTCGCTCCATATCGGCCACGCGCTCGACAATACGCTGCAGGACGTGGTGATCCGCTACGAACGCCTGCGCGGCAAGGATGCGTTGTGGGTGGTCGGCACCGACCATGCGGGCATCGCCACGCAGATGGTGGTCGAACGCCAGATGGAAGCGCGGCAGGACAAACGCACCAACTACACGCGCGAGCAGTTCGTGGAGAAGGTGTGGGAGTGGAAGGCCGAAAGCGGCGGCACGATCACCGGCCAGCTGCGCCGCCTCGGCTGCTCGATGGACTGGAGCCGCGAGCAGTTCACGATGGACCCGCATTTCACCAAGGCGGTGGTGAAGGTCTTCGTCGACCTCTACAATCAGGGCCTGATCTACCGCGACAAGCGGCTGGTGAACTGGGATCCCAAGCTCAAGACCGCGATCTCCGACCTTGAGGTCGAGACGCGCGAGGTGAAGGGCTCGTTCTGGCGCTTCCAGTATCCGCTGGCAGACGGCGCGGTGCGGGATGACGGGCTGGACTACATCGAGGTCGCCACCACCCGGCCCGAGACGATGCTGGCCGATATGCTGGTGGCGGTGAACGCCGATGATCCACGCTACAAGGCGGTGATCGGCCAGTATGTCGTGCAGCCGCTGACCGGTCGTCGCCTGCAGATCGTGGCCGACGAGCACGCCGATCCGGAGCTCGGTTCGGGCGCGGTGAAGATCACGCCGGGCCACGATTTCAACGACTTCGAGGTTGGCCGCCGCGCCGGGATCAAGGCGGCGGACATGCTCAACATGTTCGATGCCGAAGCCCGCGTGGTGCAGACGGCGGACGGGTTGGTGCCTGCCGAATTCGTGGGGCTCGACCGCTTCGATGCGCGCGCGCTGATCGTGCAGCGGATGAAGGAAGCGGGCCGCCTTGTGCCGCATGTGACGCGCGACAAGGAAGGTCTTGAGACCGAACACGACGCCGAACCGCGCACGATCCAGACGCCCTATGGCGATCGCGGCGGCGTGGTGATCGAGCCGTGGCTGACCGACCAGTGGTACGTCGATGCCGAAAAGCTAGCCGTCGCGCCGATGGAAGCCGTGCGTTCGGGCGCGATCGAGATCGTGCCGAAGACCTGGGAGAAGACCTTCTTCAACTGGATGGAGAATATCCAGCCGTGGTGCGTGAGCCGCCAGCTTTGGTGGGGGCATAGGATTCCGGCTTGGTATGGGCCGAGCTTGGACAACCCTGACGGCTTCAGAGCACCAACGTCTGCCCGAACCCAACCAACGACTTTTCGGGCCTTTGTCGCAGAAGACAGCGAAACAGCGCGAGCGCTTGCCCAAGATTACTATGGCGAAGAGGTCGATGTTGTTCTCCCGAGCGAGGGAGAGGGGTTCAATCAGTTCTCGTCCAATGGCGACCGTTTGACGTCAGTCACGCTCACCCGCGATCCCGACGTCCTCGACACCTGGTTCTCCTCCGCGCTCTGGCCCTTCGCTACGCTGGGCTGGCCCGAAGATCCTCCCCTGGAAGGGGAGGTGGCAGCGCGCAGCGCTGACGGAGGGGTAGCGGGCGAACACCACCCCTCCACCGCCTTCGGCGGTCCCCCTCCCCTTGCAGGGGAGGATAAGCGTGGTTCCCTCCTCGCCAAGCACTACCCCAACGACTTGCTCATTTCCGGGTTCGACATCCTGTTCTTCTGGGATGCGCGCATGGCGATGCAGGGCATTCACTTCATGAAAGAGGTGCCGTGGAAGCGGCTCTACCTGCATGGGCTGGTGCGCGCCGCCGATGGCGCGAAGATGTCCAAGTCCAAGGGCAACGTGGTCGATCCGCTGGGCCTCATCGACAAGTACGGCGCGGATGCGCTGCGCTTCTTCATGTGCGCCATGGAAAGCCAAGGCCGCGACGTGAAGATGGATGAGCGCCGCGTCGAGGGCTACCGCAACTTCGCCACCAAGCTGTGGAACGCCGCGCGCTTCTGCCAGAGCAATGGGATCGTCGGAGCTATCGGCGATCACACTGGCCCGGGCTTCGAACCCGTCTCGGCGGTCAACCGCTGGATCATCGGCGAAGTGGTCGAAACGGTCGCAGCGCTGGATCAGGCGATGGCCGACTTGCGTTTCGATGCCGCCGCCAATGCGATCTACCACTTCGTGTGGGACCAGTTCTGCGACTGGTATATCGAGCTCATCAAGGGCAACTTCGACGACGAGACCCGCGCCGTCGCCGGCTGGGTGCTCGACCAGATTCTCGTCATGCTCCACCCGTTCATGCCCTTCGTGACCGAAGAGCTGTGGCATGCGTTGGGGACGCGCGAGAACGAGTTAATCGTGGCGCAATGGCCTGCCCCGCATGCGAACGTCGATCCCGAGGCAAAAAGTGATTTAGCTTGGCTCGTCAACTTGATCGGTGAAATTCGCCGAGTTCGTACAGAAACAAACGTGCCACCTGGTGCAAGGACTGAACTCTGGCTTGAAGCGCCGCAGGAGCTCAAGAATCTTGAGTTTAAGGTAATAACGGTGGTCCCTGATACAACCATACGGCGCCTGCAGAAGTTTGGGCCTGCAGTCGCCCGACTTGCGCGTTGCACAATCCTGCAAGTGCTCAACACAGGTCAGGCATTCGAACTTGCAACTGGGGTTACCATCGACAGAACACAGCACTCTGCCGACGTAAACGGGGCCGCAGCGCTTGTCATCCAAGGTGATAGCTACCTGCTGCCATTGAAAGATGTCATCGACATCGCCGCCGAAAAGGCCCGCCTCGAGAAGGCGCTCGCTGCTGCGCAGAAGGAAGCCAAGTCGCTCGAAGGCCGTCTTTCCAACCCGGCCTTTGCCGAAAAGGCCAAGCCCGAAGCGGTCGAAAAGGCCCGCGCCGACCATGCCCACCACAGCGCCGAGGCCGCGCGCCTCGCCGCTGCACTGGCGAGGCTGGGATGAGCCTGACGCTCGCGACCACCACGCCCGGCGAGCCGGAAATCTTCCCCTCGTTGCAGGGCGAGGGCCCCTCGGCGGGGCGCCCTTGCGTGTTCGTGCGCCTCTCGCGCTGCAACCTCGCCTGCCGCTGGTGCGACACGGCCTATACCTGGCGCTTTACCGGCGATATCCGCCCGCACCGCGACGATGTGACCTTCGAGCGGATCGAGAACCAGATCACGCTCGAGGTTCGCGAAGTGGCGATGCGCATTCTGGCGCTCAGGCCGACGCGCCTCGTCATCACCGGCGGCGAGCCGCTGTTGCAGGCCCCGGCGCTCGTCAAGCTGATCCCGATGCTCAAGGAAGCGGTCCCTGCGCTCGAAGTCGAGATCGAGACCAACGGCAGCGTCCCGCCGCCCCACGCGATCACCCAAATGGTCGATCAGTTCAACGTCAGCCCCAAGCTCTCGCATTCCGGCAATGCCGAGAGCCTCGCGCTGGTGCCCGAATTGCTGCGCGAATGGTCAGCCAGCCCCAAGGCGTGGTTCAAGTTCGTCGTGGCGGAGATTGATGACCTGAACGAAGTCGCCGAACTGCAGGCCATCTACCGCATCCCGGCAGAGCGGCTGTTTGTAATGCCCGAGGGCACGTCCAGCGAAGTTCTGCGCGAGCGCTCAAAATGGCTCGCGGGCGCCGCGCTCACGCACGGCTGGCGCTTTACCGACCGGCTGCACATCCACCTTTACGGCGATACGCGCGGGACCTGATCAAAACGGGATATCGTCGTCGAGATCGTCGCCAAAGCCGCCGCCACCGCCGCCCTGATTCCAGCCGCCGCCCGACGAAGCCCCGCCCGCACGGCCACCGCCGCCCGAGGAACCACCTTCGTTCCAGCCGCCGCCCGAGCGCTGGCCGCCACCACCGCCCATGCCGCCACCAGAGCCGCCCTGCGGACCGTCCAGCATCGTCAGCGAACCGCCGACCCCGACCGAAATCTCGGTCGTGTAGCGGTCATTGCCCGACTGGTCCTGCCACTTGCGGGTGCGCAAGCTTCCTTCGATGTAGACCTTGCTGCCCTTCTTCAGATAGCGCTCGGCGACGCCGACCAGCCCGTCTGACTGGAGCACGACGGAGTGCCACTCGGTGCGCTCCTTGCGCTCGCCGGTGGCCTTGTCCTTCCACTGTTCGCTGGTCGCGATGCGCAGGTTGGCGATGCGCCCGCCGTTCTGGAAGCTCTTCACCTCGGGGTCCTGCCCGAGATTGCCGATCAGAATGACCTTGTTGACGCTGCCTGCCATTGATTCGTGATCCTGTACCGTGTGAGGCCAAGACCTAGCCCCTGGCGCCGGTCAGAGCGAGTCTGACTGCCTCCATTTCCCACACCTAACCCAGCCAAACTAACCGAGTCCGCAGGCCACCGCGATCCAGTAGGTGATCCCCGCTGCCGCATAGGCAAGGCCGAACAGGTAGGCGAGCATGAACGCGGGCCACGTCCACCCGTTGGTTTCGCGCCGCGTCACCGCGATGGTCGACATGCATTGCGGCGCGAAGACGAACCACGCGAGGAAGGCCAGTGCTGTCGCAAGGCTCCAGTGCGTCTTGAGCTGTTCGCCCAGTGCCTTGCCTTGCGCCTCGTCATCGCTTGCGCCGACGGCATATGTCGTCGCCAGCGCACTGACCGCCACTTCGCGCGCGGCCATTGCCGGGATCAGCGCCAGCGCGATATCGCGGTTGAAGCCGATCGGTTCGATCACCACGGCAAGGCCGTTGGCGATGTGGCCCGCGATCGAAGCGTTGACCTGATCCTGCGGGTTGTCGGCGCGCGGCAGATTGAGTAGCAGCCACAGCACCACGGTCACGCTCAGGATCATGGTCCCCGCGCGGCGCAGGAACACATAGGCGCGCTGCCACAGCCCGAGCGCCAAGTCCTTCACTGTCGGCAGCTGGTACTTGGGCATTTCCATGATGAAGCCCGAAGCCGCGCCCCTGGTCACCGTGCGCCGCAGCAGCAGCGCCGCGCCCATCGCGCCGAGCACGCCGAAGACATAGAGCCCGAACAGCACGAGGCCCTGCTGGCCGACACCCGGCAGAACCCGGGCGTTGGGCACGAAGGCGGCGATGATCACGGTGTAGACCGGCAGGCGCGCCGAGCAGGTCATCAACGGTGCAATCAGGATCGTGGTCAACCGGTCCTTGGGATCGGTGATGCTGCGCGTCGCCATGATACCGGGCACCGCACAGGCGAAGCTCGACAGCAGCGGAATGAAGCTGCGGCCCGAAAGGCCGACACCCGCCATCGCGCGGTCCATCAGGAAGGCGGCGCGGGCCATGTAGCCGGTCGCTTCCATCGTCAGGATGAAGAAGAACAG
>NZ_JAIEPN010000179.1 GCF_019748365.1 Novosphingobium sp.
TTTCGCCTCAGGAGCCGGTTCGAGGCTGCACAAGCAGGACGGCGATGCCGATCGCGAGGCAGGACAGGCCGAGCACGGCAAAGAACGGCACGATTCCCGCCGCGACGATGATTGCGCCCATGCCGGAACCGGCGACAGCACCGATGCGGCCGAGCGACAGCGTGATGCCCAGCCCTTGCGCGCGGATGGCGGCAGGAAAGGCGGTCACCGCGAGCGAGAACAGCATGATCTGCAGCCCGGAGACGAAGACACCGGCTGCGGCAAAGCCCAGCACGACGAGCGAGGTGGGATGCAGGCCGCCGGACAGCAGCGGACCGATCGCCATGGTGCAGACGCAGCCGAGGACCGCCATCACCAGCATCGGCGGGCGCAGGCCGTAGCGGTCCATCATCCGTGATCCGACCAGCGCGCCGACAATCCCGCCGAGATTGAACGCACCGGCGCCAAGCGAGGACACGGCAAGATCATAGCCGAGCGCCGCAAGCATCGTCGGGCCCCAGTTGAACACGAGGTAATTGCCGAGCAGGCCGAACAGGAAAGCCGCCGAGAGCGCGAGCGTATCGCGCAGCAGCGGCGGCCGGAACAGCGCCTTCATACCACCTGTGGCTGTCTCGGCCGCCGGGATTTCCGGCGCAAAGCGGGCCGGAACATCCAGCCCTGCGGCGCGCAGCACGCGCCCGAGTTCGGCGCGGCGGCGCGGCCGATGCCTCAGGAAGCGCGGCGATTCCGGGAGAAGTGCGATCAGCGCACCCGTCACGGCCAGGGTCAGAACACCGGCAGTGAGGAACAGCATGCGCCAGCCATAAGCGGGCAGCAGCCATGCGGAGAGCGCGCCGCCGACGAGGCCGCCGAGCACGATCGCAATCATGCCGATCGAGACCGAGAGACTGCGGCGGCTGGCCGGGGAGAATTCGGAGACCAGCGCCGTCGCATTCGGCAGTGCGGCGCCGAGCGCAAGCGTGGAGAGGAAGCGGCAAGCGGCGAGCATGGGCAGGTCATCGGCAAAGGCCGATAGTGCCGTGGTCAGCCCGAACAGTCCCACTGCGCTGACCAGCGTGGGGCGCCGTCCGGCCCGGTCTCCGAGCCAGCCGCCAAGGCCAGTGCCGATCGACATGATGAGCAGCCCCGCGACGATCACCGGCACGAAGCTTTCCCGCGGAAGATGCCAGGCCTTCATCAGCGCGGGCATGGCAAAGCCGAGGATCTGGTTGTCCATCCCGTCGAGCAGGATCGCTGCGGTGCAGAGCGCCAGCACACGCTTCTGGTATGCGCTCCAGCGGCCTGCATCGATCAGGGCGTCGACATCGATGCGCGGAAGATCCGCCTCGTCGTCCTGCGTGCCGGGCACCGCGTTCACATCAGATCTCCGTGACGATTTGCTGGATGATATCTGCCACCGCGCGCGAGGCGGAGAATTCGAGATGCCGGGCCGGGAGCGCCAGCACGATTTCGCGCAGCAGCGCAGGTTCGATCCGGGCCGACACGAGCAGGCCCCGCTCGATCAGGCGCGCGACGGCGTAGTGCGGCAGGAATGTGCTGCCGACCCCGCTCATCGCCACTTCGACCAGCGGCTGGAAGGAATCGGCCTCGACCCGCACCACCAGCGGGACGTCGGCTTCGGCAAACGCCTTTTCGATGAGGACGCGCAGGGCATGTGGCGCGCTGGGCAGCACCAACGGCCGGCCTTCTAGCTGATCGAGCGTCACCGTGTCGCGCCCGTCGAGCCAGCCGCCGGGCGCGCTGACGAGGTGAAGCTCGTCCTGCCGAAGCGCGATGGTGCGCAAGTGGACGTTCTGCTGCGGCCCATAGACCACCGCGAGATCGATTTCGCCCTTGTAGAGCCATTCGGTGAGATAGCTGCCGTAGGCCTCGACAAGGCGCAGCTCGACACCGGGGAGCTGTTCGACAACGCGCTGGACGAGGCTGGCGGCGAGCGTGCCGCCGACGGTGGGGACCATGCCGATGATCACCCGGCCGCCGGGGTTGCCGGAGCAAGCCAGCACATCGGCGCGGGCCTGCTCCAGCCGGTGGACGAGACCGGCGGTGCGGTCCAGCAGGATGCGCCCCGCGTCGGTCAGCACCATGCCGCGGCCGTGGCGCACGAACAGCGGGGTGCGCAGTTCGTGTTCGAGCAGGCGGATCTGGCGGCTGAGCGCGGGCTGGGCCACGCGCAGCTTGTCCGACGCGCGGCTGAGGCTGCCGAGTTCGGCGACGGCGCGGAAGGTTCTGAGCTGCCGGAGATCCATGCCGCCTTGTTATGGATGCCGCATCGGGAGTCGATTCCCTTTATGGCCGGGTCGCATCGATGAAGCCATCGACGAGATTGTTCGACCACAGCCGCTCATCAAGCCGCCCCGGCGCGGCGAGCGCGCGGCGCCATGCCTCGTGCGCAGAAGCGGCGGCGCGGGTGCGGCGCAGGGCTTCGGGCGCATCGATCACCTCGAAGTGGAACGCGTGACCGGCGGGTACTTGTGCCAGCCGGTCGATATCGGGGCCGATCATTGTGGCGATCTTCGGATAGCCGCTGGTGGTCTGGTGATCGGCGAGGAGCACAGTGAGGCCGCCATCGCCATCGGCCTGCAGGCAGCCGCGCAGCGCCGGTTCGCTGGGCATGGCGATCGAGGCGGGCACCAGCGGCGGGCCGCCGAGCACGCGTCCCATCCGGTCGAACCGGGCGGTGGCGGTGAAGGGTGCCTGCGTGAGCTGGGCGATGGCTTCGGCCGGAAAGTGGCGGTCTTGCGGGCCGAGGACAACGGCAAACCGGTCGGGGACTTCGGCTGAGGGGGGCGGAGGCAGGATGCAGGCTTCGAGCGGGCGCGGGGCGGTGAAATCGAACGCCATGCCGGCGGTGATGGGCCCGCCGCCGAGCCCGGAGGTGGCATGGGTTGCGCTGCTGCCCAGCCAGCGGGGTGCGGCATGTTGCCCGGCGAAAGCGAGGTAGGCCCAGTTCCCGGCTCCGGCACGCACGCGCAGGCGCTGGCCGCGGCGGAGCGTGCCAACGCGCCAGGCCTGCGGTTCGTCGCCATCGATATCGCCGATAAAGCCGCCGCCGCAGAGCGCGAAGCCGATTTCACCCTCCTCGCAGATCACGATGCCGCCGCCATGCGAGAGTTCGAAGGCCCAGCCATCGGCAGCGCCGGTGGCGGCGAGCGAGGCGGCAAAGGCGAGGCGATCGACCGGGCCGGAAGGAGGCACGCCGAAGCGCATGACGCCGGTGCGGCCCCGGTCCTGGATCGTGGTCAGCGGCCCGGCGGCCTCGAAGACGATGCGGGCGTTCATCAGTTCTCGGCGCGGCGGAAGCGGATCACATCGCCCGGATCGAACAGGAACGGCTGCGCGCGGACGGAATCGAGGATGACCGCATCGGTATGGCCGATGACCCACCAGCCGGTCGGCATCGGCAGCGTGGTGATCAGGCACTGGGGGCCTGCGATGATCACGCTGCCAACCGGATGGCCGCGCTCGGCGCGGGGCTTGCGCGGCACTTGCAGCGCGTGGGGGACGCCGCCGAGATAGGCGTAGCCCGGGCCGAAGCCGTACATGAAGACGCGGTATTCCCCGTCGAGATGCCGGGCGATGACCTCTTCGGGCGTGAGGCCGGTGGCGGTGGCCACGGCTTCAAGATCGGGGGCGGCAGTGTAGCGGATGGGGATCACGTGCTCGCGCGGGGTGCGCTGTTCTGTCGCAGCCGTTTCAAGGAGGGTGAGGGCGTGGGCGGCGATGTGGTCGCCTTCGGTGACCAAGGGATCGAACACGATCATCAGCGCGACATAGGCGGGCACGGTCTCGACCATGCCGAGCGGCGGCGCTGCGGCAAGGGCGCGGTCGAGCGCGACGACGCGTTCGTTGGTTGCCACGCTGATCTCGCCGCCGAAATCGATCAGGACGGCGCTCTCGCCGATGGGCCGGACAGCGGGTGCGGGCGCCATCAGGCGAGGAAAGGGGCGACCGTGATCCCGCGACCAGTCAGCGCGGTGCGGATCGCCTTGGCCATGACGACGGCATGGGGATCATCGCCGTGCACGCAGATCGAATGGCCCGCAAGCCGGACCGGATCGCCGCCGACCGTGGGCATCAGGCCGGTCTCGAGCCATGTCAGCAGGCGCGCGGCGGCGGCGCCATAATCGTCGATCATCGCACCGGGCTGGCCGCGGGGCACGAGGTTGCCGGCGGGGGTATAGCCGCGGTCGGCAAAGATCTCGCTGTAGACGCGCAGGCCGGCATCGCGGGCGACCTGTTCCAGCACGGTGCCGGAGATGGCGAGGATCGCGAGCTTGCTGTCGATGGCGCGGACGGCGCGGACAATGGCTTCGGCGATGGCACGGTCCTCGCTCGCGACATTGCCGAGCGCGCCGTGGGGTTTGACATAGGAGACGCGCGTGCCTGCCAGCGCGGCGATGGCGATCAGCGCGCCCGTCTGCGCGGCGACGAAGCGTTCGACTTCGGGCGAGGGGAAGGGCAGGCGGCGGCGCCCGAAGCCTTCCTTGTCGGGATAGCTGGGGTGCGCGCCGACGGTGATATTGCGCTCCTTCGCCCAGGTGAGCGTGCGGAACATCGTTTCGGGGTCGCTGGCGTGGCCGCCACAGGCAATGTTGGCGCTGGTGACGATATCCAGCATGGCCTTGTCATCGCCCATGACCCACGGGCCGTAACCTTCGCCAAGGTCGGAATTGAGATCGATCGTGCGGGCCTTGAGATCAGACATCGGCGCTTTTCCGGACTTCGAGGACCACGCCAGCGGCATGGGCCGTATCGAAATAGGTGAAGCCGCTGCCGTTGTCTCGCCTGCCGCGCATCAGGGGCGTCGTGCCGACGCTGGCGGCCTGCTGTTCCGCCAAGGCAAGGTCCGGCACTTCGAAGCCCAAGTGGAACACGCCTTCGCCTTTCTCGTCGAGAAAACGGCGCTGCGGGCAGTCGATTTCCGGCGGCTGGCAGAGCTGGATCTGGAGGTTGTCGATATCGGCGTAGCGATACTTCATGCCCATGAAGCCCTCGCGGCTGGGCACTTCGAGTTCGGTGTATTGGTCGAGCGGAGGGTAATCATGCCATGGGCCGATGCCGACCGAGGTGTAATAAGCCTCGGCAGCCGCGATATCGTGCACCACGATGCAGACGTGGTGCATGCGGCGGAACAGGGTTGCCTCAGGCATCTTCGGCCACCGGCACGACATAGTTGAGGATCATGCGCCCGCCGTCCGGGTAGACCGTCTGCCCGGTCATGTAGGAGGCATCGTCGCTGGCGAGGAAGGCGGCAACGGCGGCGACTTCGCTCGCTTCGCCAAGCCTGCCGGCGGGGGTGCGCGAGAGGATCATGCGGCGCTGTTCCTCATTGGTGAGGAAGCCCATGCTGAGCATCGGGGTGGCGATGGTGCCGGGGCCGATGCCGCACACGCGGATGCCGTGGGGCGCGAGTGCGACGGCGGCGGTGCCGGTCACCTGATTGAGGCCGCCCTTGGAAATGGCATAGGTCGCCACCGAAGGGTTCGCCATGCGCGAATTGATCGACGACATGTTGAGGATCACCCCGCCGCGCCCCGCCGCGATCATGACGCGCGCCGCCGCCTGCACGCCGAAGAAGGCGCCGCGCAAGTTGATGCCGAGCACGCGGTCATAGTCTTCCGGGGTGACGGTCATGAAGTCCTTGGTGATCGCGATCCCGGCGTTGTTGAGCATGATGTCGAGGTGGCCGAAGCGTTCGACCGTCTGCGCGACGAGCGCGTCAATATCGGCGATCACGCTGACATCGGCCCGGATGGCGTGGACGTCGAAGCCCTCTGCAGCCAGCTCTGTGACGGAGGCTGCGAGCCCTTCTTCGTCGATATCGGAGAGCACGACCGTTGCGCCCTCCTCGGCAAAGCGGCGCGCGCAGGCGAGGCCGATGCCGCGTGCGGCGCCGGTGACGATGGCGGTCTTGCCCTTGAATCGCATGGCAGGTGGTTCCGTCAGTAGATCGCGCTTTCGGGCATCGGCCGGTTCGCGGCGATCCGGCCAAACCCGAGCGGGGAGAGATCGATGGTGCGGTAGTGCCCATGCGCGATCCATTCCGCAACACCGCGCGCGGTGCCCGGGGCATGCATCACGCCGTGGCCGGAAAAGCCGGTGGCGAAGACGAGGTTGGCCATGTCCGGATGGGGGCCGATCACGCCGTTGTGATCGAACAGGCACATCTCGTAGTGCCCCGCCCAGGCGCGGACGAGGCGCAGTTGTTCGAGCGCGGGGACGCGGGCGGCGAGGAGGGGCCAGAGGCGGTCTTCGAACAGCGCGTGGTCGGGCTCGAAATCGCCGTCCGCATCGGGATCGTTCGCCTCGTCGGGCTGGATGCCGCCGATGAATCCATCGCCCTCGGGCCGCATCCATGCTCCGGAAATATCGAACAGCATGGGCATCCCGGCACCGGCGAGCGGGGCCTTGAACTGGAACACGGTGCGCTTGCGCGGGCGGACGGGGAGGTCGATGCCGAGCAGGCGAGCCACCGCGCCGGATCCGGGGCCGGCAGCGTTGATGACCCAGTCGCAAGGGTGGATGGCGCCGTCGGCGCGCACGCCGGTGATGCGTGCACCCTCGGTGATGAATCCGCTGGCCTCGGCCTGCACGAAGCGGGCCTCGCCCGCAATGGCTGCACGCCGCGCCGCTTGCAGCAGGCTCCACGCATCGAACCAGCCTTCGTTCTGGCGGCCAAGCGTGGCGATGGCGATGTCATCGGTGGAGAGCCACGGGAAAGCGGCGGCGCAGGCATCCGGCCCGAAGTCTTCGACCATAGCGCCGAGGCCGCGCTGCATGGCAAGGGCCTCGCGGCGGGCCGCTTCGGTCCGCGCATCGCCGAGGATCAGATAGCCGCCTTCGACAAAGTCGATCTCGGCATCCTCACCAAGCTCGGCTTTCACGCCCTTGAGGAACTGCGCGCCATAAAGGCTGAGCTCGACATTGACGGGGCAGCCGAACTGGGTGCGGATCGAGGCGGCGGAAAGTGCGGTGGAGGAGAAGCGGTATGTGGGATCGCGTTCGATCACGGTGACGTCGGTCAGCCCCTCGCGGCACAGCGCCCGCGCGGTGAGGCTGCCGATGATGCCGCCGCCGATGATGACGATGCGTGGGCTGGTCATGCTATGCCCCTAGCGAATGGCAAAGGGATTGGCGACGCGGGCCATGGGGTCGATCCACACCGTCTTGGTCTGGAGATAGGCGTCGATGGCTTCCTGCCCGTTCTCCCGCCCGATGCCGCTGCGCTTGTAGCCGCCGAAGGGCGCGAGATAGCTGACAGCGCGGTAGGTGTTGATCCAGAGCGTGCCCGCCTGCAGCGCTTCGGTGCCGCGGAACACGCGCGCGGTGTCGCTGGTCCAAAGCCCGGCAGCGAGGCCGTAGGGCGTGTCGTTGGCGAGCGCGAAAGCCTCCGCTTCGTCATCGAAGGGGATCACCGCGAGCACCGGGCCGAACACTTCCTCGCGCGCGATGCGCATGGTGTTGGTGGCGCCGGTGAGGATCGTCGGGCGGACGAACCAGCCTTGATCGGCACCGCCGCCCAGCATGACCTGCGCGCCTTCGCCGCGGGCCGAGGCGATGTGATCCAGCACGCGGCGGTGCTGCGCGGCGGTGGTGATCGGGCCGATCTGCGTGCTCTCATCCGCGGGATCGCCGAGCCGGGCCGGACTGGCAAGCTCGACCAGCTTTCTAACAAAGACATCATGGACCTTGCGTTCGACAAGCAGGCGCGAACCCGCCACGCAGGTCTGTCCGGAAGCCGCGAAGATGCCCGCGACGACGCCATTGGCCGCCGCATCGAGATCGGCATCGGCGAAGACGATCTGCGCCGACTTGCCGCCGAGTTCAAGTGTCACGCGCTTCAGCCCAGCCGCGGCGGCGTGATAGACCGCGATGCCGCCCGCCTCGCCGCCAGTGAACGCGATCTTGGCAACATCGGGGTGCGACACGAGCCGCTTGCCCGCGCGGTCCGCGAAGCCGGTGACGGTGTTGACGACGCCCGCCGGGAAGCCGGCTTCGGCAAACAGCTTCACGAATGCGAGAGTCGAGGCGCTGGCGTGCTCGGAGGGTTTGATCACCGCCGTGTTGCCCGCCGCCAGCAATGGGGCGAGTTTCCACGAGAGCAATTGCAGCGGCGAGTTCCACGGCAGGATCGCGGCGACCACACCGAGCGGCTCGCGGCGCGTCCATGCGACCATGCCCGGCTTGTCGATGGGCAGGACGCGGCCTTCGATCTTGTCCGCGAGCCCGCCGAAATAGCGGAACCATTCGGGGAGATAGCGCAGCTGGGCGCGCGTCTCGACGATAAGCTTGCCGTTGTCGCGCGTTTCGAGGGCGGCGAGGCGATCGGCGTTTTCGGCGATCAGATCGGCGAGGCGGTAGAGCAGGCGTCCGCGCGCCGAGGGGGTGAGGGCAGGCCATTCGCCTTGCCCGAAAGCCTGTCTGGCGGCGGCAACGGCGGCGTCCACTTCCTCCGCACCGTCGTCCGGAATCTGCGCCCAAGCCTGCGTTGTATAGGGATCGATGCTCTCGAACAGAGCGGACGCCTCCACTTCGCGTCCGCCGACGGTGTTGCGGAAGACTGGCAGCGCGCTCATGCAGTCGCGAGGCCCAGCGTAGCGCGGAAGCGGTTCTTGATATGCACCGCATCGCGCGGGGGGAGCGAGCGGGGGAGGTTCTCCGCCTTGACGGTGACGACGGCGAGGTGCGGCCCGGCTTGCGGGGCATGGAGCAAGTCGCGGATGGCGGCGACGTCTTCCATGGTCTCGGCGCGATCGACGCGGGGGAAACCGCACGCCGAGGCCACGTCATCGAGCCGCAGGCCGAGGCCGGTGTGGCTGGTCTGCATGCCGGTTTCGCCGAAATGGCCGTTGTCGATGACGACGATGGCAAGGTTGGCGGGCCGCGCGATGGCGATGGTGGCTAGGCCGCCGAGGCCCATCAGCTGCTCGCCGTCGCCGGTGATCACCAGCACGCGGCGGTTCGGCTGCGCTTGCGCGAGGCCGAGGCCGACGAGCGCGGCGCTGCCCATGGCGCCCCAGAGGTAGTAGTTGCGCGCGTCGTCGCCTGCCGCGTGGACGTCGTAGCTCGCTGAGCCGAGGCCGGTGACGACGAGGAGGTCTCCACGTTCCCGCAGCAGTTCGGCCACGACCGCGCGCCGGTCGAGCGGGGCTACCACTTCTTTTCTCCCATCACGCGCTGGCCGATCAGGATGGCGATCTGCTGGTCGGCATCAAAGGCCTCGACAAGGGCTGCGGGCACGATCGCCAGCAATTCCTCGGCGCTATCGGCGCGGAACACGCGGACGCCGACCGCGCGCAGGGCGGCTTCGGTGGCTTGCCCCATCGGGACCTGCCACGGATTGAACTCGCCCCATTCGCCGCGCATCGTCACCAGCATCAGCAGGGGGATACGGGCGATCACGGGTAGCGAGAGCATGTTGATGCAGTTGCCCACGCCGCTCGATTGCATGAGGATGGCGCTGCGCTTGCCGCCGAGCCAGGCGCCGGCCGCGATGGCGATGCCTTCCTCTTCGGTGGTGAGGACCGTGGCGGTCACCGCCTCGTCGGCATGGAGCAGCTTGATCAGCTGCGTATGGCCGGCATCGGGCACGTAGTTGGCATGGGTGACGTTGGCCGCGCGCAGCCGGGCGTAGAGCTGGTCGGGCCAGGCTGTGCCCGCTTCGAGGGTCTGGGTCATGTTCATGACGCGCAAGAATACCGCGCGCGCCAGCTCCGTCTCGCAACATCTGGACCAAGCAGCTATGCCGGATTGCTATAGCTGACTGGCATGACTTCGTCTTTGTGGTGGTGGCGTGCGGGCGCTAGAGGCGCGGCCATGGTACAGCCCGATTATTCCGATATCCGCGCTGCGGTCGCCGCGCTGTGCGCCGATTACCCCGGCAGCTACTGGCGCGATCTCGATGCGCGGATGGCCTATCCGACCGAGTTTGTGGCGGCGCTCACCCACAGTGGCTTCCTCGCCGCACTGATCCCTGAGGCATATGGCGGCTCCGGCCTGCCGCTTTCGGCGGCCTGCGCGATCCTCGAGGAAGTGCAGCGCGCAGGGTGCAATGGATCGGCCTGCCATGCGCAGATGTACACAATGGGCACGCTGCTGCGGCACGGCAGCGAGGCGCAGAAGGAGCGCTATCTGCCCCCCATCGCGCGCGGCGAGCTGCGCCTGCAAGCCTTCGGCGTGACTGAGCCGGCCAGCGGCACGGATACGCTCTCGCTGCGCACTTTCGCGCGGCGGGAGGGCGATACCTACCGCGTTAGTGGCCAGAAAGTGTGGACCAGTCGGGCCGAACATTCCGACCTCATGATCCTCCTCGCGCGCACCACCCCGCGTGAGGAGGTGGCCCGCAAGGCTGAGGGGCTTTCGGTGTTCCTTGTCGACATGGCCCATGCCCGCGCCAACGGCATGGAGATCCGCCCGATCCGCACGATGATGAACCATGCGACGACCGAGATCTGGTTTGATGACGTGCCCGTGCCCGCCGCCAATCTGATTGGTGAAGAGGGGAAGGGCTTCCGCTATATCCTCTCGGGCATGAACGCCGAACGCATCCTGATCGCTGCCGAATGCATCGGCGATGCCAAGTGGTTCATCGAACGCGCCAGTCGCTATGCGGGCGAGCGGCAGGTGTTCGGCCGCCCGATCGGTGCAAACCAGGGCGTGCAGTTTCCCATCGCCAAGGCCTATGCCGCAATGCGCGCGGCCGAGCTGATGGTGCACCATGCTGCCGAAGTCTATGAAGCGGGCGGCAATGCCGGGGCCGAGGCCAACATGGCGAAGATGCTCGCTGCCGATGCTTCATGGGAAGCGGGCAATGTCTGCGTGCAGACGCATGGCGGCTTCGGATTTGCCGCCGAGTATGATGTCGAGCGCAAGCTGCGCGAGACGCGGCTCTATCAGGTGGCGCCGATTTCGACCAACCTCGTCCTTGCCTATCTTGCCGAGCACGCGCTTGGCCTGCCGCGCAGCTACTGATGACCGGAGCGCTTGAAGGCCTGCTGGTGGTGGCGCTGGAGCAGGCGGTGGCAGCGCCGCTGTGCACGCGCCAGCTCGCCGACGGCGGTGCGCGGGTGATCAAGCTGGAGCGCGCGGGCGGTGAGACGGCGCGGCATTATGACAGCGCGGTCGGCGGGGCCTCGGCCTATTTCGCATGGCTCAACCGGGGCAAGGAAAGCGTGGTCGTCGATGTGAAGGCGTCCGCAGACCGCGCGATGATCGAACGCATGGTGGGCCGGGCGGACGTGTTTATCCAGAACCTGGCGCCGGGGGCGGCGGCGCGGCTTGGGCTTGATGCGGCAGCGCTCGTGGCGCGCCATCCGCGTCTGATTGCGCTCGACATCTGCGGCTATGGCCAATCGACCGACGCGCGCGACATGCGGGCCTATGACATGCTGGTGCAGGCCGAAGCGGGCATCTGCGCTGTTACCGGCACGCCCGAGGCCATGGCCAAAGTGGGCGTTTCGATTGCCGATCTCGCGACGGGCATGAACGCGCATGCCGCCATCCTCGAGGCGCTGATCGGGCGGGGGCGCACCGGGCGCGGGGCGGCGATCGAGATGGCGATGTTCGATGCTATGGCCGACTGGATGGCGGTGCCGCTGCTGCATCTGGAACATGCCGGTCGCGTCACCGGGCGGCACGGCCTCGAACACGCGGCGATCTATCCTTATGCAGCCTATGCCTGCCGGGATGGCGCGCTGATGATTGCCATCCAGTCGCCCGATGAATGGCAGCGGTTCTGCGCGGGCGTGCTGGGCGATGCGGCGCTGGCCCACGATCCGCGCTTTGCGACGAACCCCGACCGCGTTGCCAACCGTGAGGCGCTGGGGCAGATTGTTGGCGCTGCCTTCGCCGGGCTGCTTGTGGCCGAGGCGAGTGGCTTGCTGGACAGGCACCGGATTGCATGGGGCCGGGTCTCGCAGGTGGCAGACCTCGCGGCGCATGCGGCGTTGCGGCGGGTGCCGGCCGAAGTCCACGCCGCCGCATTCACGCTGCCGCGACCGGCGGGGCGATCCGGGGCGCTGCCCACGGTGGTACCTTCGCTCGATGCCGACGGACCCGCCTTGCGCCGGGAGTTCGGGCCGGCTGCCGCCGACTGATGCGCGCGGCTGGCGGCGCGCGCGGCACGGATCGATGCGTTCTAGCGCCCGCGCTGCAGCGCCAGCTTGCTCTGCACCGCGCCTGCCAGTTCCTCCCAGGTGAAGGCGACCGGCTTCAGTTCGCGCGTGCTGGCCAGCGAACTTCGCGGTCTCGGCCACCGCGAGGAGGAAGCGGTCCTCGCGGCCCGCGCGGATCGCTTCCAGTGCGAGCGCGCCTTCAGAGCACGCCGATTTCCTGCGCGGCGAGGCGGCTGCGCTCGATGATCGCTTTCATCGCGCTGCGGGCGAATTCTGGATCGCGCATGCGGATCGCCTCGACCACGCGGCGATGCAGCACGGTCTGCTCGGTGCGGTAGGTCTGCGCGCCGTCGCTGGCGGCGATGAAGGCGTTGAGCAGCGGGCCGAAGCGCAGCCAGAGATTCTCGATGATCTGCAAGAGCTGCGGCGAGCCGGGCATGCGGTAGATCGCGAAGTGAAAGGCGAGATTGGCGGCAAGCTGCGCGGCGTCCACCGCATCAGGGATGGCGAAGGCTTCGAGCGCGGCGAGCGCGGCATCGAGCGCGGCCATGGCCGGTGGGGTCACCGCCTCGGCGGCGCGCGCGGCGGCATGCGGCTCGATCAGCATGCGCAGCGCAAAAAGCTCCTCGATTTCGCTACGGCCAAGCAGCGGCACGCGCAGCCGCCCGTTGGGCAGCGCTTCGAGCGCGCCTTCGGCGGCAAGCCGCTGGACGGCATCGCGCACCGACATGGTGCCCGCATCGAGTTCCTCGCACAATTTGCGCACAGGCAGCGCAGTGCCGGCCTGAAAACCGCCGAGCATGAGCATGCGGCGCAGATCGAGATAGGCCTTGTCGCGCAGCGTGGTGCGCGCGGCGCGCGTGCTCATGGGATCAAGCCTGTCGCTTTCGGTGAACAGGGCCGACGCCACCGCGTCCGCGTCTTGCTCCGGATCTCCGCTCACTCGGCCAGCTCCTCCTGCCTGCCCCGGTGGCGGGACGGCGCGGCACACCCAACAGATTTGCGCGCGCCGCGCAAGACCGGCCGCGATGGGAGGGCACCACGATGAACAGAGGCGGTTTCGTGCGCGGGCCCCTGGGGCTTGTCGGCGGCATTCTCCGGGTGGTCCTGCTGGCGCTGATTGCGGCCTGGGCCTATCAGAACGGCTGGGAGGACGACTTCACCTTGGTCAACTGGGACCAGCGCGGCACTGGCAAGAACTGGAAGATCACCGACGGCGAGAAGCTGGCACCGACGATGTCGCTCGAGGCGATGCAGGCCGAGGCTGAGCGGAGCGCTGCCTCGGCCTGAACTCAGCGCGAGAAGAGTGTCAAAAGGCACGGTTCTCAGTTCACGGGCGATGGCAAGACGATCCCTGCGCAGGTCCCGAAACCGATGGTGCGAAAGCCTTCGCGTCGCGCGGCGGCGCGCAGGGTGACGCGGTCGCCGTCCTCGAGGAACGTGCGCGTCTCGTCGCCGGGGAGCTCGATCCTGTTGCGTCCGCCCTGTGTGAGCTCAAGCAGGCTGCCCGAGGCGGCGGGATCGCGTCCGGACAATGTGCCGGTGCCAAGAAGGTCGCCGGGTGCAAGGTTGCAACCGCCACTGGTGTGGTGCGTCACGAGCTGCGCCGGGGTCCAGTGCATGGCCTCGCCGGTCGTGCTGCGCGAGAGCAGGTGTGCGGGCAAGCCGGCGCGGCGCATTGCGGCGGTATCGAGCCGGACTTCGAGGTCGATGGCCAGCATGCCGGTTGCCGCATCGGCGGGATCGCGCAGATAGGGCAGGGGATCGGGTTCACCCGCAGTCCGCGGGGCGGGGGCGGTGCGGAAGGGTTCCAGCGCCTCGCGCGTCACCACCCAGGGCGAGACGGTTGTTGCGAAGTTCTTGGCGAGGAAGGGGCCGAGCGGCTGGTATTCCCACGCCTGCACATCGCGCGCGGACCAGTCGTTGAGCAGGCACAGGCCGCCGATCCGTTCCCACGCCGTGCTGATCGGAACGGGTGTGCCGAGCGGGTTGGCGCCGGCGACCCACAGGCCGAGCTCCAGTTCGTAATCGAGCCGCTTGGTCGGGCCGAAAGTGGGCTTGATCGCGCCGGGGACCAGCGTCTGGCCGTTGGGGCGAAACACCGGCGCGCCGCAGACCTGCACCGAGCTTGCCCGGCCATGATAGCCGATGGGAACGTGGTGGTAGTTGGGCAGCAGCGGGTTGTCCGGCCGGAACAGGGCACCGACGGCGCGCGCATGATGAATGCCGACGTAGAAATCGGTGTAATCGCCGATCGCGAAGGGCAGGGTTAGGGGGCAGTCCGCCGCAGGGTGCAAGTGCGGCGCGACGGTTTCTTCCTGCGCGGCATCGGTCAGCAGCTCGAACAGTGCATGGCGCAGCGTTTGCCGTGTGGCGGCCGGAAGGGCGAACAGGGCGTTGAGCCGCGGTTCGGCGAGGGCTGCGCCAAGCGCATCGGGAAGCAATCCCGTCGCCGCCAATGCCTTGAGATCGAGGATCGCGTTCCCGATCGCTGTCCCGATGCGCGGCGCATCGCCATCCGCCGGGATGAACACGCCGAGCGGCAGGTTCTGGACGGGAAACTCGGGATGATCCTCGGCACTCTCGACCCAGCTTTGCGCGGCTGGATCGTGGGTGTAGTCGATCATGCATCCGGGTCCTTGTGCAGCCATTCGGCATGGCGCGGCGCGCGCTTGGTGCGGCTCCATTCCTCTAGCATCACCGGCGCGAGCGTTTCGAGTTCAGCATATTGCGCGGGCGTGCCGATGTTGCAGGCCAGTTCCAGGCGGTGGCCGTTGGGATCGAAGAAATAGATCGAGCGGAAAATGCCGTGGTAGGTCGGCCCGAGCACGTCGATGCCTTCCGCTTCCAGATGCGCCTTGGCAGCGTGGAGTGCGGCTTCGTCCGCCACTTCGAAGGCGAGGTGCTGGACCCAGGCGGGGGTGTTGGGGTCCTTGCCCATTTCCGGCTGGTTCGGCAGCTCGAAGAAGGCGAGCACGTTGCCGCCGCCGCAATCGAGGAAGACGTGCATGTAGGGATCATGCTCGCCGGTAGAGGGCACGGTGTCCTCGGCAAAGGCGGTGGTATAGCGCATGCCCATCACACGCTCGTACCAGGCGACGGTCTCCTTCGCGTCGCGGCAGCGGTACGCGACATGGTGGATGCGCTGGATGGGGGGGATCATGCGGCGGCTCCTTCCACGGTGAGCACGCCGCGGCGCATCTGGTCGCGCTCCATCGACTGGAACAGCGCGGTGAAATTGCCCTCGCCGAAGCCTTCATCCTTCTTGCGCTGGATGAATTCGAAGAAGACCGGGCCGATCTGCGTTTCGGAGAAGATCTGGAGGAGGAGGCGCGGATCGCCCGCCTCGGTCGATCCATCGAGCAGGATGCCGCGCTTCTGCAGTTCTGCGACAGGTTCGCCGTGGCCGGGCAGGCGCTCGTCCAGCATCTCGTAGTATGTCGCAGGCGGCGCGGTCATGAACGGGGTGCCGAGCGCCTTGAGGCGGTCCCACGCGCCGAGGAGGTCGTCGCAGGCAAAGGCGATGTGCTGGATGCCCTCGCCATTGTAGGCGCGCAGGAACTCCTCGATCTGCCCGCCGCCCGCTTTCGCCTCCTCGTTGAGCGGGATGCGGATCTTGCCGTCGGGCGCAGTCATCGCGCGGCTGGTGAGGCCGGTGTATTCGCCCTTGATGTCGAAATAGCGGATCTCGCGGAAATTGAAGATGCGCTCGTAGAAGGCGGCCCAATGCGCCATGCGGCCGCCGTAGACGTTGTGGGTGAGGTGATCGATCGTGTGGAAGCCCGCGCCCTTGGGCTGGCGGTCGACGCCGGGCAGGTAAACGAAATCGATATCGTAGATCGAGAGATCGCCGAGCGGCGAGCCTTCGTAGCGGTCGATGAGGTAGATGATCGCGCCGCCGATGCCGCGGATGGCGGGGAGGCTGAGTTCCATCGGGCCGGTGCGCACTTCGACCGGCTCCGCGCCGCGTTCGAGCGCCACGCGGTAGGCTTCGGCCGCATTGCGCACGCGCCAGCCCATGCCGCAGGCGGAGGGGCCATGCTCGGCGGCGAACCAGGCGGCGGGGCTCTTCGGTTCGTAGTTGGCGATCAGGTTGATGCCGCCCTGCCGCCAGAGCTGCACCGCCTTGGAGCGGTGGTTGGCGATGTGGGTGAAGCCCATCGCGGCGAACACGGGTTCGAGCAGGCCGGGCTGGGGGGCGGAAAATTCGATGAACTCGAAGCCGTCGAGGCCGAGCGGATTTTCGAACAGATCGGTTGTCTTCGCCTCGGCGTTCACCGCGGTTCTCCCATGGTTCGGATTACCGGGAGATCATAGCGGAAAGGCCATGCGCTGTCCGCGCAATGTCTGCGCCGAAACAGCACCATGGTGCGTCAATTGCGCGTCATGCGTATCAATGACGATGTTTTGGCGCGGAGCCTTCGACTCTGCCGTCTATATCGTGCAGGCCGCGCCCAGACTCAGCGTTCGGTGAGCAGGCTGACCATGGCGCGTTCCCATGCCGCGAGCGCTTTCTCGATCTGCGCCGGGGAGACCGCGCGAATCGATTCGAGTGTCAGGCCGAACATGATCGCATTGTTGAGCAGGCGCACCGTTTCGACGCGCGGATCGTCGGGGCTGATCACCCCTTCCAGTATGCGCGCGAGCAGACGGCGCACGAAAGCGCTGTGGCGTGAAAGCGTATCGCCGATCGCCATGGCGAGCTCCGGATCGTCGCGCATGGCAAGCTCGATTTCCATCGCCGCGACGAGCTCCTTGGTGCCGATCAGCGACCACGATGCCTTCGACAGCGCGAGGAACCGGGGCAGTCCTTCCGGAACCCCGCGCAGCGCCCGGCGATAGGCGAGAAAGCGTTCGGTGGCGAAACGCCGCACGACGGCGGCCATGAGGCCCGCCTTGGTCGGATACTGGTGCTGCAGCGCGCCGAGGCTGACGCCCGCGGCCTTGGCAATCTGGCTCGTTGTCGCGCCGGCATAGCCGATCTGGTGCAGCAGCTCGACCGAAGAGGAGAGAATCTTGCGCCGCGTTTCGGCACTTCGTTCGCCCTGGGTGCGGCGTGCCGGTCGAGGCGCCGGTGCGCGATTGCCCGCTAATGCTAGGGTCTGGCTGTTCACGGCGCGTGTCTCTCTTCCTCCGGGTGCGGCCAGAAGCCTGATGCAGTTATGCCATACTTAGCGCCAATGCGGAGGCATATCGAAATTTGAGTTGACCGGCCCATGTCTCACTTACAATATAGGTTACTTGTAAATGCAAGGGGCAGGGACATGACGATTGCAGGTTCGAAGAGACTGGCGATGCGACTGGTGGGCCTCGGGGCCTTGCTTTCGGGCACGAGTCTGTGGGCGGCGGCAGCCCATGCCGCGGCGCCGGCTGCCACCGATGAGCTGACAACGAACGAAATCGTGGTGACGGCGAGCCGGCGCGAGCAATCGCTGGTCGAAGTGCCGGCCGCGGTGACGGCGGTTTCGGGCGATGTGCTGGAACAGCGCGCCCTGACCGACATCCGCGATTTTGCGGCACTCGTGCCGGGCTTCTCGATCGACGATCGCGGCGGCACCGACGTGCGCCTCATCCTGCGCGGCCAGAACACCGGCGGCGCGGGCGCCAGCGTCGCAACGATGATGGACGACGTGGTGTTGAGCTCCACCAGCGCGCTCAGCAACGGTTCGACCGTGACGCCCAACTTCGAGACCTATGATCTGGAGCGCGTGGAAGTGCTGCGCGGGCCGCAGGGCACGCTTTACGGCGCGACGGCGCAGGGCGGCCTGCTCAAGTACGTGACGAAGAAGCCCGATCTCGCAAAGGCAGGTGCCGCAGCCGAAATCGGCCTCGAATCCGTCAATCAGGGTGAGACCGCCTTTAACGCTCGCGCGGTGGTGAACATTCCGCTGATTACCGACAAGCTCGCGATTCGCGCGCTCGGCTACTACCTTGATCTGCCCGGCTACATCGACAACCCGCTGCTCGGCCTGAAGGATGTCAACCGCGGCAATCGCCGCGGTGGGCGCATATCGCTGCTGGCCAAGCCCACGGATCGGCTCTCGATCCGCGTGACCGGGGCTTACCAGAGCGAGGAATACGGCGCAGAAGGTGTTGTCGAGGTGGTCGGCTCGCCCCTGCCCAACAACGAGACGTCGCGGTCGTTCAACCTCGTCGGCGGCACGCCGAGCGATCGCAAGGGCTTCCAGGGCGGCAACCGCGCGCGCTCGCGCTTCATCAACGGCGTGATCGACTGGGACGTCGGCTTTGCCGACCTGACCAGCTCGACGAGCCTTGTGAAGGTGAGCCGGCGGCAGGGCTTTGATATCAGCAATACGCCAGCCGCGCCTTTCTTCACCCTCGGCATGGCATTCACTCCGCTGTTTGGCGAGCCGATCGTGCTCCCGCTTGTGCAGGACAACGATCACCAGAAGTTCAACCAGGAAGTGCGCCTTTCTTCCAAGAAGGGCGTCGGGCCGGACTGGCTGACCTGGCAGGTGGGCGTGTTCCATTCCTATGAGGACGTCCTGTTCAGGCAGGAATTCGTGACGCGCTCGGCTGCGGATACCTCGCAGGTGCTGACGGTGCTGCCCTTCATTCCGGGCATCGGCGGGCTGGGGCTCGGCGCCCAGCGCACCGATGCCAACTACAACGAGTGGTCGGGCTTCGGCGACGTGACGTTCAAGCTGGGGCGCTTCGAGCTTTCGCTTGGCGGACGCTATACCGATATCAGGCAGGACGGGGTCGTCACGAACTTCCCCGGCGTGTTCACTGGCCCGCCAAGTGCGGGTGATCCGACGATTTCGGGGACTGTCCCGTTCGTTTCGAAGGAAAACAAGTTCACTTATTCGGTGGCGCCGCGCTTCGCGCTGACCGACCGCATCTCGATCTATAGCCGTATCGCCTCCGGCTATCGCCCGGGTGGTCCGCTGACAGTGCCGGGCGCGGGGACGAATGGCATTCCGTCCGGGTTCCGGCCTGATAACACCGTCAACTATGAAGTCGGCACCAAGGGCGATATCGGTCCGCTGGCGTTCGATGTGGCGCTCTACCGGATCGACTGGACCGACGTGCAAGTTCTGGGTGCCGTGACGCCGCAAAGCGGTCCGACGCTGTTCGTCACCACCAACGGCGGGCGCGCGCGCAGCCAGGGGATCGAGTGGGCCCTCGCGCTGCGACCCGAAAAGAACCTGACCATCGCGTGGTCGGGCAACGCGGTCGAAGCCAAACTGCGTTCGGATGTGCCGGGCATCGGCGGCCGCGCGGGGCAGAACCTGCCTTACGTGCCGCGCTTCACCAGCACGGTGAGCGGTGACTACCGAATTCCGCTGACAGATTCGGCGACGGCCACGCTGGGAACCACCTGGTCCTATGTGGGCGGGCGCAACGGCGATTTCATTGCCCCGGTGCCACCGCTGCTCAGCAGCAATCCGCGCCTGCCTGCCTACAGCACGTGGGATCTGCGCGCGGGGATCGAGCTGTCAGGCATCACGCTTGATGCGATTGTGCGCAACGTCTCGAACTCGCGCGGGATCACCGGCTATCGCAGCGCGTTCGGCTTCAGCGGGACGACCGGGCAGGCGGCTATCGTGCAGCCGCGCACGGTGCAGGTGCGGCTTTCCGGCCGGTTCTGACATGACCACGGTCATGGCTGGCGTGCCGCAGGTCCGGCTGCCAAGGCCCTACCTGATCTTCGTGGGCGATGCGCAAAGTGCGGTCGCCGCGAAGACCGGGGGCGGGGTCTATCAATGGGCACCCGAGGCCTGCACCGCGCAGTGGCGGCTGGGCGAGAATGCGCACAACATTGGCTTGCCGGACATGAAGCCCGCCGAAGCCGCGGCCGCAGGTGCGAAGTCGCTGTTGATCGGTGTTGCGCCGGTTGGCGGCAAGCTGCCGGCGCATTGGGTGCCCTGCATGATCGAGGCGCTGGAGGCAGGGCTCGACCTCGTCAGCGGGCTGCACACCCGGCTGGACTCGGTGCCAGAGATTGCCGCGAAGGCGGCCGAGCTGGGGCGGACGCTGCACAATGTGCGGCACAGCGGCCTGTCTTTCCCGGTCGCCAGCGGGCGCAAGCGCAGCGGCAGGCGTCTGCTGACGGTCGGCACGGATTGCGCGATTGGAAAGAAGTATGCGGCGCTCGCGATTGCGAGGGGACTCAAGGCGCGCGGTGTGGCGGCGGATTTCCGCGCGACAGGGCAGACCGGGATCATGATCGCGGGCGGCGGCGTTGCGCTTGATGCCGTGGTTTCGGACTTTCTCGCGGGCGCGGCGGAATGTCTTTCGCCCGATGCGGCGGCGAACCATTGGGATGTGATCGAGGGGCAGGGATCGCTGTTCCACCCCGCCTATGCGGCGGTGACGGTGGGCCTCATCAACGGCAGCCAGCCCGATGCGCTGGTGCTGTGCCACGAACCCGGGCGGCCCTGCATCAGCGACTTTCCGGACTTTCCCATCGTTCCGCTGAACGTCGCGATCCCGCGCTATCTCGATATTGCCCGGCTGACCAATCCGGCCGCGACATTCGTGGGCGTGAGCCTCAATACCTCGGCCTTCGCCGAAGACGAAGCCCGGGCCTTGTGCGTCGGAATCGCGGGCGAGACGGGGCTGCCGACCACCGATCCGCTGCGCTTCGGGGTCGAACCCATTCTGGAACGGATGCTCGCATGGGCCTGACGATTGCGATGGAGCCGCGCCATTGGCCGGTGAAGGAAGTGCTGACGATCGCGCGCGGCTCGATGTTCGAGCAGCCGACGATCCATGTCACGCTGACCCGCGAGGATGGCGTGAAAGGGCGCGGCGAGGCTTGCGGCATTCCCTACAAGGGCGAGACGCCCGCGACGATGATGGCCGATATCGAGGCGGTGCGCCCGGTGATCGAGGCTGGGGTGACGCGCGAGGCACTGCTCGATCTGCTGCCCGGTGGCGGGGCGCGCATGGCGCTCGATGCCGCGCTGTGGGATCTGGAGGCCAAGGCGGGCGAGGGCGATCCCTATGCCCGCAATGGCCTGACGCCGGGCGCCATCCGTTCTGCCTACACCATCGGCATGCGCGATCTGGCGGCCTACGAAGCGGCGGCGCGCAAGTATGCGGCCTATCCGCTGCTCAAGGTGAAAGTGGCGGCAGACGATCCGGTCAGTGCCATTGCAGCCGTGCGCCGCGGGGCGCCCGATCCGCGTCTGATCGTCGATGCCAATCAGGCGTGGAGCGTGGAGGAACTGAAGGCCTTTGCACCTGCGCTTGTACCGCTGGGTGTGTCGCTGCTCGAACAGCCGATCCCGGTGGGCGCCGAGGCGGGCCTCGATGGCTGGACTTCGCCGATCCCGCTTTGCGCCGATGAACTGGTCGACGGGATCGCCGATCTCGACAAGGTCGTGGGGCGTTTCCAGCTCGTCAATATCAAGCTCGACAAGGCGGGCGGGCTGACGTCCGCACTGCGGCTGGCCGATGCGGCCGAGGCGCGCGGGCTGGGGCTGATGGTGGGCTGCATGCTGGGCTCCTCGCTCTCGATGGCGCCCGCAATGGTACTCGCGCAGCGCTGCGCCTTCGTCGATCTCGACGGCCCGATGCTGCATTCAGAGGATGTGCCCGAGGGCTACGCTTATGTGAACGGCGTCGTGGCTGCGCCGCACAAGCCCGCGCTCTGGGGCTGACGGGTTTCCTTCCCGCACCGGGGAGGGTTGGGGTGAGGGGCTGCCGGCAAACCGCGCCGCTCGGGAGTTCCTCACCCCTAACTTCGATCATGCGCTGGAAATGATCTGGAAACAATCCCGTTAGGACGTCGGGGCAAGGCCTGCGTTGTGCGCGGCGGCTTCGGCTTTTGCTGCCTCGAACCCCGCACCGCGCACCATTTGCAGCGTGAGGGCGGCCAGGATCAGGATCGGGATCGCCACGACCGTCATTGCGGTGATCAGGCGCGAGCCGTCTGCCGCGAGTGCATCGGACGCCGCGCCCACCAGCGGGCCCGAGACGGCGGCGCAGATCATCGTTACGATGAACTGCACTGCGACCATGCGCCCGATCAGCGAGATGGGAACGAGTGTCTGGTAGACAGTCGGCTGGAACATCGCGCCGAGCGAGAGGAACAGTCCGAACGCGCCGAAGAACACGTAGAGCCCCATGGCGCTGTGGATCAGCGGCAGCGCGAGGCAGCACGCCAGCATGCCGATCGAGGTGAAGGCGAGCACCATGGCCGGGGCGACCGCGCCGAAGCGCGGCAGGGCAAGGCGCGTGACGGCAAGGCTGACCAGAAAGGCCGAAAAAGCCGAGCCGATTTGCGCGGTGCCCATGCCGACGCCGACCGCGCTAGGGGCGGCGTGGAACAGGCGCCCGGCGGCAATCGCGATCCACGGACCGACCGCGCCGAAGGCAAGGCCCGCCAGCGCGGAGCCGACAACCAGCGGGAAGAGCTGGCCGCGATGGCGCCAGAGGTAGCTGCCGAACGCCGGGCCAGCGGGTGCAGTTGCAATGGCCTCAGGGGCGGCCCTCGCGGCGCGCGGTATCGGCAGCACGAGTGCAAGCGCGACCATGGCCGGGCCAGCCGCTGCGGCGAGGAGGAAGCTGACGCGCCAGGGTTCCATCTGCGCCAGGGCTGCGGGCAGATGCGGCTGCAGCTTCGGCGTCATGTCCACCAGCACGCCCGCGAGCGCGATGGCCAGCGCGCCGCCGCCGATGGCAGTCGCGACGAAGATCGAATTGGCGATTTGCCGCTGTGTGCCGCTGAACAGGCGCGGGATCGCGCTGTAGGCGACCGGCGAAAGCCCGGCCTCGCCCGCCGCGACAAGGCCGCTGAAGATGAGAATGGCCTCGAAGCTGGGCGCAAGGCCGGAGAGCGCCACGGCAAGGCTCCACGCGGCGATGCAACCCGCCAGCACGTAGCGGTTGTCGAACCGGCCACTCATCCAGCCGAGCGGATAGCTCGCCAGCGCGCCGCACACGGCGGTGCCGGTGCCCTGAAGCAGGCCGATCTGAACGTCGGAGAGGTGGAAGGCTTGCCGCACCTGCTCGTTTACCAGCAGGAGGACATAGCGATCGGCAAAGGAAACGAGGCTGATCAGCGAGAGCGCTGTCAGCACGAACCAGGCGGCAAAACCGGCGCGGGCGGGCGGCTCGGCGGGGGCGGACACGAAGCTCTCCGTCGTCGCAGTGCTTGCCATCCAATCGCCTCCACTTCCAAGTTGACCTACTTGTAAGTTCAACTTAGCATGTTTGGACAGTAAGGCAATCCGGGCAGATCGACCATGGCAGAGAGGGCGCCGAAAGCGGCGGAAATCCCCGTTGGCGACACGCTGGCGCAGCGCGCGGCGCGGCTGGAGCTTGATGGCCGCGCGTTCATCGGGGGCAAGCGGCGCGCGGCTGAAAGCGATGCGCGCTTCGATGTGATCAATCCCGCGACCGATGCGCATCTGGCATCGCTGCCCGACTCTGGCGCGCGCGAAGTGGACGAGGCGGTGGCATCGGCCCGGGCAGCTTTTGCCGATGGACGCTGGCGCAGCCTTGCGCCTTCGGCGCGGGCGAAGATCCTGCAGCGCTTTGCCGCGCGGATCGTCGAGGATGCGGAAACGCTGGGGCTGCTCGATACGCTGCAGATGGGCAAGCCCGCCGCGCAGGCCATCGCCGGGGTGCGCGAAGCGGCGGAGGGGCTGGAAGTCGCCGCCGCGCAGATTGAAACGCTGGGCGACCAGATCGTGCCGAGCGCGCCGGGGGCGCTGTTCATGCAGGCGCGGCGGCCGCGCGGCGTGGTGGCGGCGATCACTGCCTGGAACTATCCGGTGCAGATCGCGCTCGCCAAAGTCGGCGCGGCGCTGGCGATGGGCAATTCGGTGGTGCTCAAGCCGTCCGAGATCGCACCGCTCGCCTGCCTGCGGCTGGCCGACCTCGCGGCGGAAGCGGGCGTGCCCGACGGCGTGTTCAACGCGCTCCCCGGCACCGGCCGGCACACCGGGCGGCTGCTCGCCCTGCACAAGGATGTCGATTGCCTCACGTTCGTCGGCTCGACCGCGACGGGGCAGGTGCTGATGCAGTATGCCGGGCAATCGAACATGAAGGCACTGCTGCTGGAATGCGGGGGCAAATCGCCGCAGATCGTGTTTGACGACATGGGCGATCCCGAAGGGCTGGCGGCTGCGCTGGTCGGCGGTTTCGTCGCCAACTCGGGTCAGATCTGCGTCAGCGGATCGCGCATTCTGCTGGCGGACAGCGTCTATGACCGAGTGTTGCCCTATCTGGCGGCAGAGGTTGAGCGCCTTGCCATCGGCGATCCGATGGCGGAGGATACTGCGCTGGCGCCGCTGGCCACCACGGCACAGGCGGACAAAGTGCGCGGCTTCATCGAGAGCGGCTGCGATGCCGGACGCTGCGTGGCGACAGGGCAGGACGCGACCGGGCTTGATACGGCGGTGGCGCCGCACCTGTTCGTGGTGAAGGACCCCGATTGCCGCATGGCGCAGGAGGAAATCTTCGGGCCCGTGGGCGCTGTGCTGCGCTTCTCCGGCCCGGAGGATGCGATCCGCATCGCCAATGCCACGCGCTACGGCCTCTCCGCCACGGTGTGGACGCGCGATATCGCATTGGCGCACCGCGTGACACGCGAACTCGATGCCGGGTTCGTCTTTGCCCACGCGACGACGCGGCCCTCCGATCCCGGTGTGCGCAGCCTCAGCGGCGAGCCGTGCCGCATGTCGGGCTTCGGCATCGACGGCGGCGCCCTCGGCATGCTTTCCTACACCCGGCTGCAAGCAGTGGGATATCTGCTCGGTTGACACGCGAAAGGCAGTTGCGATGATGGATATGAACCACGCGGGGCTTCCGGCGCCTCACTTGCGATTTGATGTGCCGATGCGCGATGGGGTGACGCTCGATACCTGCGTGTGGCTCCCCGCAAGCGGCGGCCCTGCGCCCGCGATCCTGATCCGCACGCCCTATAGCCGCGCGGTCAATGGCGTGAACGAAGCGCCGATGGTGCGGTATCTCGAAAGCGGTCTTGCCGTGGTGATGCAGCAGATCCGCGGGATCGGGGCCAGCGGCGGGCACTTCAGCTTCATGGCCCCGCATGAGCGCGACGACGGCTACGATGCGGTCGAATGGATCGCCGCGCAGGACTGGTGCACCGGCGCGGTCGGGCTCGATGGCCACAGCTATGCGGGGATGACGCAGCTGACCACCGCCATTGCCCAGCCGCCGCACTTGCGATGCATGGCGCCTGCTGTCGTCAGCACCGATTTCTTCCTCGAGCCTCCCTACGTGGGCGGCGTGTTTTCCCGCATGCACACGCTGGTGTGGTGCGAGGCGCTGGACTTCCCCTCGATGCTGGAACCCAAGGCAGGGGCCTTTGCCATGCACGGGTTCATGACCGATCCCGGGTTGCTGGCCTCCTGGCTCTCGCGCCCGGTGCGCGCGGCGGGGGCAGGGCTGAAGGGCGACCTCAAGCAGCATTACATGGATTCGCTCGATCACCCGACATTCGACGACTGGTGGGCTGCGCGCAGCTTCAGCGTCGAGGACTATGCGAAGATCACGGTGCCGACGCTGGTGGTCTCGGGCAATTTCGATCCGAGCGTGGGCACGATGAACCTGTGGCGCGCGCTGGAGGCGGGGCCGACCTCGCCTGACCGGCGCTGGCTGCTGATCGGGCCATGGGATCACAACGGCGCCTACAACGGCGGCGGGCGCCAGCATGGCCCGTTCGATCTGGGGCCGGAGAGCGAGCTTGATCTCGTGGCTTTGCGGATCGCCTTCTTCAAGCACTTCCTTCTCGATGATGCGGCGCAAGGCGCGGTGCCCGAGGCACGGGTGAAGCACTTCATCACCGGCGCGAACCGCTGGGTTGAGGGCGATCGGTTTCCGCTACCCGGCGCCAGCGAGCGGGTGCTGCACCTTTCCAGCACCGGCCATGCCAATTCGCTGCGCGGCGATGGGCGGCTGCTCGATGCGGCGCCGGGCGGGGCGGCGGTGGTAGACAGCTTTGTCGATGATCCGGACTGGCCGATCATCTTCCCGCTGCCCGGCCTCAAGGGCCCGCACCACCGCATCGATTTGCGCGAACTGGCGCGGCACCACGATGTGCTGGTCTATCAGACCGGCCCGCTCGCCGCGCCACTGACGATCATGGGCGAGGCGCGGCTGGAGCTCGACGTGAGCGCGGACGTGCCTGATGCCGATGTTATTGCCTATCTTGTCGAGGTAGCGGCGGACGGGAACTGGAACTTCCTCGCCTTCGGGCAGCTGCGCCTGCGCTACCGCGAGGGGTTTGACCGCGAGGTGATGCTCACCCCCGGCGTGGTGGTGCCGATCAGCTTCACCCTCAGCCACACAGCGCACGAAATCCCCGCTGGGGGCAATCTGGGCCTGCTGATCGTGGGCGGCAACTTCCCGCTGCTTGATCCCAATCCGCATGGCGCCGGGCCGATTGCCGACCAGACCGAGAACCACATCGCGCACCAGACGCTGCACCATGGCGGCGAGCACCGCGCGGCGCTATGCCTTCCGGTGCTGGCGAATGCCGATGACTGAGAAGCGGCTTGACGCCGCGCGGGCCGCGCTGGCCGCAGCGGGCGGTGATGCGCTGGTTGTCTATAACGCCGATCCGCATATGTCAGAGTATCTGCCGGCGCGATGGGGGGCACGGGAATGGCTGTCGGGCTTTCCCGGCAGCGCAGGGACCGTGGCGATCACGGCAGACCGGGCCGCGCTGTTCGTCGACAGCCGCTATCTCGCTCTGGCCGAGGCCGCGATGGCGGGAACGCCCTTTGAAGTGCACCTTGTCGGTCCTGCCGATCCCGCACCGCATCTGGGGTGGCTGGTGCGTCACGTGCCGGCTGGAGGAACAGTGCTGACCGACGGCATGGTGCTGGCCGTTGGCGAACAGCGTGCGCTGAAGGCGAAGCTTGCCGAAGCGGGGATGGCCTTGCGCACCGATATCGATCTGTTCAGCGGAACCTGGGTGGATCGGCCCGCCGTACCGTCAGAGCCAGCCTGGCTGCACGAGCCGGCCGAGGCGCTCGTCTCTGCCCGCGAAAAGTTCGCCCGCCTGCGCGAGGCCATGGCCAGCGCCGGCGCAACTCATCACTTTGTAAGCGCGCTCGATGACATTGCTTGGCTCACCAATTTGCGCGGCCGCGATATCGCGCACAATCCGATGTTTGCCGCGCACCTGCTGGTGGGGCCTGACGATTCGATCCTGTTTGCCCTTCCGCGCGGCTTCGATGGTTCGGCTCAGGCCGTGCTGGCCGGGGCCCGCGTGCAACTGGCCGCCTATGATGCGGCCTTGCCGGCTCTGGCAGCCTTGCCGGCAGACGCCGTGCTGCTGCTTGATCCCCGGCGGGTAACACATGGCTTCCGCACAGCCGTGCCCGCAGCATGCCGGGTGATCGAGGCCATAAATCCGGCCGCACTGTTCAAGCGGATCAAGACGGCGGGTGAAATTGACGGTTTCCGCGAAACCATGATCGAAGACGGACTCGCGCTCTGCCGCTTCCAGGCTGCGTTCGAGGCCAGCCGCGCGCGAGGAGAACCCTGGACCGAATGGCAGGTGCACGAGGCACTCACCGCTGAGCGGGCGCGTTCGCCGCTCTTTCGCGGCCTCAGCTTCCACACCAGTGCCGGGTTTAATGCCAATGCCGCGCTTCCCCACTACAGCGTTGCACGCGATACCGCTTTGCCGATCGTGGGCGATGGATTGCTGCTGATCGATTCCGGGGGACAGTACGAACGCGGAACAACCGATGTCTGCCGCGTCTGGGCTATCGGCACGCCCGGTGCGGCGATGCGGCGCGATGGCAGCGCTGCGATGCGCGGGCTGATCGCGATGAGCCGTGCGCGGTTTCCTGCCGGCATTCCCGGGCCGATGATCGACGCCATCGCGCGGGCGCCGCTATGGGCCGCCGGACTGAACTACTTTCACGGCACCGGCCATGGTGTGGGCTGGCACTTAGGTGTCCATGAATTGCCGACATTGCTGAGTGGACGCTCCGTGGAGCTGGGCATGGAATACCTGCCCGGTGTGGTAAGCGCGATCGAGCCCGGCGTGTACCGCGAAGGTCAATGGGGCGTGCGCCATGAAAACATCGCAGTCGTCGTGGCCGATGGTGACTTGGGCTTCGGGCCGTTCGCCCGGTTCGAGACTCTGACGCTATGTCCGTTCGACCGGCGCTGCCTGGATCTCACGCTACTCGACGAACGCGAGATTGCGTGGCTGGATGACTATCACGCCAAGGTCCGCGCCGCTCTCGCACCCCGGTTGGACGGTGAGGCACGGGCATGGCTGCTGCGCCACACCGAACCCCTCAAGGCTCATTCGCCCTTGGGGTAGCTGCCGAGGAAGCCGGTCATCACCAGCAGCTCGCGCATGGTCGCGAACTCGGCGGCGGCGGTGTTCTGGCCGGTTTGCGCCCAGCCGGGGAGAAGCCCCGTCAGCTCCGCCGTGACCGGGTGGACGAATTCGATCTCGAGCCGGTAGGGCGCGGGCAGTGTGAACAATGTGCGCGGGGCGCGGGTGATCGCGCGCAGCGCTGCTTCGCCCACCATCGCGGCGCCTTCGGCCGGGGTGACGGTGGCGACCGAGCGCCAGGCGATGAACTGCTTCACCGCGCAGGTTTCGGCATCGGGGAGGTAGCCCGCAGCCTCGCCGCAAATCGCATCGTCGCCGGTGACGAGGATGACCGGCACGCCGATTTCCCCGGCAAAGGCGGCAAGCAGGAGCGCTTCGGAGCAGCTTTGGCCGTTCACGCGCACATCGTTGAACATGCCGCCGTGGAAGGTGTGCGCCAGCGTGCCCGCGCCGCTGCGCGCGCCGCTGTGGAAGCCGATGAACATCACGGCATCGACCCCCGGCCAGTCCGCGCCTTCCATCTGCCCCAGCGGGCGCGGCCACGAGCGGATCAGGCGGGTGCCGGCGGGGAGGCGATCGGGCAGGAGGTTCTGTGCATTGCCATGGCCATCGGCGATGATCACTTCGCCATAGCCATTTTCGAGCGCGGCGCGCGCGGCGGCGGCGACTTCGGCGGTCATCCACGTCCGCGCGGTTTCATACTCGAACTGGCCGGGGAGCAGCTGGCTGACACTGGCGACACCGGCGATGCCTTCCATGTCGGCGGAAATGAACAGGCGGCGCGGAGCGGTTGTGCTGGTCATGCCCACACCCTCTCGCAACTTACAAGTTGAGTCAATTGTAAGTGAGGTGCGGCTCAGGCGGTGGGTTCCAGTTCGCCGTCGCCGCCAACGATCCCTTCCAGCCAGTCGACGAAGGCGCGTGCCCGCCGGCTGGATTTGCGGCCAGAGGGGAACATGGCCCAGACATCGATCGTGGGGAGGCTCCATTCGGTGAGGACGGGACGCACCGTGCCGGCGGCCAGCTCCGGCGTGAACATCAGCCGCGAACCCATGCCGATGCCGAGCCCGGTCAGAATGCAGGAGCGCATGCCCTCGGCAGCGCTGACGCGCAAGGTAGGCTGGATCGCAACGGAGACTGCGGCCGTGCCGCGCGTGAACGACCAGGCTGTCGGCCCCTCGAACTGACTGTAGGCGATCACGCGGTGGGCGAGCAGGTCTTCGGGGGTCTTGGGCGCCCCCATGCGATCAAGATAGGCGCTTGAGGCGACCAGCAGACGCTGCGAGCTGCCGAGGCGGCGGGCGATGAGGCTGCTGTCGGCCGGTCTGCCAAGCCGGATGGCAATATCGACGCCTTGCTCGATCAGATCGACCCACCGGTCATCGAGGATGAGGTCGATGGTGAGATCGGGGTGCGTATCGAGAAATTCGGAAAGGCGCGGCAGCATGTGGAGCGCGGCATAGGTCGGCGGCGCGGCGATGCGCAGGCGGCCGGCGAGCGAGGTTGCCGCTTCGCGAGCAGCGGACTCCGCCTCGTCAGCCTCGTCGAGGACAACGCGCGCGCGCTCGTAGTAGCGCTGGCCCGCCTCGGTAAGGTGCTGGGCGCGGGTGGTGCGGGTGAGGAGGCGGACGCCGAGGTATTCCTCAAGGTTGGCAATGGCCTTTGAGACTGCCGGCTGGCCCATGTTGAGCCTGCGCGCAGCGGCCGAAAAACTGCCGGTTTCGACCACCGTGGCAAACTGTTTCATCGCAACCAGTCGGTCCATGCATTCATTCCTCCTTGGAACAGATGCTATCAGAACCGGGCTCCTTCTGCCAAGCGCAGGAATTGGTCATTGTCTCTTCAACGCCAGACGCGGCGCTTCAACCAAGACCTGCGGAGACAACCGATGACCACCTACACCGTCCACACGATCGAGACCGCTCCCGAAGCTTCGAAGCCGCTGCTGGCCAGCGTCAAGCAGGGCTGGGGCTTCATCCCCAAGCTGCAGGGCACCATGGCGGAAAGCCCGCTTGCGCTCGAAGCTTACGACACCGTGTTCAACCTTGTTGCTAAGAAGGCCACGCTGACCCCGGCCGAGCAGCAGGTCGTCTATCAGGCGATCAACGTGTTTCATGGCTGCGAATACTGCACCGCCGGCCACACCTTCCTCTCGCGCCAGGCTGGCGTGCCCGAGGACGTGATCCACGCCATCCGCGACCAGCAGCCGATCCAGGACAGCCGCCTCGAAGCGCTGCGCAGCTTTGCCGAGATCGTTGCCGAAATGCGCGGCTTTGCCGGTGACGGCGCGGTGGCGGCCTTCATCGCGGCGGGCTTCACCAAGGCCCAGGTGCTGGAAGTGGTGACGATCATCGCCGCGAAGGTGATGTCGAATTACACCAACCACCTGACGCACACGCCGCTGGAAAGCTTCATGGAAGACCCCGCTCTGCGCTGGCACGATCCGCTCGGCCGCACCAAGCGCCCGGCTTCCGTCACCGCCTGATCGCAGCTTCACCCTCTCCCTGCGGGCGCCTCAACCCCATCCCCCTCCCTGGCGCCCTCACACTCGGACGACAAGGCCGGCTTCCAGTCCCCTTTGGGCCCAAGCCTTGTCGTCCTTCTTTTTTCAAAGGACTACGGCCATGACCAAGACGCTCAAGTCCGCGCTCGACCAGTTCCGGCTCGAGTTCACCGGCAAGATCCCGCCCGAGATTGCGGCCGCCATGGCGCGCGCGGACAATGAGCTGGCGGCATCCGGAATTGCCGCCAGAGCGCTCGCCGCCGGCGCTGAAGCTCCCGATTTCACGCTGAAGGGCGCGCATGGCGAGACCGTGACGCTTTCCAAGCTGCTCCGCCATGGGCCGGTTGTGGTGAGTTTCTACCGCGGCGGCTGGTGCCCTTACTGCAACCTCGAGCTGCGCGCGCTCCAGGCGGTGCTGCCCGAGATCACCGGGCGCGGCGCGACATTGGTGGCCATTTCGCCGGAACTGCCCGACGAAAGCCTTTCGACGGCCGATAAGAACGAGCTCGCTTTCCCGGTACTCAGCGACACCGGCAGCCGCGTCGCGCGTGAGTGGGGCATTGCCTTCGACCTCGCCGAGGAATTGCGCCCGATCTATACCCGCTTCGGCCACGCCCTGCCGGATCGCAATGGCGGCACGTCCTGGGTTCTACCGGTGCCCGCAACATTCGTGATCTCGGACTGCGGGATCGTGCGGATGGCCTTTGTCGATACGGACTATCGCAACCGGCTGGAGCCGCACGCGGTGCTCTGCGCGCTGGACGGCATCGCCGTGGCGCGCGCCCGGATGGCAGCGGAGTAAGGCCGATGCGCGAGCTTCTTCACCGCACCCGCCAGTTCATGGCTGATGAGCTTGGCCTTGCCGCCGTCGCCTATGCCGGCAGTTCCAGCATGACGAGCGCGATGCTCGCCGTTGCCGTCGATATCGTGATGCAGGGCCGCCGCGCACTGAGCGCGAACTGACAGGAGACCGGGCCATGACCGAGAGTTCACCGCCACGCGTCCTGATTACCGGCGCCTCGCGCGGGATCGGACTTGCCACGGCCCAGGTGCTGGCCGCACGCGGCTGGGATGTGATCGGTGTCGCGCGGCGCGCGCCGGAGGACTTTCCCGGGGTGTTCATCGAAGCCGATCTGCTGGATGGCGACGCGCTGGCTGCGCTCGCCGAGCGAATCGCGGCGGGGCCCGCGCTGACGGGCCTTGTCAGCAATTTCGGCATGGCGCGCCACGAAGCCGTGATCGATGCCGATTGGAACGACTTTGACGCGCTGATGGCGGCGAACGTGCGCCCGGCATTGGCGCTTGCGCAAGCAGCGCTGCCGGGCATGCGGGCCGCGCGGCATGGACGCATCGTCCACGTGACGAGTATGGTGACGCGCGGCAATCCCTGGCGCACCGGCTATGCGGCGGCCAAGGCGGCGCTCGAAAGCCTTGTCCGCACGATCGCGATCGAGGAAGCCGCGCATGGCGTCACCGCCAATGCCGTCGCGCCCGGGCCGACCGCGACCGAGCTTTTCCGTACCAACAATCCCGCCGGCGGCGAGGGCGAGGCACGTTATCTTGCGCAGATCCCCGTTGGCCGGCTCGGCCAGCCAGAAGAGATCGCCGAGGCCATCGCGTTCTTCCTCTCGCCCGGCGCAGGCTTTGTGACGGGGCAGACGCTGTTTGTCGACGGCGGCGCCGGACTTGGGCGCTAGCCAGCGTCGATCCTCTGATGTAACCTGTTGATGGCGCGGTACGAATTGCCGTTTCATCGGCCTTACAAGCGAGGATCCATCATGTTCCAGCAATTGCGCCTGGTCAGCCATCACCTGTGCCCATACGTCCAACGCGCGGTGATCACCGCGGGCAAGCTCGGTATTCCCTACGAGCGCATCAATATCGATCTTTCCGCCAAGCCGGACTGGTTTCTGGCCATCTCGCCGACCGGCAAGGTGCCGCTGCTGCAAGTGACGCGCGCGGGGGGCAGTGAGCACGTGCTGTTCGAAAGCGCGCCGATTGCCGAGTTCCTCAACGACATCGGCGGGGGCGAGATGCTGGCCGCCGATCCGGTGGACCGGGCGGCGCAGCGTGCATGGATCGAGTTCGCATCGGGTACGCTGGCGGAGATTGCCGGGCTTTATGCGGCGCCGACGTATGAAGCGTTCGATGCCAAGACTTCGGCCATTTCCGCAAGGCTCCGGCAAGTCGAAGCGGTGGTTGGCGATGTCTGGTTCTGGGGCGACCGGTTCACATTGGTCGATGCCGCATTCGGGCCGCTGTTCCGTTATCTCGATCTGTTCGAGCGGCGGCTCGATCTGCGCCTGATGGACGACTTGCCGAAAGTCGCGGCATGGCGCGCGCGGCTCGCGGCCGATCCGGTGGTGGCGAGCGCTGTCGCGGCGGATTATCCGCAGCGGCTGGAAACCTTCATGCTGGCGCGCGGGACCGAACTGTCGCGCCGGCTTGAGGCAGTTGCCGCATAAAGCAGTCAACACGTCTAAGCATGCCGGTCGCAGCGCAGGTTGCGGCCGGCTTTTGGCTCAGAAGGCGTGGAGGATCGCCGTGCGGACGGTTCGCATTTCGACGCGGCCCTGCGCCAGCGCTTCATTGCGCATGACCGTATAGTGCGCGATGGCGGTGAGCCAGGGCATTAACGGACGCCCGGGGGCAAAGGTATGCCGACGGGTATGGATGGCCAGCAGCGCTTCCCGAACGGCTTCCTCGACCATCGCAGGCACCAGGTAGCTGGTGTAATGTCTGTCGAGCCAGCGGGCAGCCTCCTGCAGCAACAGGCGATAGGCCGCGTGGTCTCCCGCGAGGCTTGCGGCCATGGCTGATTCCCATGGGAACGGCTCTTCCTGCGACTCAATTTCATTAGCCGAATGGCGCAGAGGCACGGCGAGTTTCCAGCCGATTTCCATGTTTCTCTCCAGACACTTAGCCATCGCAAGGGAACTTCCCCTGCGTGTCTGTTGTTGCCCGCTCCGCCACTGGCTATAGTATCTATGCCTGTGAGGAATTTCCATCTATTTCTTGAAGTATTACAGATAATTACATTCCATTTTGGGGTGAATGGGCCAGTAACCCTCGCCAGCCGGACGGCGAACCTGAGGTATCGGCCGCAACGGTGCGGTCGCCACTGCTCAGGAGAACGATCATGCACAATCTTACCCAGACCGCCGACAAGTCGGGCCTCGCCGCGCTCATCGGCACCGGCATTGGCCTCGTTGCGATGGCGACCGTCGCCATTGGCGGCGCGATCGCCGGTGTCGCGATGATGATGTACTGAAGATCGCGATCAGTCCTGCGCGCCGCCGGCTCAGCGGGCCGATGCGGATCATCGACATGATCATGCGCAGGACCGATCGGCGAGGGCAACCGCGTCCTCGGCTTCCGGGCCGTGCGAGCGGCGGTGACCTGAGCCAAACCTATCACTTTCGCCTGATGAGAGCCGACAAGCGAGCGGGCATGCTGCGCGTCCTGACAAAGGAGACGGGCATGGGCGAGCTTTCTGGCAAGGTGGCGATCGTGACGGGTGCCGCACGAGGGCAGGGCCGCGCGATGGCGCTGGCGCTGGCCGGTGCTGGCGCAGACGTTGCGATCTGCGATGTGGGCGAACCGGCCATGGCGAGCGTGGGCTATCCCCTTGGCGGCGCGCTCGATGCCGTGGCGGACGAGATTGCGGCGAAGGGCGTGCGCGGCTTCCATGCGGCCTGCGATATCCGCCGGCAGGACGAAATCGACGCTTTCATCGGCCGCGTGCTGGACCAGTTCGGGCGGATCGACATTCTCGTCAACAACGCGGGCATCCTCACCGGCAACAAGCCGATGCACCTGCTGGATGACGAGACCTTCGAGACGACCATCGCGGTCAATCTCACCGGCAGCTGGCGGATGAGCCGCGCGGTGGTTCCGGCGATGATCGCGGGCGGCGAGGGCGGGCGGATCATCAACATCGCCTCGGTCGCTGGCACGATCGGCACGCCCGGCTTTGGCCACTACAGCGCGACAAAGCACGGCATGATCGGGATGACCAAGACCATGGCGGCCGAACTCGGGGCCTACGGCATCACCGTCAACGCCGTGTGCCCCGGATTCCTGCCGACCAAGATGGTTGAACACACGGCCAGCGAAATCGCCGCGCATGCCGGGCTGACGCAGGAGGAAGTCTATGCGCAGTACCTCAGCGTCGCACATGTGAAGGAGCCGATCACGCCCGAGCAGACTGCGGCCTCGGTGCTCTATCTGGCGAGCGAGGCGGCGCGGGTGGTGACGGGATCGAGCCTGGTGATCGATGCGGGGTGGTCCGCCACCTGAAGCCCTTGCGCGAAGCAGACCTGTGACCCAAGACTGACAAAGACCCAAAACGAGAGGAATGCCCGAATGACGGCCTATGTTGTTTTCATCAAGGATGGCGTGAACGATCAGGCGGAACTGGATCAGTACAACGCCAAAGCGGGCGCTTCGATCGCCGGACATCCGCTGAAGCCGCTGGCATTCTATGGTCCCAATGAAACGTGGGAAGGCCCGGCTGCCGAGGGCCTCGTCATCATCGAGTTCCCCGATATCGACGCGGCGAAGGCCTGGTACAACAGCCCGGCCTATCAGGATGCCAAGGTGCACCGCCTGAAGGGCGCGAGCTACCGCGTGATGGTGACCGAAGGGGTCGGCTGAAACCAGTTGCAAGGCGGGGGCGTTGCGGCATGATGGCGTGATGGCCCCCGCCCATCAGACCATATCACACCGCTCGATGCTGATTGCGGGCTTCTCGACGGTCGTCGAGTGGTACGATTTCACGCTCTACATCTACGTTGCGACGATTCTGTCGCGCGTGATCTTTGGCGGGGGAGAAGGCTCGCTGGCAGTCGTGCTGGCGGGCTTTGCCGTTTCCTACCTGATGCGGCCGCTGGGCGCGCTCGCGATGGGCCACTATGGCGACCGGCACGGGCGGCGGCGCGCCATGCTGCTTTCGATGGCGGTAATGACTGCGGCGATGCTGGGCTGTGCGCTGCTGCCCACGCATGCGCAGATCGGCCCGGCGGCAGGGTTCCTGCTGCTGGCGCTGCGCTGCGTGATGGCCTTCGCGGTGGGCGGCGAATATACCGGCGTGGTCGCCTATCTGATCGAAGGCGCGGGTCCGCACCGGCGCGGCCTCATCACCAGTTGCGCTTCGGCGGCGAGCGAGATCGGTGCGCTGCTGGCGGTGGGTGTTGCCGCCGTGACAAGCTGGGCGATGCCGGTGGAAACGCTCGACGCCTGGGGTTGGCGCATTCCGTTCTTTGTCGGCGCGGCTCTGGCGGGCGGTGTTCTGCTGGCGCGCGCGAACATGGACGAATCGCCCGAGTTCGAGCGCCAGCGCGCGGCGGGCACCGTGCCGGAAAACCCGCTGCGCCACGCCATCACGCACCAGCGCGCCGGGATCATCCGCGGCTTTGCGATCTCGGCGCTGGGCTCGATCAGCTACTACGTGGGGATCACCTATGTGCCCGCCTTCCTTGCCTCGGTCGGCGCGGTGGGCGAAGGCGCGGGCCTCGCGCTTTCGACTGTGGCGGCCTTCGTGGTGATTGCGGTCACACCGCTGGTCGGCGCGCTTTCGGACCATGTCGGGCGGCGGCCGGTCTTGATCGGCATCGCGCTCGCCTGCGCGGCGGGGCCGATCACGCTGTTTTCGCTGATGGCGCATGGCGGGGTCTGGCCGGCGCTGGTGGGCGCGGTGCTGCTTGCGGCGCTGGGCGGCGCGTGGAGCGCGGTGGGCGCGGTGGCGACGGCGGAGCAGTTTTCCGGCGAGGCGCGGCTTTCCGGCCTGGCGCTGGGCGTGACGAGTGCAACCGCGCTGTTCGGCGGGGTCACGCCGCTGGTCGCGCAGATGCTGCTCGAAGGCACGGGCTGGCCCGCCGTGCCCGGCGCGATGATCGCGGTGGTGGCTCTGGTCATCCTGCCGGTGCTCTGGCGCATTCCCGAAACCGCGCCGCGCGCAGGGTGGACAGCGGAGCCGCAGCCGATATAGTTCGTGGGACTAACTATAATCGGAGAGGGCGATGGCAACCGCTGCGCTGAACGACATCGAAGACACCGCGAGGGCCGCCCCGGCGCTGATCCGCTATCTCGATGAAGGCGAGTTCGTCACCCGGCGCTATGTCAGCCAGGGCGCGGAAATGAACACCGGCGATTACCGCGATTATCCCGTGGTGGTGCGCGACGGGATGCCGCTGCGCGACCATTTCAGCCTTGATGTGCATGGCTTCAGAATCGCCAAGCATGAGACGGCGATTGCCGATTTCCACGACAAGGCGGCGGTTGACGCCAGCTATCAACGCGAAGTCGAAGCGCTCGTCGCGCGGTTGACGGGGGCGGACAAGGTTTCGACGCAAGGTTGGATGATCCGCACGTCGGGCGATCTTTCAAGCCGCGCGCAGGAAAAGGTGGAGGGCTACGTCCATTCGGGCGGGATCCAGCCCCCGGCGGGCGAGGCGCATGTCGATTACAACGAACTGACCGGCAAGCGCGCGGCGGCGCGGGTCTATGCCCAGGCCTTTCCCGATGGACCCGGCTACAAGCGCTACATCTGCTTTTCGCTCTGGCGCACCTTCTCGCCCGGTCCGCAAGACTGGCCGCTGGCGGTGTGCGACGGGCGAACGGTGTCCGACGCGGAAACGGCCTCCAACACGCTGTTCGTGGTCGATGAGTTTCCGACTGGTGATGCGCTGACCGCGCCGGTCGAGGGCGAGGACCAGATGATCGCGGCGACGATCTTCCGCTGTTCGCCGAAGCATCGCTGGTGGTACTTCTCCAATATGGCAAAGGATGACGTGCTGCTGTTCAAGTTTCAGGACAGCGACCATTCCGTCACCTGGCGCTGCCCGCACACGGCTTTCCACGATACCAGCTTCCCCGATGCCAAAGTGCGCGAAAGCATCGAAGTGCGCGGTGTGGCCTTTTTCGAATAGGTCAGGCGAGCGGGGCAAGGCTGCCGAGCACCAGCGCGACAAGCTGGGCCTGCCCGCTGGTGCCGGTCTTGGCGTAGAGCCGCTTTGAATAGTTGCGCGCGGTTTCGGGCGTGAGGCCGAGGCGGGCGCCGGCTGCGAGGATCGTCTCCCCTTGCGCGAGGCCGATGGCAAGCGCGGCCTCGCGCGGGGAGAGGCCGTGGCTCGCAGCAAGGACTTTGGCCGCATCGGCGGGCAGGGCCGGCGGCGCAGTGCGGACGAGGCCGATGGCTGCGGCACCCGCGCCGGAGGGCGTGGGGCGCAGCAGCAGATGGCGCGCGCCGAGTGGGACGAGGCGTCGCGCCTCGGGCGGCGCACCGGCAAGGGCTGCGCAGGCGGTTTCCAGCGCGCGGGCGGTTTCGGGCAGGAGTTGCAGGCGGCGCAGCGGTCCCGGTTCCGCGGCAAACGCCAGCTGGCGCTCGGCTTCCGGGTCTGCGGCGAGCACTTGCCCGCTGGCCGTCATCGCGATCTCGCCGATGCCCAGCGCGGCAAGCGTGGTCTCGGCCATGGCCGCGCGCATTTCGGCTCGGCCCAGGGCGGCGCGGACGCTGAGCGCAGCGGCGATATGCGGGGCGAGCGCGGCGAGGAGCGCGCTGTCCGCCGCGCCGAGGTCTTCGCGTTCGCGGGTCAGGAGCAGCCAGGCCTCGCCGCCGCCCGGATTGCCGACACGAACGGCGCGGGCGTGGTTGATACGCATCGCGCCAAGCGCGGCGCGCTGCGCGGCAAGGGTCGCCTGCGCATCGAAATCGAGCATTTCGCCGAGCGTATAGACGCGCCCCGTCCGCATCACGGTGCCCGGGAACAGGCCGAGCGCGGCGAGGCGGGCCAGATCGAGCGGCGGGTCGCTTGCGGCGCGCGCGGCATCGGCGCGGACGGTGAGCGTGGGAGCAGGCGATCCTGGCGGTGCGAGCGCCAACGCGGCGCGGCGCGCGCCGGTGCGCTGGAGCAGATTGCCGAGGAAGCGCTGCCACGGCGGGTCTTCCAGCAGACCCTCCATCAGGGGGAGGTAAAGCTCGCGTTGATCGGTCGAAAGGAATGCCATGGCGCTGTGCTCCCATATGGGAGATTTAGGGCGCCGGGCAAGAGGCCATGTGGCACTGAGACCTTTCCAATGGCCGGAACCACGATGTCTGATCCCGTTTCCAAGTCCACGCTGACCCACATCCAGCGCCTCGAGGCCGAGGCGATCCACATCATGCGCGAGGTGGTGGCCGAGGCGACCAACCCGGTCATGCTCTATTCGGTGGGCAAGGACAGCGCGGTGATGCTGCACCTTGCGCGCAAGGCCTTCTACCCGAGCCCGCCGCCGTTTCCGCTGCTCCACGTGGACACCACGTGGAAATTCAAGGCGATGTACGAACTGCGCGAGCGGATGGCGAAGGAGAGCGGCATGGAGCTGCTCGTCCATCAGAACCCCGAAGCGGCCGAGCGCGGGATCAATCCGTTCGACCACGGCCCGCTCCATACGGACATGTGGAAGACCGAGGGGCTGAAGCAGGCGCTCGACAAGTGGGGCTTCGACGCAGCCTTCGGCGGCGCGCGGCGTGATGAGGAGAAGAGCCGCGCCAAGGAGCGCATCTTCAGCTTCCGCACCGCTTCGCACGGCTGGGACCCCAAGAACCAGCGGCCCGAGCTGTGGAACATCTACAACGCGCGCAAGAACAAGGGCGAGAGCATCCGCGTGTTCCCGATCTCGAACTGGACCGAGCTCGACATCTGGCAATACATCCGCCTCAACGATGTGCCGATCGTGCCGCTCTACTTTGCGGCAAAGCGGCCGACCTTCGAGTGGGAAGGGGGGCTGTTCATGGCCGACGACTTGCCACGGCTCGAGAAGGTGCTCGGCTATCGTCCTGAAATAACAGAGCGTTCGATCCGCTTCCGCACCTTGGGCTGCTTCCCGCTGACCGGGGCAGTGGAGAGCAATGCGACCACGCTCAACGAAGTGATCCAGGAAACGCTGCTGACCACCACCAGCGAACGGCAGGGCCGCGTGATCGACAAGGATGCCGGCGGCGCGGGCATGGAAGTCAAGAAGCAGCAGGGGTACTTTTGACCAGCCACTTAATGCGCAGCGTTCCGAAGGGCGGGCCCCGGACTTGATCCGGGGCTAGGCTGCCTCCGGAGCAAAAGAAAAGCTTAGCCCCGGGTCAAGCCCGGGGCGACGAGGATCAAGAGAATGACCGACCCCGTCTATATCACCGAGGCCCTGATTGCCGAGGACATCGAGGCCTACCTCAACCTGCACCAGCACAAATCGATGCTGCGCTTCATCACATGCGGCAGCGTTGACGATGGAAAATCGACGCTGATCGGGCGGTTGCTCTATGATTCGAAGATGATCTTCGAGGATCAGCTCGCAGCGCTCGAGAACGACAGCAAAAAGGTCGGCACGCAGGGGCAGGAGATCGATTTCGCGCTGCTGGTCGATGGCCTTGCGGCAGAGCGCGAGCAGGGCATCACCATCGACGTCGCCTACCGCTTCTTCAGCACCGAAAAGCGCAAGTTCATCGTGGCGGACTGCCCGGGGCACGAGCAATACACGCGCAACATGGTGACCGGCGCGAGCACCGCGGATCTCGCGGTGATCCTGATCGACGCGCGCAAGGGCGTGCTGACGCAGACGCGGCGGCACAGCTACCTTGCGCACCTGATCGGCATTCGTCACATCGTGCTCGCGGTGAACAAGATGGACCTGATCGGCTATGATCAGGCGAAGTACGATGCGATCGTGGCCGACTATGCCGCGTTTGCCGCCAGCATCGGGATCGAGCAGTTCACCGCGATGCCGATCTCGGGTTTCAAGGGCGACAACATCACGGCGCCGAGCGAGAACACGCCGTGGTATTCCGGCCCGACGCTGATGGGCCATCTGGAATCGGTCGAAGTGAACACCGCGGCCGAAGCGGCGGGCGAGTTTCGCATGCCGGTCCAGTGGGTGAATCGTCCGAACCTTGATTTTCGCGGCTTTTCGGGCCTGATTTCCAACGGCACCGTCCGGAAGGGGGATGCCGTGCGCGTGCTGCCTTCGGGCAAGACGAGCGTGGTGACGCGCATTGTCACGCTTGATGGCGATTTGGAGGAAGCCGTCGCGGGCCAGTCGGTCACGCTTTGCCTTGCCGACGAGATCGACTGTTCGCGCGGCGATGTCCTCGCAGCCGCCGACGCGCCGCCGCAAGTGGCCGACCAGTTCGAGGCCAGCCTCGTGTGGATGGCCGACGAGCCGCTGGTGCCGGGCCGCGCCTATTGGCTGAAGCTTGCCAGCCAGACCGTTTCGGTGACGGTCTCGCAGCCCAAATGCACCATCAATGTCAATACGATGGAGCGCCTTGCCGCCAAGACGCTTGAACTCAACGCCATCGGCCTCGCCGAGATCACGACCGACCGCGCCATCGTGTTCGAGCCCTATGCGGACAGCCGCACGCTCGGCGGGTTCATCCTGATCGACAAGATCAGCAACGCCACCGTCGCGGCGGGCATGCTCAATTTCAGCCTGCGGCGGGCGCAGAACGTGCATTGGCAGGCGCTTGATGTGACGCGCGAGGCTCATGCGCGGCTCAAGGGCCAGAGCCCGGCGGTGCTGTGGTTCACCGGCCTCTCGGGTTCGGGCAAGTCAACCATCGCCAACCTCGTGGAGAAGAAGCTCCATGCGCTCGGCAAGCACACGTTCCTGCTGGATGGCGACAACGTGCGCCACGGGCTCAACAAAGATCTTGGCTTTACCGAGGCCGACCGCATCGAGAACATCCGCCGCGTGGGCGAGGTGGCCAAGCTGATGACCGATGCCGGCCTGATCGTGTTGACCGCCTTCATCAGCCCGTTCCGCGCCGAGCGCGAGATTGTGCGCGCGATGCTGCCCGAAGGCGAATTCTTCGAAGTGTTCATCGATACGCCCCTGGAGGAAGCCGAGCGGCGCGACGTGAAGGGGCTCTACAAGAAGGCCCGGAGCGGCGCGCTCAAGAACTTCACCGGGATCGACAGCCCCTACGAAGCGCCGGAAAAGCCCGAAATCCGCGTGGACACGATGCGCGAAACCCCCGAAGAGGCGGCGGAGCGCATCGTGGCGCTGATCATCGGCGACTGGATGCCGGTGATCTGACGGGCTTAGGGGCGTTGATGGACGATATCGAACTGGCGCGGCATCTGGCGGCGGGCGCGGCGCGGATCCTGATGGACCTGCGCGCTGCGGGCACACATGAAGGCAAGGCGCTGGGTGCTGAGGGCGATCTTCGCGCCAATGCCTGGCTCATGGCCGAAGTGGCCGCGCATCGGCCTGACGACGGCGTCCTTTCCGAAGAGACGCAGGATACGCCCGATCGCCTCGCCAAATCCCGCGTCTGGATCATCGATCCGCTTGATGGCACGCGCGAATATGGCGAGGGGCGCAGCGACTGGGCGGTCCATGTCGGCCTTGCGGTCGATGGCACGGCCACGCTGGGCGCGGTGGCGCTGCCGGGGCTGGACCTTGTGCTCGATAGCGGTATGCCGCAGCCCCTGCCGCCGATCGCCACACCGCCGCGTCTGCTGGTCAGCCGCACCCGGCCCGCGCACGAAGCGGTTGAAGTGGCGAAAGTGCTGGGCGGCGAACTGGTGCCGATGGGCTCGGCGGGGGCCAAGGCCATGGCCGTCGTGCGCGGGGAGGCGGAAATCTACCTCCATTCGGGCGGGCAATACGAGTGGGACAACTGCGCGCCGGTGGCTGTGGCAGCCGCTGCGGGCCTCCATGTCTCGCGCATCGATGGCTCGCCGCTCGTCTATAACAACCGCGATACCTACCTGCCGGACCTCCTCATCTGCCGCCGCGAGTGGGCGGAGCAGATACTTGCTGCAGTGCGGAAAATCGGCGCTTGACCGGCCTGCGCTTTGGCGACACGGATTGGCGATGATCGACTCCCGCCTCTTCCGTGATGTGCTCGGCGCCTACCCGACGGGGGTCTGTGTGATCACCGCGCTCGGCGAAGATGGCGAGCGGCATGGCCTTGTTGTCGGCTCGTTTACGTCGATCTCGCTCGATCCTCCGCTCGTCGGCTTCTTCCCGGACAAGCGTTCGGGCACCTGGCCCCGGATCGAGGCAACGGGGCGGTTCTGCGTCAATGTGCTGGGGGCCGACCAGCTGTCGCTCTGCCGCCGCTTTGCCGCACGCAGCCAGGACAAGTTTGCGGAGCTGGCGCACGGACAGAGCCCCGCAGGGCTGCCGGTGCTCGACAACGCCATCGCGTGGATCGACTGCACGATCGAGCGGGTGACCGAAGTGGGCGACCACTGGCTCGTCGTCGGCGCGGTCGAGGCGCTCGGCAAGGAGGGCGAGGGCAACCCGCTGCTGTTCTTCCGCGGACAGTATCATGATCTGGCGCTGCTGGCCGACTGACCTGCGCTTTTTTCTACCATATGGTAGATTTTTCACTCCGCAGCCCGCCAGATTGATCTCGGTCAAGGATTCACCGCGTCGCACTTGGCAGAAAGATGGGGCGCGGAAGGACTGGCTGTCATTCCCCCTTCCGCCGATTTCTCCCCGACTTCGGGCGGCGAGCACCCCTCGCCGCCCACTTTTCGTTATGTTTTTTAGTGGGCTAGGTCGGATGCACGATTGCCGCAGACCTTTCCGGCTGGTAGAACCGGAATGGATGAGCGCCTGTGATACATGCATAGTCCGCAATAGGGCCATTTGCGCCGGTCTCGAACACCCCGAGATAACGGCGCTCAGCGCCATGGGGCGCCGCCGCACCGTTTCCGCCGGTGAACCGCTGATCTGGGAAGACGACGACTCGCTGCTCGTCGCCAACGTGATCGAGGGCGTGCTCAAGCTGACGACCAGCACCGCCGATGGCCGCGAACAGATCGTGGGCGTTGCTTACCCTTCCGATTTCATCGGCCGCCCGTTCGGCCAGACCAGCGCCGCCAGCGTCGTCGCGCTGACCGATGCTCGCGTCTGCGTGTTTGCCCGCAACGATTTCGACCGCTTCGCGCGGGAGCACCCTGAGCTTGAGCACAAGCTGCTCGAACGCACGCTAGCGGAGCTTGATCGCACCCGCGCCTGGATGATGCTGCTGGGCCGCAAGAGCGCGCCCGAGAAGATCGCGACTTTCCTGCTCGATATGTCCGAGCGCCTCGCCGACAACGGCTGCATGGCGCACACCGGGCCGGCGCGGCAGTTTACCCTGCCGTTCTCGCGCCAGCAGGTGGCCGATCTGCTGGGTCTGACCATCGAGACTGTCAGCCGCCAGTTCACCAAGCTCAAGGCCGATGGCGTTGTCGCGCTGCCCGGGCGGCGCGATGTCGAAATCCTTGATCGCAGCGCGTTGCAGGCACTGGCGGGCTAAGCGTTCAGCCGCATTCGTTGCGCACCTCAACCAGACAAAGCGACGGGTGGCAAGCAAGGCTTGCCACCCGCCACCCCTCCGCTGGGGGAGGTATGCACGGCCGCGCGGGGAGGGTCGGAGGCCATCCGCGCTGGCGGTGCAATGGGTTTCAGAAGCGGTAGGAAACGCCGGCGCTCAGGATCCAGGCGTTGATCTTGTGGCGCGTGGTCAGTGCTTCGACGCCGCCTGCTGTGTAGAACCGGGCGGTGGTGTTGACCCAGTACTTCTTGGCATCGAGGCTGAGTCCGAAGCCCTTCTTGCCGAGTGCGATGTCCACGCCGCCCTGCACCGCGGCACCGACTTCGTTGGAGAGGTGCACGCGCGCGGCGCCGAGCGAGGCAGCAGCCGCGCCGGGGCGCTCACCCAGCCACAGGTAGAGCGCGGGGCCCGCACCGATATAGGGCTTGATGCCGCCCGCGAGCGGCAGGTGGTATTTGAGCGTCAGTGTCGCCGGGATCAGGATCGCGTGGTCAACGATGGCCGCGCCCGCCAGCGCGCCTGCGCCCGTCACGTGGTGCGCACTGGTGCAGCAGATCGTCTCGGCCGAGATGTTCTTGTTGAAGAAGTACTCGACAGCCAGCGTGGGCACGCCATTGTCGCTCGCCTTGGTCTGCGAACCTGCAGGCAGGCCGATGAGGTCCTTCTCGACACGGCTGATCTTGCCATCAGGCAGAACCGCCGAGCCAAGCACCTTGATCTGCCATTTGCCTTCGGTGGAGCCGGCATGGGCAGGCGCGGCGAAAGCGGTGGAAGCGAAGGCTGCGGCGATGGCGGCAGCGGAAAGTTTCTTCATGAGCTGGGGCTCCTTCACGCTGCGGATGTCCTGCCCCTCGCAGGACTGCAATTTGGCCGCAGCACGCTGTCGCAATGCTGCCAGAACGCAGTCGCAACATTGACCGAGCGCAAATCAAACCAAGAAAAAATAACCGTTTCGGCAAACCTAGGCTGAGGCTTCGCGAAACACATGCCGCAAATTGACACCGGTCAATGTTGCGCAGGCGAAGCGCGGGCAGGGACAGTCCAGCAATCTGCCCAAGCAACCATAAGGAAGGGTGCTTCCCATGGACTCCGTTCTCCCGCGCACTGGCCTATGGCTCGGCGCGTTGTTCTTCGCGGTGATAGCCACCGCGCTGGCGGCCGACACCGGCTTTGCCGTCCACATGATGATTTGCGGCCTTGCCGCGCTCATTGGTCTTGTCGTCACGGTGCGGGGCTGGGATCCGGTCGCCGCGATTCGCCCTGTCGAGACAGGACGTTATGATGACGACCTGATCCGACTTGGCGTGATCGCCACGGTGTTCTGGGGCATGGCGGGGTTCCTGGCGGGGCTCTACATCGCGCTTGAGATGGCTTTCCCCGAGTTCAATCTGGGGCTGAAATGGATCAATTTCGGGCGGCTGCGGCCCTTGCACACTTCCGCCGTGATTTTTGCATTCGGCGGCAATGCGCTTATCGCGACCTCGTTCTACGTCGTCCAGCGCACCTGCCGCACGCGCCTTGCGCTGCCGGGTCTCGCGACATTCGTGTTCTGGGGATACCAGCTCTTCATCGTGCTTGCGGCCACCGGCTATCTCATGGGGATCAGCCAGGGCAAGGAGTACGCCGAACCGGAATGGTACGTTGACTTGTGGCTCACCGTGGTTTGGGTCGCCTATCTTGCGGTCTTCGTCGCCACGCTGCTGAAGCGCACCGAGCCGCACATCTACGTCGCCAACTGGTTCTACCTCTCGTTCATCCTGACGGTGGCGATGCTCCACCTCGTCAACAATGCGAACATTCCGGTGAGCTTCTTCGGATCGCGCAGCTATCCCGTGTTCGGCGGGGTGCAGGGCGCGCTGGTGCAGTGGTGGTATGGCCACAACGCAGTGGGCTTCTTCCTTACCGCCGGCTTCCTCGCGATGATGTACTACTTCGTGCCCAAGCAGGCCGAACGCCCGGTCTATTCCTACCGGCTTTCGATCATCCACTTCTGGGCGCTGATCTTCCTCTACATCTGGGCCGGGCCCCATCACCTCCACTACACCGCGCTGCCCGACTGGGCGCAGACGCTGGGCATGGTCTTCTCGGTCATGCTGTGGATGCCGAGCTGGGGCGG
>NZ_JAIEPN010000089.1 GCF_019748365.1 Novosphingobium sp.
GATTTCGGGCGTCGGCATTCTTGCCGCGCTCGGCATCTCGCTCTTGCTCGCCGTGCTGTTCGGGCAAGGCAACGGCGTGGCGGATACCAAGGCTCTCGTGGCATTCGCGCTCTTCGTCACCGCCGTCGTCTTCGGCGTCGCCACCATTTCCAACGACAATCTGCAGGATCTGAAGACCGGCCAGCTCGTGGGCGCAACGCCGTGGAAACAGCAGATCGCGCTGGTGCTTGGCGTGGTGTTCGGCGCGATTGTCATCCCGCCGATCCTCGATCTGCTCAACCAGACCTTCGGTTTCGCCGGAGCACTGGGCGCGGGCAAGGACGCGCTCGCCGCACCGCAGGCCGCGCTGATCACGGCCATCGCGCAAGGCGTACTGGGAGGAAGCCTCGATTGGGGCCTGATCGGGATCGGCGCGGCCATCGGCCTCGCCACCGTCGCGCTCGATGCCGCCTTGCGCGCCGCCAAGCGCGGTTCCATGCCGCCGCTCGCTGTCGGCATGGGCATCTACTTGCCGATGCAGATCACACTGCTGATGATCGTCGGCGCTGTTCTCGGCCATTTCTACAACCGCTGGGCTGCGCGCCAGTCCTCTCCCGATTTCGCCGAACGGATGGGGGTGCTGACCGTGACCGGCTTGATCGTGGGCGACGGCCTGTTCAACATCGCCTATGCGGCCATGGTGGGGGCTACCAACAATCCCGATATCTTCGCCGTCATCCACGAAGGCCCCTGGACCATGCCGCTGGGCCTCGCGGTGTTCGCGGGTGTGGTCGCCTATGCCTATATGCGGATGCGGGCCAGCAGCGTGGCCGGGCCGGGCGGGGATGCGCTGCAAGATTAGCGCTGATGCTTGGCCTGATCGCATTCCCCTTTGCAGTGCCAGCCAAAACCACTTTCCTACATATCCCCGGTTCGGGCATGGTCCTCACAGCTCTTTGAACCGTGGTTCCCTATGGCCGCACCCGTCCCCCCTTCCGCGCGCGTCAGGCTGCATCACCAGTCGGCGCGAGGGCCGGGTTGGTGTGCTATACAGGCCGTTTCCAACACGCCGCTTTTTCCGCCGCTCGCCGACAGCGGCGCAACTCGGCCAAAAAGTCTTGAAATTCAAAGCAAAGGGCCGCCCAGTCCGGGGCTGAGACATTTCCCTCTGGACTGTGTCAACCGTGTCAACCTCTCAGCGGAACGGCGGCTCGTTGAACGCGCGCAGTTTGCGGCTGTGGAGGCGGGCACCTTCGGCGCGCAGCAGTTCGCAGGCGGTCGTGCCGATGGCGAGGTGGCTCGAGATCGCCTCCTCATAGAAGCGGTTGGCCTGGCCCGGCAGTTTCAGCTCGCCGTGGAGCGGCTTGTCCGAAACGCACAGCAGCGTCCCGTAGGGCACGCGGAAGCGGTAGCCCTGCGCGGCGATGGTGGCCGATTCCATGTCGATGCCCACCGCGCGGCTGAGGCTGAGGCGCTTGGCGGAGTGCGAGTACCTGAGCTCCCAGTTGCGGTCGTCGGTCGTCACGACGGTGCCCGTGCGCATGCGCCGCTTGAGGTCCGAGCCGCCCGCGCCGCTGACGAGCTCTGCCGCGCGGGCGAGCGCGACCTGCACTTCGGCGATCGCCGGGATCGGGATTTCGGGTGGCAGCACCGGATCGAGCACGTGGTCATCGCGCAAGTAGGCATGCGCCAGCACATAGTCGCCGATCTTCTGCGTGGGCCTGAGGCCGCCGCAGTGGCCGATCATCAGCCACGCCTCGGGCCTGAGCACGGCGAGGTGGTCGCAGATCGTCTTGGCGTTGGAGGGGCCGACGCCGATGTTGACGAGCGTGATCCCGCTGCGGTCCGGCGCGACGAGGTGATAGGCCGGCATCTGGTGCCGCCGCCACGCGGTGTCCGACATACGTTCGCGGGCGTTTTCGGTCGGCTCGGTCAGGTGCAGCCCGCCTGCACCCGAAAGCGCGACATATTCGCCCTTGCCCAGCTGCCCCGCCGCCCAGTCGACGAACTCGTCGACATAGCGGTGGTAGTTGGTGAAGAGGATATAGCGCTGGAAATCCTCCGCCGGGGTGCCGGTGTAGTGGACGAGGCGCGCGAGGCTGAAATCGGTGCGCAGCCCGTCGAACAGCGAGAGCGGGAGGGGGCCGCCCTCCGCGTTGTACTCGCCGTCCGCGATCTCGTCGCCGATATGGGCCAGATCGGCGTTCGGGAAGTACCGCGCCAGTTCCTGCGGGGTGACGCCCCCCATCTGCGCGCCGAGGCTGCCGTCGAGCACATAGGCAAACGGGATTTCCTGGCGCGAGACGGCGGCTTCCACGGTCACGTCGAAGCCGTGCAGGATGATCGCGAGCTGCTCGGCAAGGTAGTCGGCAAACAGCGCCGGGCGCGTGACCGTGCAGGCATAAGTGCCCTTCTGGCTCAGCCGGCCGAACGAATGCCCCGTCGGCTCGATGCTCGGCTCGCCGCCGAAGTGGATGCGCAGCTCGGGATAGCAATAGCTGCCATCATGCCGCCGTTCCTCGGGGGGCAGGGTGCCGGTCGCGGCAAAGGTCATGACATCCTCGCGCAGCCGGGCGACCGAGGCGGTGTAGATGCGCGAAAGCTCGTCGAGCACGGAGGCGATATGATCCATGCGTCAGGTGTACCTGCGCGGCGTGACCTTTGGAAGTCGGGTGATCAGCGCATTCGTCTGAGCACTTTGGTCGATACGACGTGGGCCTTCACGTCCTCGGGATAGAACCACACGTCGCGCAAGTCGCCGCGGGCATAGCGGTCCACCTGATCGGCGAAGTGGGGCGAGGCGGGATCGGCGCTGGTCCCGCCGATGCTCACCGCGCGGGCGCGGACTTTGGGGCCGAATTCGACCACCGCGACGAAGCTGTTGCCGCTGGTGCCGTACATCCGCTTGGTGCCCGGATAGCGCGCCGCGCCGAACGAGGCGAGGCTGCCCCAGTTGCCGCTGGCGAACGCGATCGGCGTGCTCGGCCTTGCATCGTCGAACACCTGGCCGATCGCGCCGTCGTTGCGCTGGTAGCGGTTGAGCGTGCCCCACTGCACCTGCCACGAGCCGAAATCGCCGACGAGCCGGTTCACCGCATCATCGAGCGCGGCGAGGCGCTGGGGATCGGTGATGCGATTGTTCAGCTGCTCCCACAGGCTTTCCTCGTCGCCATCGCTCATCGCGGAAACCCGCGCCCACAGTGCTTCGGCATAGCCGACCGCGAGGCTGGTGGCGGTGGAGGACAGCGCCCACTTGCGGTCCCACCCCTTGAGCAGCGCGATGGGCCCGTCGCGCCGGGCATCGGGCGCCGCCGCATGCGCGGCAAAGAGCGCGGGCAGCAGGCGGTCGAAGGCGGGGAGGGCGGGATCATAGGCGGCGGCCATCAGGCTTTCGAGCGTGAAGTCGCGCTTGTTTCCCAGCACGGCCCGTGCATGGGCTTCGCGGGCATTCTGGCCCACTTCGTCCATGTACCGCGGGAAGGCGTCCTGCTTGGGGCTGTCCGCTCCGGCAGCGGTCCATGGCGCGTTGTTGACGTTGAACACCCAGCCATTGGCGGGATTGAGTACGTTCGGCAGGCTGGCGATGGGGTGGATACCCTGCCACCGCGCGGCCGGATTGCTGCCGTCGACGGCCTTGCGCCAATCAAGGCTGTTGTCGCGGATCGGAACGAACTGCGGGTGGAGATAGGCGATCTCGCCCTTGGTATCGGCGAACAAGGTGTTGTTGCTGGAATTGGCCTGCAGGGCGGCCACCTTGAGGAAGCGCGCAAGATCGCCGGACTTGGTGCGCAGGAAGCTCTGCTCGAGCGCCGGGACCGGCCGGTTCATCAGGGCATAAGTGATCCACTTGCCGCCTTCCTCGCGCACCACGGGGCCGTGCTCGCTCGCCCAGGTGGTGAAGCTGTGCTGGCTCATCGTGCCATCGCCCTGTCGTACCGCAAGGGTCACGGTCCGGCTCCGAAAGGGCTTCACGGCATCGCCCACCTTGTAGGCGGGTGTCTGGCCGGGCAATTGCACCACGGTCTCGGCGAATTCGTCGACCCGGTCGGACCCGGTGGTGGTGTGCATCCACCCGGCGTGCTGGTTGAACCCCTGATAGATGAAGAACTGGCCCCAGGTCGCTGCGCCATAGGCGTTTAGCCCCTCGCCGCTGGTCACTTGCTGTTCGGCGCGGAAATAGAAGCTGGTGTGGGGGTTGATGAGGAGCAGCGCGTGGCCGTCCTTCGTGCGCGCCGGGGCGATGGCGATGCCGTTGGAGCCTTGCGGCTCCCGGAGGTGCCGCCCCAGCTCCTCATCGCTCATGGCGACCTTGCGGCTGCCGTAGAAGGCCTCGAGCTGCGACAACGGCACCCGCTCGATATCGCCGCCGATGCTGCCTTCGGTGAAGCTCAGCGCCATCCACGGCTCGAAATGCGTCAGGACTTTCGGCTTAACCTCGGGATGATCGGCAAGGTATGCATTGAGGCCGGAGGCCCAGGCATCCATCAGCCGCCGCAGCCAGGCGGGGCTCTTCGCATAGTCTGCCTTGAGCGCTGCGGGGTCGATCCAGAGGCGCTGGCGCAGGTCCTGCCACACCGCGCTTTCGCCCTCGGCTTCGGCCAGACGGCCGAGGCTGACGAGGTAGTTGCGCTCGATTCGGGGGAAATCATCCTCCGCCTGCGCGTAGATCATGCCGTAGATCGCATCGGCATCGGTCTTGCCCGAGACATGCGCGATACCCCATTCGTCGCGTTCGATTTTCGCCTCACCGATTATGTCAGACCTTTTCGCGGTGGCGTTAACGGGGACGGCTCCGATGAGGAGTGCCCCCACTGCGACGGCATGTGCACGCTTCATGATTTTCTCCCAACCAATCGTTCTCAGCATATGACTGCAAGTGCTTGGCATCAAATGCTGTTTCTTGAAACATTCAAAAAGTCCCACGCTCAGGCCAAAGAACAAGTCCTTAGAACATGGGTTAACTCCTTAGGGGCAATCCGCAGCCATTGTACTTAAAAGGTCCTTGGGCATGCTCTGCACATAAGGCGTCAAGCCAAGGGAGCAGCATGATGGGTATCACAGGGACTACCGGCACGGGACTCGACCGCGCCATCGATCTTGTTGCGGGCGATTACGGCCTGAACATGGGACTGTCCGGCGCGGCTATCCGCGAAGGGGCGGCCGCCGCCGATGCGATGAACGGATTGATCGTGAACGCGATCAGGAGCCTTGGCCTCGCCAATGATGGCGAGATCACGGTTTCCGATATCTACTCGCTCAATTCCTACTTGCGCTCGACGAGCCTTGCCAAGTTCAGCCTGCTCTACGGCACCGACAAGAACGGCATCGAGACCGGCTTCCAGCAAGTATCCCGCGATGGCGCGGTCACGCGCCTGTTTGGCGAGGCCGGTGTGGACCGCGTGCTCGACGGCATTTACAGCCTTGCCTTCGAGATCAAGGACGGCCACCTCACGTCCCCCACCAACTACTGGGGCCCGGGTGTCGACGATGCGGCGCACTGGCTGAACAGCCTGCTCGCGCCCGAATTGGCAGCAGGCACGCTCAAGAACAGCGCTGCCGATCCGCAGGCGCACGGCACCACCGGCACGGGCCTCGATCTCATCACCGAGCGGCTGCTCGACGATATCGGCCTCAACCACCGCATCTCGCAAAAGCAGATCAACGATGCCGCCAGGGCCGCCGACGGCATGGCCAAGATCATGCTCCAGGCGATCAAGGAAACCGGCGTCGCCGACGACAACAAGCTCGACCCGATGGACATGGTCGACCTCAACCGCTGGATCATCGTCAACAAGCTCGACGAATGGACCAGGCTCCACGGCGATGACAACGGCGCCTTCGAGAGCGGCCTGCACTATGCCCAGGGCGACGGCGGGCGCGCTTACATCTACGGCGACCTTTCGGTCGATACCGTGGCCGACGGCATCTACCACATCGGCTTCAAGATCAGCGGCGATCGCTTCGAGAACGAGGACGGCAACGCCAACCAGCGCATCAGCGACACGTCGGACTGGATCAGCCTGCTGCTGGCGAAGGACCTTGCCTCAGGCTCGCTCCGTTCGAACCATGCACCGGTCGATGCCACGACGCTCAAGCCCAATCTCGTGTTCAGCAGGGCCGGCCTTGTCACCGACGATGGGACCAAGGGTGCGTTGGAACTGGGCAAGCTGCCCGCCACCAGCGTCGCTGAAGGCACGATTGCGCTCGATTTCATGGCCAACCATGCCGACGACGGCCGCACCCACGTGGTGTTCTCCAAGGACGGCGCCTCGAATGCGGACGGCGACATGACCGCCTTCGTCCGCGACGGCCACCTCTATGTGGTCCTGCAGGACGGCACGCGGGACTGGTGGCTCCAGGCCGAGGACGTGACGATCGAAAGCGGGCGCCAGTATTCGCTGGCGATCACGTTCGGGCAGGACGGCCTCGGGCTGTTCATCGATGGCAAGCGGGTTGCCGCGAATGTCGACGCAACCAGCGGCCTTGGTCCGAACTTGCGCAGCCTCGTGCTGGGCGCAGGGACCTGGGGCCGCGACGCGAGCCATCCCAACCAGGTGGATAGCCACCTCGACGGCAAGGTGGGCAATCTTGCCGTCTACGACCGTATCCTCGATCCCTTCGAGCTGCGTGCGATCAACCACTCCGGCGACTTGCCGGCAGAGTGGACCGGCACCGCTGCGATCGAGGGCGATCAGGCGGCCGTGCGCGCAGGCACCGGCCTTACCGGTGAGGTGTTCGACCGCGGCACCCGATTCAATTCGATCAGCGATCTCATCGCCCAGACTGCAACCACCTCCGCCAACTTCCACCTGACCGCCAAGACGGTGAACTTCGGCGGGTTCAAGGAAGTCGCGACGCTTGGCCAGTTCCTCGATGGCAAGGCGCAGCTCACCGACGGCGGCGACAATACCGCGATGAACACCATCGGTCTGAGATTGCAGGGCTATATCTGGCTCGACAAGGGCCAGCATCTGGTCAACGTGCGTTCGGACGATGGCTTCCTGCTCAAGCTCGGCGGGGACACGCTGTCGAGCTTTGCGGGCGACCGCGGCTTTACCGGCACGAGCGAGACGATCGATGTCGCGAAGTCCGGGCTCTATGCGGTCGATCTCTACTACTTCGACAACACCGGTGCCGAAGGCCTGCGGCTGGAGCTCGACGGCGATCCGGTCGGCGCGGACCGGCTCTATGCCTCGGTCGACGATTACAAGGCCGCGCTGGCCGCCAACGGGCCGATGCCCGCCGGCGGGCTGCCTTATGCCTATGATGGCCCGGCCGGAACAACCGGGACCGGGCTCGACCAGCTGATCCAGATCATCGGCGAGGATGTCGGCCTCAGGAACAATATCTCGGCAACCCAGATCCGCGAAGGAGCGGCGGCGGCCGACAAGCTCAACCACATCATCATCGATGCGATCAACGCCACGGGTGCGATGGACGACGGGCATCTGACCGTTGCCGAGACCTATGACCTGTCCGACTGGATCAAGACCAACGAGAAGGCGGCATTCCTTGCGGCCCACGGCAACGACGAGAACATGATCGAAACCGGCTTCCACCTGATCCAGGGCGATCATGGGGCCAGCTACCTGCTAGGCGACAGCGCCATCGATACGGTGATGGACGGCATCTACCACATCGGTTTCGATACGCAGTGGGACCGCTTTCTCAACGAGGACGGCAATGCCAATGCCCGCGTCGAGACGGTCACCTACTGGCTCAACGAATTGCTCGGCACCACTGCGCTGCCGCCTCCGGGGCCGGGAACGGCACCGCTGGTCGGCAGCGCGGCGCAGCCCAGCGTCACGGTCACCGAAGGTCTCAACGTCCGCCTTGCATCGCAGGCCCTGAACCTGACGCTGGCGGGAACCGCGATGAACGGCATGGGCAATGGCGCCAACAACACGCTGGTCGGCAACAGCCAGGCCAATGTGCTTGAGGGCGGCGCGGGGGACGATACGCTCGTCGGCGGAAACGGGAACGACACCCTGATCGGCGGCACCGGCAACGATGTCTTGACCGGCGGCACGGGCGACGACACCTACTGGATCGACAGCCTGCGCGATATTGTCCGGGAGGGTTCCGAACCCAATGGCGGCATCGATACGATCTACCTCGCCGGCAACAGCATCACCAAGCTGACGATGGTGGGCAATGTCGAGAACCTGATCGTCTATACCGGCCTTGGCGAGACAATCGTCGGCAACGGCCTCGACAACACCATCACCGGCAATACCGGCAATGACGCGCTCTATGGCGGCGATCGCAACGACACGCTCCTTGGCGGCGGCGGCGATGACAACCTGGGCGGCGGTGCGGGCAACGACTGGATGGAAGGCGGCCTTGGCACCAATGTCATGGCGGGCGGCACGGGCGATGATACCTACGTGGTCTGGTCCGCCACCGACCGGGTTGTCGAGCGGCCCGGCGAAGGCACCGATACCGTCCGCGCTGCCGTGAACTACACATTGTCGGACAACGTGGAGAACCTCGAACTGCAGGGCAGTGCGGCCAATGCGAGCGGCAATGCGCTGGCCAACCAGATCACCGGCAACAATGCGGCCAACTGGATCGATGGCAAGTTCGGGGCCGATACGTTGGCGGGCAAGGGCGGGAACGATACCTACATCGTCGACAATAGCGGCGACAAGGTGATCGAGGAGGCCGGCCAGGGTACGGACTCGGTCAAGTCGAGCGTGTCCTTCACGCTGGGCGCCAATGTCGAAAACCTGATGCTGACGGGTACTGCGGCCACCACCGGCATCGGCAATGCGCTCGCCAACTGGATGAGCGGCAACGATGCGGCGAACCGGATCTTCGGCCTCGAAGGCAATGACACGCTGCTGGGCCTTGGCGGCAATGACGTGCTGGGCGGCGGACTTGGTGCGGACAGGCTCACCGGCGGAGCGGGGGCAGACAGCTTCGCGTTCTACGGGGCGGCCGATTCGACCGTGGCTGCCGCCGGGCGGGACACGATCACCGACTTCGCGCACAGCGAAGGCGATCTCATCGACCTGTCGAAGATCGATGCCAATGGCAGCGCTGCAGGCGACGGCGCCTTTTCGCTGGTGACCGCCTTCGACGGTTCCCGCGGCGCGCTGACGGCGACGGCGCAGGGGGGCAGCCAGTGGCTGGTGCAGGGCGACATCAACGGCGACAAGGCGGCCGACTTCGCGATCCTGGTGAACAGCGCAAGTGCGCTGGTGGCAGCCGATTTCGTGATGTGACAGACTGGCGCGGCGGACCCTCGCGTCCGCTGCGCTTCAGGCACAAGAAAAAGGGGCGCCTCCTTGCGGAAGCGCCCCTTTTTTGTGGCCGTATGACTTGAGCCAGAGGCTCAGGCCTCGGCGCCCTCGGCGCGGTCCTCGAGGAGGTCCGCCGGGATTTCACCCGGTTCCGCGTTGGGGTCGTAGGCTTCGGTGAAGCCGCCGACTTCGGTATCGAACATCGCGTCGATGACGTCGACGCCCTGCGACTGCAGCGCGGCTTCGTCGGGCGAGCGGGCAACGTTGACCTTGACCGTCACGCTCACTTCGGGGTGGAGCGCAACCTTCACGGTCGAAATGCCGATGCTCTTGATCGGGCGTTCCAGCACCACCATCGCCTTGGTGACCTTGGCGCCCTGTTCGACCAGCGCGTCGACGATGTCGCGCACCGAAACCGAACCGTAGAGCTGGCCGGCGTTGGACGAAGCGCGGATCAGCACGACTTCCTTGCCCTCGACGTTGCCGGCTTCGCCTTGCGCGTCGGCACGGCGGGCAGCGTTGTCGGCCTCGATGCGGGCGCGGTTGGATTCGAAGACCTTGCGGTTGGCTTCGTTGGCGCGCAGCGCCTTCTTGTTGGGCAGCAGGAAGTTGCGCGCGTAGCCGTCCTTGACGGTGACGACGTCGCCGATGGAGCCGAGCTTCTCGATGCGCTCGAGCAGGATGATCTGCATGGGTTCGCGCTCCTTACTTGACGATGTAGGGAAGCAGGCCGATGTGCCGGGCGCGCTTGATCGCCTGGCCCAGCTCACGCTGCTTCTTTGCCGAAACGGCGGTGATGCGCGAAGGCACGATCTTGCCACGCTCGGACATGAAGCCCTGCAGCAGGCGCACGTCCTTGTAGTCGATGACAGGGGCGCCCTTGCCCGAGAACGGGCACGACTTGCGGCGGCGGAAAAACGGACGAGCCATGGCTTATTCCCCTTCGCGTTCGCGGCGGCGGGTCCGCTCGCGGTCGTTCTTGCGCATCATCACCGAGGGGCCGGCTTCGTGTTCGTCGACGCGAACAGTCATGAAGCGGATCACGTCCTCGTTGATCGCGGTCTGGCGCTCGAGCTCCGCCACGACGCCAGCGGGGGCATCGATGTCGAGCAGCACGAAGTGCGCCTTGCGGTTCTTCTGGATCTTGTAAGCCAGCGAACGAAGACCCCAGGTCTCGGTCTTCACGACCTTACCGTTGCCCTGTTCGACGATTTCGGTGGCGGTGGCGGCAAGCGCGTCAACCTGAGCCTGGCTCAGATCCTGACGCGCAAGGAAGACATGCTCGTAAAGCGGCATGGGCCTTGCGTCCTTCATCAATCTAACCGATCGCTGGCTGATCCGCGGTATTGCGGGGCCCCTCCGGCTTTCTTCGAGTTTCCGCAGACGAGGCCGTCACCCCGCCCGCGGAAGCGCTGGCTCTTAGCGGGATCTGACGAAGATGCAAGGTGAAAGTGGGTTTTCAGGCCGCGTGACGCGCTGGCGGTACTTCGGGCTTGGCGCGGACTTCGGCGTCGGCCTCGGGCCGGCCCATCTCCAGCCGCTGCAGATGGCCGATCGCGAAATCGGCGACGAGATTGGCGAACACGTTCTCGTGCAGCGGCAATTCGAATTCGAGGCCCGAGGTCTTGTCCTTCGACCACACGACAAAGGCGAGCTTGGGCGCGAGTTCGGGCAGGAACAGGATGACGGTATCGCCGATGCGCTGGCGCGGAATGCCCTCGATCCGCGCGCCGTGGGTCGTCATGTCCTTAAGCATGACCGTTGACCGCGTCAGCCCGTGCTTGCAACGCACCGGAAGCTCGAAACCGACGCGCCGGGTGCGCCGGTGGTTGATGTTCTCCACGCCTTCGAATTCGTCGAACATGGCCTGCTCCTGCCGCCGGGATTTACCACTTGCATTCAGAACGGCGGCAATGCGGCGGGCTTCAGGCCCTACGCAATGATGCGGGTGGCTCAGGCGAAAAAGCGCATCGCCACGTCGCAGCGGGCATAGCGCGCGCCGTATTCCGCCATGATCCCGGCATCGTGGCGGAAGCCCAGTTTCTCGTAGAGGTGGATCGCCGCCGCGCAGGTCCTGTTGGTCAGTAGATAGAGCGGCTCGGCCCCGATCCGCCGCGCCCGCGCGATGATCGCCGCCAGCAGGAACGCACCCGCACCCAGCCCGCGCGCGCTTTCGAGGACGCCCATCTTGGTCAACTCATAGCCGCCGCCACCGGTGGGCTTGAGCGCGCAAGTGCCGACCACGCCCAGGCCCTCCGCTTCCACGAAAAGGATCGTGCCGCCCGGCGCGATGATCTTCTCGCGCGGGTTCTCCAGAACCTCCCGGTCGAGCGGCTCGAGCACGAACATCGCCTCGATCCACTCCTTGTTGATGTCATGGAAGGCCTGCGCAAGGTCGTCGCGGTATTCGAGCAAGCGGAGCCGCGTGCTGCGGGCGGGACCGACGCGGGCAAGCAGGGGCTTGGCGGCGAGAGCGTCCTCGATAAGGCCCACTTCGCCGAGGAAATCGCCAGGAATGCTCTCCAGCAGCGATTCCACCGCGCGGCCCATGCGCGGCCAGACATCGGTCAGCGCCGCCGCATGCGCTTCCTCGCCTGCAGGGGTCAGTGAGACGAGGCGCTGGCGCTGGTCGCGTCCGGCGACCGTATCGACCAGCCCGAGCTTCGCCAGCTGGCCCACCGCGCGGGTGACGCCCGGTTGGCTGGTGCCGATGGCGGCGACCAGTTGCGTCACGCTCTGCGGGCCCTTCGCCAGCGCGGCGATGAGCGCCATGTGGCCGGGCTGGCAGGGGAGGCCAGCCTCGGTGATGGCAATGGCTGCCTCTGCCTGCATTCGCTCGGCAAGCCGCTTGAGCCGGCTGCCGAGAAACACGGGCCCGGCGTCGCGCAAGATATCGGTCATGGCACCCTCATTCTCATAACGCGTTATATATCGCGTTATGAGAACCAGACTGTCAAGCCCTGAGCTGCTTCTCGACCAGCGCAATCGCCGCCGCGATGGCCGCATCGATCGGAAGCGCCGAGGTATCGAGCAATGCCGCGCCTTCGGCCTGGCGCAGCGGCGCGGCGGCGCGGGTGCGGTCGCGTTCATCGCGCGCGGCAAGGTCGGCCTCGATTTCGCCGCGCGTCACATCCTCGCCGCGCTTTTGCATTTCCGCCCAGCGCCGCAGCGCGCGCGCCGCAACGCTGGCGGTGACGAAGAGCTTGGCCTCGGCCTCGGGCGCGATCACCGTCGCGATATCGCGGCCATCGAGCACTGCGCCGCCGGGCTGGCGCGCAAAGGCCTGCTGCCGCGCCAGCAGCGCGGCGCGCACCGGCGGATGGACCGAAACGCGGCTGGCCAGCGCGCCGGTCGCCTCGCTGCGCAGTTCGGGATCATCCAGCAGGCTCTCGGGGAAATCGGCCGCGGCCAGCGCATGGCCCGGATCGTCCGGGTTTCCACCCGACAGGAACACCTGCCGCCCCACAGCGCGATAGAGCAGCCCCGTATCGAGATGCGGCAGGCCGAAATGCGCGGCGAGGGCCTTGGCGATCGTGCCCTTGCCCGAAGCGGTCGGGCCGTCGATCGCGATGATCATGCGGCCCCGCTTGCCTTGGCCAGCAGCGCCTCGAACACCGGGAAGCTGGTGGCAATCGGGCGCGTGTCGTCCACTTCCACGCCGCCGTGGCTGGCAAGCCCCGCCACAGCCATGCTCATGGCGATCCGGTGGTCGAGATGCGTCGCAACCGCGCCGCCCTCGGGCGTGCCGCGCAGGGGCTCTGAGCCGGTTCCTTCGATAATCAGGCCATCCTCGGTTTCCGTGACCACTGCACCGGCCAGCTCGAGCGCTGCGCGCATCACGGCGATGCGGTCGCTTTCCTTGACGCGCAGTTCCTCAAGGCCGCTCGTCACCGTCCGTCCGCTGGCAAGCGCCGCCGCCACGAACAGCACTGGAAACTCGTCGACCATGCTCGGCACCACCGCCGGATCGACTTCGATGCCGGTCAGCGCGGAATGCCGCACACGCAGGTCCGCCACCGGTTCGCCGCCGACATCGCGGCGGTCCAGTTCCTCGATCTGCCCGCCCATGTCGCGCAGCACGCCGAACAGCGCGGCGCGGGTAGGGTTGAGGCCAACGTTCTCGACCACAAGGTCCGAGCCCGGCACGAGCAGCGCCGCCACGACGAAGAACGCGGCGGACGAAGGATCGCCCGGCACTTCGATGGTTTGCGGCCTGAGCTCCGCTTCGCCGACGATCTGGATCGTGCGGGTGCCGTCAGCCGCAATCTCGACAGTCAGCTCGGCGCCAAAGCCGCGCAGCATGCGCTCGGAATGGTCGCGCGTCGGGATCGGTTCGATCACCGTGGTCGTGCCCGGCGTATTCAGCCCCGCCAGCAGCACCGCGCTCTTCACCTGGGCCGAGGCGACCGGCAGCCGGTAGCTGATCGGCACGGCCGGGGCGATGCCGCGCAGCGTCAGCGGCAGGCGGCCACCCGGTGCAGCGGTGAAATCGGCGCCCATCTGCGAGAGCGGATCGATCACCCGGCCCATCGGACGCTTCGAAAGGCTGGCATCGCCGATAAACGTCGCGGTGATCGCATGGCTGGCAACGAGGCCCATGAGGAGCCGCGTCGAAGTGCCCGAATTGCCCATGTCGAGCGCCTGCTTCGGCTGGAGCAGCCCGCCCACGCCCACGCCGTCGATGATCCATTCGCCGCTGTCGAGCCGGTCGATTGTTGCGCCCATTGCGCGCATCGCGGCGGCGGTTGCCATCACGTCCTCGCCCTCAAGCAGCCCCGTCACCCGCGTGCGGCCCACTGCCAGCGCGCCGAGCATGATCGAGCGGTGGCTGATCGATTTGTCGCCGGGGACGCGGATCCGCCCGGTCAGCGGCCCGGCGGCGATGAAGCGGCGAGGGCGCGGGGCGGACGTATCGGCTGACTGCACGGGGGGAGGTTCTTTCGGGGTTCAGGTGCGGGTTGAAGCGGGCGCGCTTTTGACAGCGCCCCGCGCCTATGGCAAGGCGCGCGCCGCGCTTGATTCTAAGGACCCGTGTCCCCATCAAGCAATGCCATTGAGCCGTCCGCATCTGCCGCGGGCGCCAGATTTAAGGAATTCGCATGGTCAAGCCTGAATGGGGCGCAAAGCATGGCTGCCCGAAGTGCGGCACCCGCTTCTATGACATGGGCAAGGACGATCCGGTCACCTGCGTCGAGTGCAAGTATACCTGGACGCCCGAGCCGGTGCTCAAGTCCAAGCAGCCGATCCCTTATGAGGAGATCCAGAAGGAGAAGGCCGACGTCGTGCCCGACGTCGATCTGGCCGACGAGGATCTCGATATCGACGAGGATGCCGATTCGCCGGACAACGACGTCGATCTGGGCGGCGATGACGATCTTGGCGTCCCCGGCCACGACGGCGAGGACGAAGAAGTCTGATCTCTCCGCACGCCGGACCGCAGGCGGCATTGCGCCACATGCGGTCCGGCGGGGAATGCGCGCTGGTGCAAAAATGTGTTGCCAGCGCGCTGGGCCTCGCATAAAGGCGCGGTCCTCCGGCGCGACGCTGCCGGTGCAGGGTGCCTCCCGCGGCACCTCTGACAAGAATTGTGGGGCCTTAGCTCAGCTGGGAGAGCGCCTGCATGGCATGCAGGAGGTCAGCGGTTCGATCCCGCTAGGCTCCACCAATTCCCCCTGATATCGGGATATTTTTCATCCGCTTGGGATCAGCCGCACTTGCAGGCCGAAGCCGTTTCCGGCCGCCGCGCTGAACCGGATCACGCTTGAAGGGTGCCCCCTCCCTTCCGGCCTGTGCCGCTTTGCGAAAGCCTCTGGTCCCATGTCCGCCTCCGCTTCCCCGGTACCCGCTGTCGGGATCGATTTCGGCACGACCAACTCGGTTGTCGCGCGCACAGCCGGCGATGGCGCGGTCGATCTTGCCGAGTTCGCCGCCCCCGGCCAGACCGGGTCGGTGTTTCGCTCTGCCTTGTGCTTCTGGCAGGAAGATGCGGTTCGCGGCGGCCTGGCGCATGAAGCCGGGCCCTGGGCCATCGCCGAGTTCCTCGGCTTTCCGCAGGGCTCGCGCTTTATCCAGTCGTTCAAGTCGGTCGCCGCCAGCACCACTTTCGAACATGCGCAGATCTTCACCAAGCGGCTGCGCTTCGAGGATCTTGGCCGCACGTTCCTCGAGCATCTGACCGCGCACGCCGGAGACACGCTCAGGAATCTGCCCGAGCGCATCGTGGTCGGCCGCCCGGTGCGCTATGTCGGCGCGCGGCCCGATCCGGCGCTTGCGGCCACACGCTACGGCGCGATGTTTGCCGGGCTGGGGCGCGAAATCCATTACGTCTACGAACCGCTCGGCGCGGCCTACAGCTTTGCCTCGCGCCTCACCGATCCGGCGACCCTGCTCGTGGCCGATTTCGGCGGCGGCACGAGCGACTTCTCGATCGTCCGCGTGGAAGCGCCCGATGCGCCGCGCCGCTGCGTGCCGCTTGCTTCGGCGGGTGTCGGCATTGCAGGTGATCGCTTCGATTTCCGCATCATGGATCAGCTCGTGCTGCCGCTGCTTGGCAAAGGCGGCACCTACCGCTCGTTCGACAAGGTGCTTGAGATTCCGCCGGGGCACTTTGCCGATTTCAGCGATTGGTCGCGCCTTGCGCTCATGCGCAACAAGCGCACGCTCGATCAGCTTGCCAAGCTGCGCCACGCCGCGACCGATCCGGCGGCGATCGACCGCATGATCGCGGTGGTCGAACAGGAACTGGGTTACGGCCTCTACGAAGCGATCGGCGCGGTGAAGCGCGCGCTTTCCAGCCAGGCCCATGCCAGCTTCACGTTCGAGGGGGAGGGGCTCAGCGTCACCGCAGAGGTCAGCCGCGCCGATTTCGAACGCTGGATCGCGCCCGATCTCGCCGAGCTCGAGCGCGGCGTGGACCGCGTGCTGGCGCGCGCCGGACTGGCGGCAGACAATATCGACCATGTCTTCGTGACCGGCGGCTCCTCGCTGATCCCGGCGGTCCGCCAGCTGTTCGAGCGGCGCTTTGGCGAAAGCCGCATTGCCAGCGGCGATGAATTGACGTCCATTGCCCACGGCCTTGCGCTGATCGGCAGCGCGCCAGATCTCGCCGAATGGACGGTCGAGGAAGTGGAGGAAGCATGAGCGTCGCATTCCGCCGCGAAAGCGATGACGAACATCTCGAGCCGAAGTTCGAGCTGCCGATTCCGCCGGGACCCAACCTTGTCACCAAGCGCGGCCTTGCGCTCATCGCGGCGCGGGTCGAAGCGCTGGAAGCGGAGCTGGCTGGCCTCTCGGACGAAAACGAGATCAAGCGCGTGAAGCGGGACCTGCGCTACTGGCGCACCCGTCAAGCGACGGCGCAGCTCATGCCGGTGCCGGAGGTCGCTGCGGTCGCCTTCGGTTCCACCGTCACCTTCCGCATGGGCGGCAAGGAACGCACGGTGACGCTGGTCGGCGATGACGAGGCCGATCCGGCGGCGGGCCTGCTCTCGTTTACCGCGCCGCTCAGCCGCGCGCTGATGGAAGCCGAAGTGGGCGACGAGATCGATTTCGGCGGGAAAACAGCGGCAATCGTGGTGCTGGACATCGCCGGGTAGCACCGGATTTTCCTACAGCGGCCATTTCTGCGATACCGGTGCCGGTGGGAGGCGCGCTTCCCCCGGCTCCTTGAAATTGTCAGGCATCATGCGCAAGGCCCAAATGCATGCATATGTAACTTTGTCGCCATGACTTATTTTACTGTTATTTATCAGGTGTTTGAATCGCATTCTTGTAGGTGACACGGTGTCACTTGTGTCACCCTCGATCTGTCCCGCAGCGGGTCACACCTTCAGGCCGATCTCGCGCAGCCGCTCGTGGAGATAGTCGTCTGCGGTGATCGGCACCGGATAGCGGTCCGGGTTTTCCGCGCTCACGCAACCCGGCAGCGTGCGGATCGCGAAATCGCTGCGCAGGTGGAGGAAGAACGGCATCGAATAGCGGCTGTGCGCGGCGCGGGCGCCATCGGGGTTGCGCACGCGGTGCGTGGTCGAGGGCAGGACGTGGTTGGTCAGGCGCTGCAGCATGTCGCCGATATTGACCACCAGCGCGCCGGGCGGGGGTGAGGCGGGGATCCAGCGGCCTTCGCGCGTCAGCAGTTCGAGGCCCGCTTCCTCGGCGCCCAGCAGCAGCGTGATGAGGTTGATATCCTCATGCGCCCCGGCCCGGATCGCGCCGCCCGTCTCGCCGGGGATCGGCGGATAGTGCAGCAGCCGCAGGATCGAATTGCCGCCTGCGATAGCCGGATCGAACCAGTCGCGCGAAAGGCCCAGCCACACCGCGATGTGCGAGAGGATCTGCGCGCCGATCCGGTCGAACTCGGCAAACAGGGCCGTGAAGGTCTCGCGGAAACCTTCGGGCGAATCGGGCCAGACGTTGGCCGGCATCGTCGCCCCAAGCGGATCGCCTGCGGGCACTTCGCGTCCGACATGCCAGAATTCCTTGAGGTCGTGGTGCGCCGCGCCCTTGGCAATTTCGGTGCGGAACGGGGTGTAGCCGCGCTGCCCGCCGCCGCCGGCCACATGCCAGCGCCGCTTGGCTGCTTCGTCCTGCGCAAAGAACGCGGCGGTCAGGTCCCACCCGCGCGCCACCAGCGCCGGATCGAGCCCATGGTCCGAGACCAGCGCGAAGCCGAAGCGCTGGAAGCTGCTGCCCAGATCGTCCGAAAGCCTGCCCGAAGGGGCCGACAGCGAAAGCACGGGTAGGGTATCGAGGTTCATGGCTTGCACGTGTTCCATCAGCGATTATGAGCCTCCCATATCCCGATCCCGGAAGGCATGCATGACCAAAATCAAGGCGACCGAACAGGCTTGGCTGATGAAGTCGGAACCTGACGTCTACGGTTGGGATGACCTGATCGCAGAGGGCGAGGGCACCTGGGACGGCGTGCGCAACCACCTCGCCGCGCGCAATCTGCGCACCATGAACGTGGGCGATCTGGCCTTCTTCTATCACTCCAACATCGGCAAGGAGATCGTTGGAATCGTGGAGATCAGTGTCGCCGGCCTCACCGATCCGACCGATCCCGAAGGCAAGTGGGCGGCCGTGAAAGTCAAGCCGGTCGCCAAACTCAAGACGCCGGTCACACTGGCCGCGATCAAAGCCACGCCGACGCTGGCCGAGATGGAACTGTTGCGGCTCTCGCGCCTCTCGGTGTCGGCGGTGCGTGGTTCCGAATGGGATATCGTGCTGGAGATGGCGGGCGGCACGATCTGATCGCTTGCCCCTCCGGCTGTGCCGGATCGGAACAGTCCCGCTTTGATCCTGCATGGGGCGATTCGCAGCCTCCCTGCATAGTAAATAAAGCGTTACCACTGCCGCCATGCTCAGACGGCGTGCCCCGAATCCCGAACTTGCCGGCCATCCCTTTCGCCGCACCCTGCCCGCGCACGTGCTGCGTCCGCTTCCCGCGTTCGAGCCTGAAGTGGAAGCGGCGATGAAGGCATTGCAGCTGCCAGAAGGCGTGCGTTCGGCGCCGGTCGATCCCAGGCGGATCACGCGGCAGGATGTGATGGATTTCCTGCTGGCCTACTGCGCCTGCTTCCTGGCGGTCTCGGTCTTCATCTTCTGAGGCTTACGCCTACTCGAACGTGTGTTCGATTTCGCCAACGTGAGCCTTCTCGGCCTTGTGGAGCACGCGCGCCAGCCACGCGGCAATGAGGCACATGGCCGCGCCCAGCAGGAGCTGATCGGCGAGCGGTACGCCTCCGGCGCTGAGGCCCACGGCAATCAGCGAACCCACCACCATGGCGCCGGCATTGACGATATTGTTCGCCGCAATGGTCCGCGCGGTTTCCGCCTTGTCGACCACCGTCGTCAGGAACGCGTAGAGCGGCACGACGAACATGCCCCCCGAAATCGCGATGCCGAGCAAGGTCAGCAGCAGCGGCACCGCCAGCGGCTCCATCACGAACTGGGGGACGTTCAGCAGGGCAGTACCGGCTTCGTGCGGCCACATCTTGCACACCACATGGAAGGCCACGATGAACAGGCCCATCACGATCACCGACACCGGGCCGAAGCGCGCCGAAACAGTGCCCTTGAGCAAGTGATTGATCGAGACCGAGCCGATCGCGACGCCGATCGAGAAGACCACGAGGAACAGGCTCGCCACTTCCTTGCTCGCCGAAAGCACGTTCTTGGCAAGCGGCGGGAACTGGATGAACAGCACCGCGCCGATCGTCCAGAAGAAGCTGATCGCCGCGATGGCGAGGAACACGCGCGGGTGCCGCGTTGTCATCCGAACCAGCGTGATCGAGGAGCGGATCACGTTGAAATCGAGCGGGACGGGCTCCATCTGCGGCGGCGCGGGCGGCACGAACTGTGCGGTGCAGAAGCCGACGACCGCAGTGCCGATGCAGATGACGGCGGCCCATTCGACCGGGATCCAGCCCGCAAAGATCGTGCCCGCAAGGATCGAGATATAGGTCCCCGCCTCGACCAGGCCCGTGCCGGCCAGAACCTCTTCGGGATGCAGGTGCTGCGGCAGGATCGCGTACTTGATCGGGCCGAAGAACGTGGAATGCACCCCCATCGCGAGCAGCGCCGTCAGCATCAGCGGGATCGCCACGATCTGCACCGCCATGCCGCGCCAGGCCATGAACAGGCCAGCCGCGCCGACGAGCATAATCCCGATCTCCGCCGCCTTGACGATACGGATGATCCGCGCCTTGTCGCGCATGTCCGCCAGCTGGCCCGAAAGTGCGGAGAGCATGAAGAACGGCAGGATGAATACGGCCGAAGCAATCGCCGAGAAGCGCGCTTCGGCGGCCTCCGAATGGTATACGGTGTATACCACGTAGAGGATCATCGCGTTCTTGTAGAGGTTGTCGTTGAACGCGCCGAGCAGCTGTGTTGCAAACAGCGGCAGGAAGCGGCGTCTCCGGATGAGCAGCGCGGTTGTCGTCATGCAGGCGATGTCATTCGGGTTTTGCCAGCTTTCGCATCTTCGGACCTTCCCATAGCGCGGTGCACGGGGGGGACAAGGGGCATGGTGAACAACTTGCAGTTTCTTCGTATCGTCATCGTGCCTATGGTGACCCTACGATGCTGACACTTCCCAATCTGCTAACGCTGTCCCGCATTGTCACCGTGCCTTTGCTGGCGGGCCTGCTGTGGTGGCCCGAATGGCAAGCCGGCTATGCGATCGGCTTCGCGGTCTATGCACTGATGGGCGTGACCGACTATTTCGACGGCTACCTTGCGCGCGCGCAGGGCACGGTCTCCAAGCTCGGGATCTTCCTCGATCCGATTGCCGACAAGATCATGGTCGCTGCCGTGATTCTCGTCCTCACCGCGCAAGGCGTACTCACCGGCCCCTACGTAGGCGATCTCCACGTGATTGCAGGCCTCATCATCCTGATCCGCGAGATCGCGGTTTCGGGCTTGCGCGAATTTCTGGGCGGCATTCAGGTTTCGGTGCCTGTCTCCAAGCTCGCCAAGTGGAAGACGACCTTCCAGTTCATCGCGCTGGGCGCGCTGATCCTCGGGCAGGGCGCGCCGGGCTGGACCATGCTCATCGCCGGGATCGATGCGAACGTGCCGCATACGGTGGGCCTCGTCACGCTGTGGGCGGCCGCGGCGCTGACGGTGATCACCGGCTGGGATTATCTGCGCGTCGGCCTCAAGCACATGGACTGATCGGCCCTCAGCCCGCGCCAGCCTTCGAGAAAAGGTTGAGCACCAGAACGCCGGCCATGATCAGGCCGATCCCCGCCAGCGCTGGCAGATCGAGCTGCTGGCCATGCACAAGCCACGCCAGCGCCGTGATCAGCACGATGCCCACGCCCGACCAGATCGCATAGGCGACGCCGGTCGGAATGCGCTCCAGCGTCAGCGACAGGAAGAACAGCGCGATGGCATAGCCTGCCATGCTCACCGCCAGCGGCAGCAGCTTGCTGAATCCCGCCGATTGCTTGAGCGCGGTCGTCGCGATGACTTCGGCTACAATCGCGATGGCGAGCGAGAGATAGGGTGGTAGGTTCATGGGTCAGGGAACCTCGCTTGGTAGTCGGTAGCGCCGTGGAGGATATGGATCACGTAGATCGTATCCTCCTCGATCTTGAAGAATATCAGGTAGTTGCCGTGCAGGGCCTTGCGGATCTCGCCGCGCTTGTCGTGGTGCACCACCGGATATCGTCGCGGGAATGTGGTCAGTCGTTCGCAGGCTTCGCGCAATTCCGTGATAAACAGGAGCGCTTGCCGAGGGCTATCCCGCGCTATGAAATCGGCAACAGCTTCGAAATCGGCTTCGGCCTCTGCCGCAAATTCGAGCTTCACTTCGCGTTTTCGATCATCGCGCGATATTTGCGCTCCAGGCGGTCAAGCACCTCGGTTGCGGGTTTCGTATGCCCTGCATCGACATCGTCCAGTCCGCGCTGGATCGCCGCATCATAAGCAGCCAGCCGGGCTTCACGGTCCTGTATCAGCCGCACGCCTTCGCGCAGCACTTCGCTTTTCGAGTTGTAGCGACCGGTCGCGACGAGGGCGGTCACGAATTCCTCGAGCTTTGGTCCCAGATCGGCGCTGATCATGTCTGCCTCGGAGCAAGAAAGGGGGGAGGCCGGAGACTATCCCTCTTATCAACTATTATCAACCTGCCGCCAGTTCGTTCGCCAGCAGGCGGAATTCCTCGGCGCGGGGGGAGTTCTTGCGCCATACGAGTGCGATCTCGCGGCTGGCGTGCTCTGATTCCAGCGGGCGGGCGACGATCTGGGTGCCCTGCAGGATGCCCGCTTTCACCGCCATTTCGGGCAGCATGGTGAGGCCGAGGCCATTGTCCACCATCTGCACCAGCGTGTGCAGGCTGGTTCCAATCACGCTCGCGCTGGCACGCAGTTCGGGGCGGTTGCATGCGGCCAGCACGTGGTCCTTGAGGCAATGACCGTCTTCGAGCAGCAGCAGGCGCGCCTCGTCGATCAGTGCGGGCGCGATGCTCTGCGGCGGATCGCGCGGGTCATCCTTGGGAAAAGCAACGAGCAGGCGGTCGTGGAACAGATGCGCCGCTTCCACCTCGCCGGTCGCGAAGGGGAGCGCGAGCAGCACGCAGTCCGCGCGGCCGTGATGCAGCGATTCGACCGCCGCCGCGCTGGGCTCCTCGCGCAGGAAAAGCTTAAGGGAAGGGCGTTCACGGCGCAGACGGGGCAGGATTCGGGGCAGCAGGAACGGTGCAATGGTCGGGATCACGCTCATCCGCAGCTCGCCCGAAAGCGGCGCGCCGTGCGCCTGCACGAGCGCCGAGAGTTCCTCGCCCTCGCGCAATAGGCGGTGTGCCTTGGCCACCACCTGATCGCCGAGCGCGGTGAAGCGCACCACGCGCCGCGTGCGCTCGACCAGGGTTACCCCGAGCAGCGTTTCCAGTTCGCGCAGGCCTGCCGAAAGCGTCGACTGCGAAACGAAGCAGGCGTCCGCCGCACGCCCGAAGTGGCCATGCTCGTGCAGCGCGACGAGGTATTGCAACTGCTTGAGAGTGGGGAGGTAGGTGGTCATGGCAGATGGACTTCAGTCGGGACCTTCGATGTCGTCACCGGCATCGGGCGGGTTGAAACCGTCGTCTTCCACCGGCTCAGGCAAGGGCGCCTCGTCGCCGCTGCCCGCAATCAGATCGATATGCGCCATCTTGAGCCGGCCGTTCACGACCGCGAAGGCCAGCTTGCCTTCGACGAGTTCGAGCGCATCGCGGCCGAACTGATCGAAGCGCCATCCCTCGAGGATCGGCAGGCCCTTGCGCTGGCCCGCAGCAAGCGCTTCCAGATCGTCACTGCGCGCAAGCAATCGCGCTGCAATATCAATCTCGCGGCTGCGGATCTTGAGCAGCAGCTTGAGCAAGTCCGCAACGAGCGCGCCTTCCTTGCCGAGTGGTGCGCCGCGCGGGGCGCGCGGGGGGAGTTCGGAATCGCTCATCGGCGTCGCATCGGCAATGGCCTGCATCAGGCGGCGTCCGATGTCGTTGTCCTTCCACCCGGCGGAAAGCCCGCGCACCTTGGCGAGTTCATGCTGTTCGCGCGGCGGATGGCTGGCGATATCGGCCAGCGTCTCGTCGCGCATGATGCGGCCGCGAGGGATGTTCTTGTCCATCGCCTCGGTCTCGCGCCAGGCGGCAATCGCCTTGAGCCTGCCGAGCACCGCCGGGTTGCGGCTGGGCGCGCGGATCTTTTGCCAGACCACTTGAGGATCGGAGCGGTAGTTCTCGGGATCGGCGAGTTTTTCCATCTCGGCATCGAGCCATTCGCCGCGCCCCGTCTTGATCAGCCGCTTCAGCATGCGCGGGAAGATCTTGGAAAGGTGCGTGACATCGCCGATGGCATATTCGATCTGCCGCTCGGTCAGCGGGCGGCGCGACCAGTCGGTGAAGCGGGCGCCCTTGTCGATCGAGAAGCCAAGCCAGCTTTCGACGAGATTCGAATAGCCGATCTGTTCGGACTGGCTGATCGCCATCATCGCGATCTGGGTATCGAAGATCGGGTGCGGGGTGCGCCCGGTCAAGTTGTAGATGATTTCGACGTCCTGCCCGCCGGCGTGGAACACCTTGAGCACGTCCTCGTTATCGACCAGCAGTTCGAGCAGCGGGGCAAGATCGAGGCCGGGCGCCAGCGGATCGATCGCGGCGGCTTCCTTATCGTCGGCGATCTGCACCAGGCACAGTTCCGGCCAATAGGTGTTCTCGCGCATGAACTCGGTATCGACCGTGATGAAATCGGCCTTGGAGAGACGCTCGCACAAGTCGGCCAGAGCCGGGGTTGTCGTGATCAGCGGGTGTATCTTCATCGTGCTTTTCTGCTTGCGCACCGGCCAAACCCTCATGCCCGATCGATGCTGGTGGTGGCCCCGTCCGGGGCCTGCGGCTTGACAAATTCGCGGCCATCGCCTCTTGGCCGCGATCATTCCCTGCCCGAATGCTGGGCGATTGACCAGCCAAATTGGAACCGAGCCACATGCACCCTTATCGTTCCCACACCTGCGGCGCGCTGGCACAGGCGCAAGTCGGGCAGAACGTGCGCCTCTCGGGCTGGGTGCACCGCAAGCGCGACCATGGCGGCGTGCTGTTTGTCGATCTGCGCGACCATTACGGCATCACCCAGATTGTGGCCGACAGCGACAGTCCGGCGCTCGCGATCCTTGAATCCACCCGCGTGGAAAGCGTTGTGACGATCGAGGGCGAGGTCAAGGCACGCAGCGCGGGCACGGTGAACCCGAACCTCGCGACCGGCGAGATCGAAGTCTATGCCCGCGCCGCGACGGTGCTGTCTGCCGCCGAGGAACTGCCGATGCCGGTGGCCGGCGAGCAGGAGTATCCCGAGGATATCCGCCTGCGCTACCGCTTCCTCGACCTCCGCCGCGAGACGCTGCATGCCAACATCATGACGCGCACCAGGGTGATCCGCGACATGCGCACCCGCATGGAAAATGCCGGCTTCACTGAATACTCGACGCCGATTCTCACCGCCTCCAGCCCTGAGGGCGCGCGCGATTTCCTCGTGCCGAGCCGCATTCATGCCGGCAAGTTCTATGCGCTGCCGCAGGCGCCGCAGCAGTACAAGCAGCTGCTCATGGTGGCGGGCTTCGACCGCTACTTCCAGATCGCCCCCTGCTTCCGCGACGAGGACCCGCGCGCTGACCGCCTGCCGGGCGAATTCTATCAGCTCGACCTCGAGATGAGCTTCGTGACCCAGGAAGAAGTCTGGGAGACGATGGAGCCGGTGATCGGCGGCGTGTTCGAGACCTTCGCCAACGGCAAGCCGGTGACGCCCTCGGGCAGTTTCCCGCGCATCGCCTATGACGATGCCATGCTGAAGTATGGCTCGGACAAGCCGGATTTGCGCAACCCGCTGATCATCAGCGACGTCGCCAGCTACTTCACCACTTCGGGCTTCGGCCTGTTCGAGAAGATCGTCGCCGGCGGCGGCACCGTGCGCGCGATCCCAGCGCCGGGCACGGCAGACAAGAGCCGCAAGTTCTTCGACGATATGAACGAGTGGGCGCGCAGCGAAGGCCATGCTGGCCTCGGCTACGTGACGCGCAAGGGCGGCGATTTCGGGGGCCCGATCGCGAAGAACCACGGCACCGAGGGCATGGAAGCGCTCTATGCCGCGCTCGGCCTTGGGCCCGATGACGGCCTGTTCTTCGCCGCGGGCAAGCCGGAGCAGGCCGCCAAGCTGGCCGGCGCGGCGCGTACACGCGTTGCCGAACAGCTCGGCCTCATCGACAAGGACCGCTTCGAGCTATGCTGGATCGTCGATTTCCCGTTCTACGAATGGGATGAGGACGCCAAGAAGGTCGAGTTCGCGCACAACCCGTTCTCGATGCCGCAGGGCGGGATGGACGCGCTGACGGGGCAGGACCCGCTGACGATCAAGGCCTTCCAGTACGATCTCGTCTGCAACGGCTACGAAATCGCCTCGGGTTCGATCCGCAACCAGTCGCCCGAGTTGATGGTCAAGGCGTTCGAACTGGTCGGGCTTTCCAAGGCGGACGTCGAGGAGCGCTTCGGCGGGCTCTACCGCGCGTTCCAGTATGGCGCCCCGCCGCACGGCGGCATGGCGGCGGGTGTGGACCGCATCGTCATGCTCGTTTGCGGCGCGCAGAACCTGCGCGAAATCACGCTGTTCCCGATGAACCAGCGCGCCGAGGATCTCTTGATGGGTGCGCCTTCGCCAGCGACGAACACCCAGCTGCGCGAATTGCATCTGCGGACGGTGGAACCCTCCAAGGGGTGAACCGGTCAGGGGGGCAAGCGCAAACCTGTGGATTGTGCACCTGCCCGTCCGCTCGGTTCACCGCTCGTCACGCATCACGCACACTTCGTCCACATAGCTGCTATGCATCGCGCCACTTGCCAGCCCGCAATCCGGACATTAGGGCGAAGGCCGGATTTGATTATACCAACCCAGTTCCTTGAAGGGGCAAAAGAATGAGCGATACCGCCGACCGCGTGAAGAAGATCGTTGTCGAGCACCTCGGGGTAGAGGCCGACAAGGTCACCGAAGACGCGAGCTTTATCGACGATCTCGGTGCCGACTCGCTCGATATCGTCGAGCTGGTCATGGCGTTCGAAGAAGAATTCGGTGTCGAGATCCCTGATGACGCGGCCGAGAAGATCGCCACCGTGTCGGACGCGATCAAGTACATCGACGACAACAAGGGCTGATCCTTTCGGATTGCCAAACCGTCCGCACTTTCTCGTCCTGTGCCCATCGCGGCGCATGACGGGAACGTCGGTCGTCCCCCGGCCTTGATCAGCCGGGGCTTCGACAGGCTCGGTCCCGCGAGGGGTCTGGGCCTGTTGTGCTTCATGGTTCGTTCGCCGGTTGCGGGCGGACGTTTCGGAGACTGAAATGCGCCGTGTCGTCATCACAGGACTTGGCCTCGTGACCCCGCTGGGGGCCGATGTCGAAACCACGTGGGCCAATCTCATTGCCGGCAAATCGGGTGCGGGGCGGATCACGCGCTTCGATACCGCAGGCCAGAAGTGCCTGATCGCCTGCGAAGTGAAGCCGGCTGACCACCCCTATGGCTTCGACCCCAACAAGCGTGTCGATTTCAAGGTCCAGCGGCAGGTCGATCCCTTCATCGTCTACGGCATCGATGCTGCGGGCCAGGCGCTCGAAGACGCCGGCCTGACGGACATGGACGATGCCCTCAAGATGCGCACCGGCTGCTCGATCGGTTCGGGTATCGGCGGCCTGCCGGGCATTGAAAGCGAATCGATCGTCCTGCACGAGAAGGGCCCGGGCCGTGTGAGCCCGCACTTCGTGCATGGCCGTCTGATCAACCTCATCTCGGGTCAGGTCTCGATCAAGTACGGTCTGATGGGCCCCAACCACGCCGTCGTCACCGCCTGCTCCACCGGCGCACACTCGATCGGCGATGCCGCGCGCATGATCCGCGACGATGACGCTGACATCATGCTGGCTGGCGGTTCGGAAAGCACGATCAACCCGCTGGGCGTCGCCGGCTTTGCCCAGGCGCGCGCGCTCAACTGCAGCTACAATGATCGCCCCGAACAGGCGAGCCGTCCTTACGACAAGGACCGTGATGGCTTCGTGATGGGCGAAGGCGCGGGCGTCGTCGTGCTCGAGGAATACGAGCATGCCAAGGCGCGCGGCGCGAAGATCTATGCCGAAGTCGTCGGCTACGGCCTCTCGGGTGATGCCTACCACGTCACCGCGCCGCACCCCGAAGGCAAGGGCGCCGAACTTGCAATGCGCATGGCGCTGCGCAAGGCAGGGATGGGCCCGGGCGACATTGATTACATCAATGCGCACGGCACCTCGACCATGGCCGACACCATCGAACTTGCCGCGATCAAGCGCGTGCTGGGGCCCGATCTCGCGGGTGCTTCGATGAGCAGCACCAAGTCGGCCATCGGCCACCTGCTCGGCGGTGCCGGCGCGGTGGAAGCGATCTTCTGCGTGCTGGCGATCCGCGATCAGATCGTGCCGCCCACGCTCAATCTGGATAATCCGGACGAGGGCTGCGAAGGCGTCGATCTGGTGCCCAAGGTCGCGAAGAAGCGCGTGGTGCGCGCGGTGCTGAACAACTCGTTCGGCTTCGGCGGCACCAATGCCAGCGTCATCATGAAGGCGATTTGAGCCGGCGCGGCAGGAGGCGGCGTTCCATGCAGAAGGCAGGCCGGCTCAGAATCATCGCGCTGGCTGTGCTGCTGGTGGTGGGCGCTTATGGCGTCCACTTCCTCTACGGCTGGTACGGCAGCGGTCCGCTGGTCAAGGACGCAACGTTCTCGGTGCCCGAGGGTGCGACGCTCGCCAGCGTTGCCCAGCGGCTTGAAGCGGAAGGCGTGGTCGCCTCCGCTGATACCTTCCGCATCCGCGCACGCCTGCTGGGCGGCAGCGAGCCGCTCAAGGCCGGCGAGTATGCGATCCCCGCGCATGCCAGCGGCTCGGCCGTTCTGGCGATCCTGCAGGGCGAGGGCGGCGAAGTACGCCGCATGGTCACTGTTCCCGAAGGTATGCCCTCAATCATGGTGGAGGAGCGGCTCGCCAAGGTCACTCTGCTGACCGGCCCTGTGCCCACGCTCGCGGAAGGTTCGGTCCTGCCGGACACCTATGCATTCCAGCGCGGGGAGAGCCGCACGGCAGTGGCCACCCGGATGCAGCAGGCCATGGCCCGCACGCTGGCCAAGCTCTGGACAGACCGCGGACCCGATACCGTCGCGCGCAGCCCCGAAGAAGCCGTGATTCTTGCCTCGATCGTCGAGAAGGAGACCGGCAAGCCTTCGGAACGACGCATGGTTGCAGGGCTCTATTCCAACCGCTTGCGGCAGGGGATGATGTTGCAGGCCGATCCCACGATCATCTATCCGATCACCCGCGGCAAGCCGCTCGGCCGGCGCATCCGCCAGTCCGAGATCCAGGCGGTCAATTCCTACAACACCTACACGATGGTCGGCCTGCCCAAGGCCCCGATCACCAATCCGGGCAAGGCCGCGATCGAAGCGGTGCTGCATCCGGCCAAGACCGATGCGCTGTTCATGGTCGCTGACGGCAAGGGCGGGCACGTCTTTGCTGCCACCCTGCAGGAGCACAACGCCAACGTCGCCCGCTGGTTTGCGCTCCGCCGCGCCCGCGGGGAGCTCTAGACCGCCGTGCGTGCGCCGCTGGTGGTGACCGCCGAGCTGCCGCCCGCACTCCAGAGCCGCGCCGAAGCGCTGCGCCGCGCGCATTATCCCTCAGACCGCAACCTGGTGCCGGCGCACGTGACCCTGCTGCGCGCGCTGCCGCCGTTCGTGGAAGAGGAGGCGCGGGCGCTGCTGGCCTCGCTTGCCGCCGAACTGCCACCGCCGCCCGCGCAGCTCACAGGGCTTATGGACCTCGGCAGCGGCACCGCGCTCGCCATCGAAAGCAGCGCTCTGCTGGATGTCCGCGCCATGATCGCCGAGCATTTCCACGGCATGCTAACGCTGCAGGACGAGGGCGTGCCGCGCCTCCACGCCACCGTGCAGAACAAGGTGCTGCGGGCAGATGCCAAGGCGTTGCAAGCCGTGCTTGCCCCCACCGTGCAGCCAGAGCGCTTTGCCTTCACGGCCCTTGCGCTGCACCGCTACCTTGGCGGTCCGTGGGAGTCCGTCGGTCGCTGGCCATTCCGCGGGCGCATCCGGCACTAGGCCATGCGCCGCAAGGCTGATTCCCCTGTTGACCCCGCAGGCAGCCTTGCCTAATAGGCCCGCCTGCCCTGCCGCCGGATACATCCGCCGCCGGGCCAGAACCCTTCGGGGCGGAGTAGCTCAGCCGGTTAGAGCAGCGGAATCATAATCCGCGTGTCGGGGGTTCGAGTCCCTCCTCCGCTACCAATCCTGTTTCCGGAGACCTCCACGAAGGTCCGGATTTTTCCAAAAATCGGCAGAAAAGCAGAGGGTTGCGGGTGATTCGCGTCCGCATGCGCCCTGTGCCTTCCACGTGCAGCCAGATTTGGTTTCCCGGCCATCGGCAGCATGTCCATTCACGAAATCACCGCGCCCGGCGTGCTCGCCTTGATCCGGGAGATCGAAAAACGCGGTGCGCTCGACATCAGCCGCCGTGCCAAGCAGGGTGTCGGTCAGGCTTTCCAGTTCGCTATCGCATGTGGTCTGGCTGCCAATAATCCGACGACGCACCTTCGCGGGGCCTTGAAGCTCCGGCCCCGCGTTCAGCACATGAGCCGCCTGCCGCTGAGTGAACTCCCGGCATTTCTCGAAAAGCTGCGAGGCTATCAGGAGCGGGCGAGCGGCGCTCGGCGATCACGCGTGATGCGGTCATGTTTGCTTTGCTGACTTGGGTGAGAGCCAAGGAACTCCGTTTCGCTGCCAAGTCTGAGTTTGAGGGGCTGAATACGACCGAACCCATATGGCGCATTCCAGCGAACAGGATGAAGATGGGGCGCGAGCACCTTGTGCCGCTTTCTGTTCAAGCCGCTGCTATTGCCAAAAAGATGATCGCCTCAGCGGCTGGCGACTACCTCTTCCCGGGCACTCAAGGGCGTCTTCATCGATGTGCTGAACGAAGAGCATGTGACCAAGTCGTTCGCGGACCTCAACAACCGTACCGGTCCCGGCGCGGCGAACCGCACGCTCGAGATTCTCAAGAACATGCTGGGCAAGGCCGAGGTCTGGGGGTACCGGCTTGAGAACACCAACCCGTGCCGCTCGGTCAGGCCGAACAAGCGCAGACAGTGCGAACGGTTCCTATCCGCCGAGGAACTGGCCCGGTTTGGTGAGGTGCTGCCCGATTTGCGCGCCAGCGACAATTTGACCATCCGCTCTGGATGCGCGGTCATCACGTTGCTGTTGCAGACTGGCTGCCACTACCGCGAAATCCTTACCCTCCAATGGCGGGACGTGAAGCGCAACCGTTTGCTCCTGCGCGACAGCAAGACCGGTCCTCGCACGGTTTGGCTCGGTTCGGCTGCACAGGAGGTCATCGACAATCTGCAGCGCCATCCGAAGATTTCCGGGCTGTTTTGGAACTACCAGTATCGCAGGCCGATCAGCTCCATCCAGCATCTCTGGCCGACGATCCTTCAACGGGCTGATCTCGGCAAGCTGCGCATCCACGACCTGCGTCATACCTTCGCCAGCCATGCCGCCATGAGCAAGGAAACTCTGCCCATGATCGGACGGCTGCTCGGCCATGCAAACCATCAATCGACTGCCCTTTATGCCCACCTCGATGACGAGCATGTGCTTGATGCCACGCAGCAGATCTGGAATGCGGTTCAACACCTTCTGGCGTGACTGTCTTGGCTCCACTGATTGTCGAGGTGTGCCCATCTCGGTGAATCACATTACGCCGCCGGGCCTTCGCCAGACCGTCCCTGCCACCGCGGCGATTTCGCGAAGTCTTCGGTCCGGAAAGGTATCTCGTTGAAGATGTAGCGGTAATAGAAATGCCGCAGCGCTGCGTGGAAGGCGCGGATGCGATCCTGATAGGCAAGCTGTGCGCCAAGATCGGTGCGCGCCAGGCGGTGGATCGCGACCTGCACGCCGACTGACGGCAGGACGACACCGATCCGACGCGTCCAGGCATCTCTCGCTTCGAGCCCGCTGCGATAGGCCTTGACCTTGTTGGCCACCGACCGGTCGCCAAGGTAGTGGAAAGCGAAGTACCATTTCCAGTGGAAGCCGCCCTTGAACGCGGCCTTGTCTTTCCATTCGGGATAGTCGCGCAGGAAGGCCTGCATGGTGGCATCCTTGGGCTTGTCCCAGCCGCCATGGACGGCTTCACGCTGGGCGAGCGTCAGCTCGACGCCCTGCTGCACCGGTATGGCGTGATTGATCGCCAGCAGGGCAAGGCCGGGGAGGACCGGCGTGATCGCCAGCCAGACCACGGCGAGCGAGGCGGCATTGGCCAGTGATCCCAGTTTCATCCGCCCCACAACAAGGCACAGCGCGATCCAGAACAGGAAATAGGCTGCGGCAATGCCAGCAATGAGCGCGGTTGCGGCAGCGCCGGTACCGGAAAGCGCCGCGCCGACTATGAACGGCAGCACGAGCGCCAGCAGCAGCAGGCCAGCTCGCAGCACGATCCGCCGGAACCACAGTCCGCGGGGTGACTGGGCCATCACGTCGAGCAGCACGGCGCGCCCGGCCTCGCGTTCGCCGGAGAACAGATCGTGGAGCAGCGCGATCAGCAGCAGCGGGGCGAGATAAGTGAGGACGAAGGCCCAGTCGAACCGCCCCGGCAGCGCCAGCTCGGCGTTGTAATTCTCGCTCTCGTTGATCTGGCCCTCGATCGGCAAGGCGCGCACGCGCAGCACGAACGGGGCAACATCGCGCATGCCAAGCGCGGCGAAGGCGAGCGAAGATGGCGCATCCCACGTGGCGTGGAAGGTGTAGTAGGCCGCGTTCCCGGCATCGCCTTCCTTGCCCGCCCATGCCGCAATCGCCGCCTCGTCGCTGGCCTGACGCGGCTGAATCCGCGCGATGACCTCATGTTGCCGCGCCACTTCGGCAAGCCCTGCCCAGACGCTCGCGCCGGAAAGCACTGCCATCAGCAGCAACGCCGGCAGCGCGATGCGCTGGCGCAGGAACAGCCGCAGTTCATGGGGCCAGAGTCGCATCACAGCGCTTCCCCCACCCGGCGCGCGGCAAGGCGCAGCATCAAGACTCCGGCCAGAAACCAAAGCAACAGCATCGCCATGCCCGGAATCGCGGCCTGCACGCGTTCGCCCAGCGTGGCCGACCGGTAAGCGAAATCGGGAACTTCGTGCCAGTGCTTCGGATCGATCCGCACGCGGCGGGCTGCTTCGGGATCGCTGTTGCGGTTGCCATCGTCGGCATAGGTCACGGCTTCGGCCTGAAGCCGGTTCAGGGCCTGCACGATCGCGTAGCGATAGGCTTCGGCCTGCTCAAGGAAGCGTTTGTGGCCGTCAAGGTCGGTGCCGGACAGCGCCATCGACGCGCTGCGCAAGGCAATCGCCGGGCTCAGCAGGCCAAAGCCTGTTGCCATGCTGCTCTGCTGTTTCTGGCTGGCGAACTGGGCGTTGCTGTAGCGGTCAAACAGCTGCGAGGTGATCTTCTCGCCCTCCATCGCCACCAGGCCGCGATAGTTGACCGGAAGATCTTCCACCCGGCTGACACCGTAGCGCTTGAGCGTTGCTGCCTTGAACGCGGCGAAATGGGGGTCGTCTGGATTGTGACTATCACCGATGCGGCGCAAGTCTTCATGAATGGCAATATCGGTTTCGAGGCGCGTCGGCAGCGGCGTGGCGGCAAGCGCGATGTCGGGCGCGATGCGGGGCACCAGCACCGTCGCAAGTGCCCACAGACCAAGCAGCGACAGCAAGGCCGACCGGGCATCGCGCGCCATGGCCGAGACAGCCACGACCGCAAGCACCCAGAACAGCAGGTAAAGGCTATAGCAAGCCGCCAGCAGCACTGCGCCTGGCAGCGGCGCCGCTTCGCCTGCAACCAGCCAGCCCAGCGACAGCAGTGCTGGCAGCAGAATCACCGCAGCAATGCCGCCCAGCGCCAGCGTCTTGCCGGCAATCAGCCTGGGCGCAGAGAGCCCCTGCGCCTTGAGAAAGCGCAGAGTGCCGCTTTCCCGTTCGCGCGCAATCGCGCCGAAGCCGACGAAGACCAGCACCAGCGGCCCCAGCACCTGCAGCACGAAAGCCGGGGTCAACTGCCCGAAGCGCGCCAGCAGCGACGATTGCCGCACATCCCCGAAGTTGGCGCTGTTCTGGCGGTGCCCTTCGAGGAAGATCGTGTTTCCGGTAAAGCCATCGACACCCGGATCGAACGCGGCCAGCGCGGGCAGAGGGCGGAACACGAAGTGGCCATAGTGCACCATGCGGTGCGGATGGCGCGCAGGCTGGCCATCGAATTCGCGATCTGCTTGTGCCTGAAAGCGCGCGCGCAGTCCATCGCTCTGATCGCGATGCGCGATCGAGGTCAGGGCTGCGAGCGCCGACAGCGCAATGACCATGACGAGGGCGAGGCGCGCCACATGGCTGCGCCACATCAGCCGCCATTCCTGCGCGGCAACCAGCCGGACCGGGTTCATGCCGCCGTTCGCTCGCCGTAGCGGTGGTGGAGGGCCAGCACGTCGATGCCGTCGCCAGGCTGTACTTCGTCGACAATCCACCCTTGTGCCAGAAAGCCGATCCGGTCGGCGCAGTCCGCGGCCCCGAGCAGATCATGCGTGACCATCAGGATCGCCGTGCCGCGCGCCTTGAGCACGCCCAGCAGTGCGTTGAAATCCGCCGTGGCGCGGGGATCGAGCCCGCTGGTGGGCTCGTCGAGCAGCAGCACGGGCACATTGCGCAGAACCGCCATGGCAATCGCCACCTTCTGCCGCATGCCCTTGGAAAATCCCGAGACCCGCCGGGCGCGGGCTTCATGCTGAAGCCCGGCGGCGTCCAGTGCGGCGTCCATCTCCGCCGGTCCAGGTTCGCGTCCGCCCAGCGCCAGAAAGTAGGCCATGTTCTCGTAGGCGGACAGTTGATCGTAGAGCGCCACATTCTCTGGCAGATAGGCGACGAGGGCGCGGGCGCTGTCCGGTTGCCGCACCGGATCGAGCCCGCAGACCTGAACGGTCCCCGCATCTGGTTCGAGAAAGCCGAGAAGGGCCGACAGCGTGGTCGACTTGCCCGCACCGTTGCCGCCGAGCAGGGCATAGACTTCCCCCGCCGCGACGGTCAGCGACAGGCCGTCGAGCACCGTCCTGCCGCCTCTGGCCAGCCGCAAGCCATCGATTGCAATGGGGAAACCAGCCTGCTGCGTGCTGCGGTTCTGGTCAGGCGAAGGGGTGGGGGCTTGGGTGGAGCTCATGCTGCCCTGTTGTGCCATGCCATGCGCGCTGTCAATGTCATGGTATACTATCACATTGACTCTCGCTGCGATCTTCCGCAAGGCGATTCCGCGATACATTGTATCATCAATCCGGCCTTAGGGGGCAACGTGCGATCATTGAAATTTGCAATCGGCTGCCTGCTGGCGGGTGCCGCTCCGCTGGCAACTGCCCGCGCCGAAGAAGCCGCTCCCGCTGAGGAGCTTGTCGTTACCGGCGTTCGCCAAGCCTACCGCGGTGATTTCGCGCAGATCGAGATCCCCCAGTCGATCGCGGTAATCGACCAGCAAGTGCTGCGGGACAACAATATCCTGCGGCTGACCGATGCGCTCGATCTCAATGCCGGCGTCGCCCGGCAGAACAATTTCGGCGGTCTGTGGGATGCCTATGCCGTGCGCGGCTTTGCGGGGGATGAGAACCTGCCCAGCGGCTACCTGGTCAACGGCTTCAACGGCGGTCGCGGATTCGGTGGTCCGCGCGATGTTTCGGGGATCGAGCGGATCGAAGTGCTCAAGGGCCCGAATGCGGCGCTGTTCGGCCGGGGCGAGCCGGGCGGCACGGTCAACATCGTTACCAAGCAGGCGCAGTTCGGTGCCACGCAAGGCACGGTTTCGGCCAGTTATGGCAGCTTCGATGCGTTCCGCGCCGATGCCGATCTCAACCTTGCTGCAGGCGACAAGATCGCTGTGCGTCTGATCGGCTTCTACGAGAATGCCGACAGTTTCCGCGATACAATCGAGACCGAACGCTACGGCTTCATGCCCACGGTAGGGATCAAGCTGGGCGAAGCGACGCGGCTGACCTACAATCTCGAACTCACGCGGCAGAAAGTTCCGTTCGACCGCGGCATTGTGGCCATCGGCGGCAAGCTGGATGCGATCCCGCGCAGCCGCTTTCTGGGCGAACCGGGCGATGGCCCGATCGAGGCCAACGTGACCGGCCACCAGCTCCAGTTGCAGCACGATTTCAGCAATGCGTGGAGCCTGCTGGTGGGCGGAAGCTACCGCCAGAGCAGCCTCGAAGGGTTTTCGACCGAGGCCGAATTGGCCGCCGCGCGGCAGAAACTGTTCGTCGATGGCCGCTCGCTTTCGCGCCAGCGCCGCTTCCGCGACTATGACGCGGACCATTACGTGCTGCGTGCCGAGCTTTCGGGCGATTTCAAGGTTGGAGGGCTGCGCAACCGGCTGCTGTTCGGCGCGGATTTCGACCAGTTCGAGAACAGCCAGCTCTTTCTGCGCTTCCGCCCGCCAGCGGTCAGCGGCAACCCGTCTGATCTGGCCGCCAACATCATTGATGTGACCGCGCCGGTCTATGGCCGCTTTCCGCTGCGCACCCCTGGTCCGCAGACCAACCGGCTCGATGTGCAGAATGCCTATGGCATCTATCTGCAGGACCAGATCACGCTTTCGCCAAAAGTGCAGGTGCGCTTCGGCGGGCGTTTTGATCGCTTCTCGCTGCGCACGCTAAATCGGACGAGCAATGTCGATCAGCGCCGCACGGTCGAGCGTTTCAGCCCGCAAGTGGGCGTGGTCTGGACGGCCAGCAGTGCCTTGTCGCTGTTCGCGACGTACGGCGAAGGCTTCCGTTCGAACATCGGGGCAACGGCCAGCGGCACGATCTTCGATCCCGAAACCACCCGTTCGTTCGAAGCCGGGGCGAAGTTCGGCCTGCTGAACAACGCGCTGACCGGAACGATCGCCTATTTCCGCCTCAACAAGACCAATGTCCTTGCCGCCGATCCGAACAACCCCGGCTTCTCGCTGCCCATCGGCAAGGCCCGCAGCCAGGGCATCGAGTTCGATCTCAACGGAACGCTGCCTGGCGCTATCGACGTGCTGCTGTCCTATGCTTTCGTCGATGCGGAGGCGCGGTCCGATGTGCGAGAGCCCAATTTCGGCCTGGCCGTCCGCGTGGGCGACCGGCTGATCAACGTGCCGCGCCATTCGCTGAACCTGCAGGCCTCGCGCAAGTTCGCCGTTGCTGGCACCGAACTGCGGCTGGGCGCCGGGGTGCAGCATGTGGGCGAACGTCTGGGCGAAACCGGCACCACCTTTGAACTGCCTGCCTATACCCTGACTCGCCTGTTCGCCAACTGGCATCCAACCGATGCGATCGAGGTCTTCGGCCAGGTCAGCAACCTGTTCAACGAAACCTACTACACCAACAGCTTCGCCAGCCTGTGGGTCCAGCCCGGCGCGCCGCGCACGGCGTCCGGGGGTGTCAGGGTGCGGTTCTGACGATGCTTGATACCATCGACACGGCCTGTGCGACCGACTGGCAGACAATCCGGCACGCGGACTGCCCGATCCTTGTCGAGCCCCGCACGCTGGCGGGGCTTGCGGCCCTTGCCGAACCGCTGGCCCTCTCCGCGCCGTTCGAACTGCGCGGAGAGGGCCCGGTGGGGGAAGCCGTGCGGGCGCTCGGCGAAATCCCGGCCGAACTGTGCGAGGATATCCGTGATCTTGCCACCCGCTTTGCCGCGCTGATGGGCGTGCCTGCGGTGCGCATCCGGCTTGAGGGGATCAACACCAACGCCTGCCGCAAGGTGCATGCGGACTACACCGACTTGCGGCTTATCACCACCTATTGGGGGCCGGGGACCGATTATGTTCCCGCCGGACAGGAACCGTCCGATGCCGGGCTTGTGCGGCTGCCCGCCGGCCATGTCGCGCTGTTCAAGGGGCGGCTGTTCGGCGAAGGCCACGCCCCCTGTTTTCACCGATCACCCCCGGTAGGCGATACGGGCGAGCGGCGGCTGGTGCTGGTGATCGATACGCCGCTCGATGAATCGCGCATGGGCCACGTGCCGCCTCCCGCTTCGTGCTGAAGGACGCGCGCGCCCTCATCATCGCATCCGCATTCGCATTGGCCTCAGCCGAAGCGCATGCCCAGCGCGCGACCGAGAATGCGGCGACGGCGGCGGACGATGGCTTCGGCAAAAGCGTCGGCAGCGAATCGGTTGGAATCTACGCCAATGGCGAGGTCCGGGGCTTTTCGGCCAGTGATGCGGGCAACGCTCGGATCGAGGGGCTATACTACAACAGATCGGGCGCGATCAGCGATCTGTTCGTGGCGACAAGCGATATCAAAGTCGGGCTGACTGCCTTCGGCCAGCCTTTCCCTGCGCCCACCGGCCTCGTCGATGCCAACCTGCGCCGCGCCGGTGACCGGACGATTGTGACCGCGCGGCTCAACGCCGGGGATTATTTCGGTGTTGACGCCACGATCGAGGCTGGCGTCCCGCTGACATCGAACCTGGGCATCTATCCTGCCATTGGCTACTTCGATGATCGCTATGCCGATGGCGTCAACGCCTGGTTCGTCAGCTATTGCAACGTCGCCCGATGGCGGCCCGCACCGCACACCGAACTGACGGCGTTCTTCAGTCGCTATGACTATGGCGACGAGGAACAGGGGCCGCTGATCTACACCTCCGGACCGTTCCTCCCCAAGGAGATCAAACGGCGGCGCTTTTTCGGACAGGATTGGGGGCAGTGGTCGGGCCACAGCCAGAACTTCGGCGGTCTGGCCAAGACCGCGCTGGGCCCATGGAGGCTCGAAGCGGGCCTGTTTCGCAGCAGTTTCACCCAGGATGATTTTGCCAGCGCCTGGTTTGCTGGCGTGGACCGGGACGGCATCGGCGAGCGCTTCATCCTGTCCGGCCGCGATCAGGCTTATGTATCCTGGTCCGGCGAAGCGCGCGTGGTGCGCGATTTTCGCGATGGCCCGCGCCGCCACCGCCTGATCGCCTCGGTGCGCGGCCGCAAGGTCGATGCGCGCTATGGCGGCTTCGATCTGGCCGCCATAGGTCCTGGCCGGATCGGCGTGCCCTATCCCGTGCCTGAACCGGTGCGCGAATATGGCGTGCTGACCGATGATCGCGTCCGGCAGATGCTGCTGTCGGCGGGCTATGATCTGGTCTGGCAGGATCGCGGCGAGCTAAACCTGGGCGTGACCCGCAGCGATTACCGAAAGTCCATCGACAGCCCCAGTCTGCCAAGCTTCGCGCGCCGGGATCGCAACTGGCTGTGGAATGCCGCGCTGGCGGTAAAGGTCACCTCGGGCCTGACGGTCTATGCCGCCACCACGCGCGGGCTGGAGGAGGCAGGCACCGCTCCCGTCAACGCCGCAAATGCCAATGAAGTGCTGCCCGCCTTGCGCACCCGGCAGGTCGAGGCTGGTCTGCGTCTTGCCCTTCCGGGAAACATCCGCGCGGTCGCTTCGTGGTTCGACCTGCGCAAACCCTATTTCGAGATAGACACAAGGGACAACGTCTATCGCACCCTGGGCGAAGTGCAGCACATGGGATACGAGTTTTCGCTCTCAGGAAAGCCGGCCAAGGGCCTCAGCTTCGTTGCCGGCGCGGTATTGATGGACCCGCGCGTAGCCGGGGAGGCGGTAAGGGATGGCCGCCTTGGCAGCCGCCCCATCGGCCGTACGCGCACGCTAATCGATGCCAGCATCGACTGGATGCCGGCCTCGCAACAACGCTGGTCGATCGATCTGCGTCTGCTTTATGAAGGTGCGCGCGCGGCTGACGCGCTGAACCGCTTTGCCATCCCGCAACGCCTTACCGCCGATCTTGGCGCGCGCTACCGCTTCAAGATCCGCAAGAGCGACGCGATTCTTCGGGTCAAGCTGGCCAACCTCAGCAACGTCTTCGGGTGGCGCGTATCGGGCGGCGGGGGATTCAGAACCAATGGTCCGCGTCGGCTGACTGGATCGATCATCGCCGACTTTTAGGCTTTGCAGCATACTGGGCACAACGGGGTGCGCAATTCGCGGACACTTGGCGTGAATGACTGTTTCCGCATCATCCCATAGCAAATGTCCGAGGGTTGGAAGCCAGCTGGCGCGCGCAGATTGTTGGTTAGAGGCCCGAGGCATGATTTCATTCCCATACGACGGGATCGCCCTTTCATGATGGTTATCTGGTCCCCAATCGCGAACAAAGTGGGTCTGTGCCTGCTAGCAATGCCCCCCAATGGACCCCGTAGTTTGATCGCTCAGATGCCGCTCATCGGCGCAAGATTACTGCGGATTCAAAACCATGACAGGAGTGGCGGTGGGCGTGAAAAGCTGGGGCGACAGGCTCAGTTTGAAACAGGCTTGACCGGCACACCGTACGCGACTTGTCGGTGGTCGTAAGTATCTAAAATAGATGCCAAAATTTTTGATTTCGATCCCTCTGGCGCTTTCCCGTCTGACGAGCATTACCGATTTGTAATCTGGCCGAAACCGTTCGGCAGACGCAGCGTGCTATGCTGTTGGAATGAATGGCTCCTTCCATCCTCGTCATACACCATTCATCGCGTGGGCATTTCCGCTTGTGGTCTTGTCTGTCTGTGCCGTCGCCGTGCTGATGGTTCATCTTGCGGGCGCGCCGGAGCACACAGGGCTGGCCGGGCTGACGTTCGAGGCAGCCAGCGAGGGCCCGGGCGATGCCGTTGGTGGCGATCGAGGCAAAGCATCCAGCCGGCTGATCGTCACCAGCGTGAAAAGCGGAGGTCCTGCAGAGGCCGCAGGCATCCGCGCCGGAGACGTTATCGAGCAGATCGACGGCGTGGAAATCCACTCCGTTGGGGACGTAGATCGGGCACTGACCCCAAATCCGGCCCGGCCCGTGCATCTGCAACTGGGCAGGCCGGGCATTTTGCTTGAAGCAGAGTTGCCAAATGGCTCCGATCTAGCGAAATAGGGGCCATGTCGCGAAAGATATTGATCGTCGAAGATGACCTGCGCACGGCGGATTTCATCGCCAAGGGCCTTACTGACGAGGGGTATGTCGTCGATAAGGTGGCTGACGGTCGCGACGGTCTCTTTCACGCGACTGATGGCAGTTACGATGCGATCATCCTTGATCGCATGCTTCCGGGCATGGACGGCATGGCGGTGCTGGCCGCTATGCGTGCCGCGAAAGTCGAGACACCGGTGATCATCCTCTCTGCGCTGGGCTCTGTCGATGCGCGGGTTGAGGGGCTGACGTCCGGGGCCAACGACTATCTCTCCAAACCTTTTGCGTTTTCCGAACTGCTCGCGCGGCTCAAGCTCCTGATGACCAAAGGCCGGGGGCAAGGCGAGGTGGAAACGACGCTTTCGTTTGGCGATCTGGAAATGAACCTGCTCAACCGGCAGGTGCGCCGCTCCGGTCAGAAGATCGATCTGCAGCCGCGCGAGTTTCGCCTGCTGGAGTACCTGCTCAGGCACAAGAACACCGTCGTCACCCGCACGATGATGCTCGAGGGCGTTTGGGAATATCATTTCGATCCCGGCACCAATGTGGTCGATGTCCACATGAGTCGGCTGCGCCGCAAGCTTGAGGATGGTTTCGAGGTTCCGCTGATCCACACGATCCGCGGGGCGGGCTATATCCTTGGTGATCCTGCTTGAAACGCCTGCCGGACAGGTTGACCTGACGGGATGAGACGCCGCCTCTTCCACAGCACCAGTATAGCCCGCTTTGTCCTGATCTTTGCGCTGGCCCAGTGTGCGTCACTCGGGCTGGGCTTGTACCTGATGTTCGGCCTTACCAGCCAGACCATCCTTGGAGATGCACGCCGCGCTGCCGAGCTTGCCCGAGACAACATCGCCCGCGATTTTCGTGATGCGGGTCCGGCGCGGGCCACCGCGAGAATTGCAGAGGAGATGCAGGCCACCGAGAACCACGATTTTGTCGTATTCCTGCGCGGGCCGGACGGCACCCGGGTGGTTGGCAACCTCGGTGCCTGGCCAACAACGGTGAGCGATCGGGAACACTGGCGCACGATCAGCCTGTACCGCGAGGAATCGCGTGCGCCCGAGCAAATGGGCGTGGTGACCACACGCCTCAAGGGCGGTTACACCTTGCTCACCGGTCAGGTTCTTGAAGGACAGCTGGCGCTGGTGCAGGCCAGCGAGACGGCCATGTTCTATGCCATGGCGATGAGCCTCGCTCTTGCAGCGGGAATCGCCTTCTTCTTCTCGCGCTTTCTCGAGAATCACATTGACCGGTTTTCCGGCGTGGCGCGGGCCGTCGATAGCGGCAACCTTTCGGCGCGGGTCGAGCGCAATGGAACAGGCGATTCTTTCGATCGGCTCGGACTAACGATCAACCGAATGCTCCAGCGCATCGAACGTCTCGTGCAAGAGCTGCGGATGGTCACTGATTCCATGGCGCATGATCTGCGCTCGCCAGTCTCACGCTTGAAATCGACGCTGGAGCGCGGCCTTGGCCGGACGCGTGATCCGGCCGCTCTTGCGGTGCTCGGTGAGGCAATCGAGGAGGCCGATGGCCTGCACCGCATGCTCAACACGGCGCTGCAGATCAGCCGGGCCGAAGCGGGAATCGGGCGTGACCAGTTCACCCGCTTCGACCTTGCCCAGGCGCTGGACAACCTGGTCGAAGTCTATGGCCCGGTGGCGGAGGATGCCGGGTTCGTCCTCGGCTCTGATGGCGATGCGCGGCTGCCGGTCGTCGCGCATCGCGATCTGCTCAATCAGGCGCTGAGCAACCTGATCGACAACGCGCTGAAGTATGCCAAGGGCGGGCAGCACATCATGCTGCACGCCGAGATTGCCGGCGACGAGGTCGAGATCACGGTGCGCGATGATGGTCCGGGCATCCCCGCCGAACGCACCGAGGAGGCGTTGAGGCGCTTCGGGCGCCTTGATGCGGCGCGCACCGAAAGCGGTTCGGGACTGGGGCTTTCGCTCGTGAGCACGATCGCGCAATTGCATGGCGGCGTGCTGACGCTTGGCGCTGCCGATCCGCAAGGGCTTGTCGTCACCCTGCGGTTGCCCATCCTGCCGGACCGCTAGAGCACTTTCCGACCAATCTGGCTCACCGTGACGGAGCCGATTTTGGCCCAGCGCGAGGCGAGAGGAGGGAGCTATGCTTGCCCATAGTGACCGACGATCAAAGCTGCGATGGGCCAAAAGCGGCCCGCCCCTTCGGGGTCGCGTCAGGAAGCCCCTCGGCCAATGAGACTCAGGCAGCGTCGCGCCGCTGGCACGGGCTACCAGCCCGCACTGCGCGGCGCTCCTTGCCGAGAAGCTTCCTGACGCAATCACGATGAGCCAGATTGGTCGGAAAGTGCTGTAGTTGTCTGGCCCCGAAGGGCCGGCGTACGCCGGAGCTGCAGGCCCGGCCCTGCCGTCGGCGCAAGCATCGCAGGCCGTGCCGCACTGGACCGACCGCCTCCGACCAGCGCCTGCAGATCAATCATCGCACGGGCCATGCCGAGGCCGAACGGCCCCGCAACATAGCGCGGTTCCCAGACCGGAGAAAACTTGTCCTTGAAGGCCCGCAGCCCTTCGAAGCCGTAGAAATCCTCGCCGTGGCGGTAAAGCAGCGCGCCAGCCTTGGCCCAGATCGGTGCCAGCTTGCGCGCCTCGATCCCCGCGAGCGGCGACACGCCAAGATTGAACCAGCGATAGCCTTCCTCCTGTGCCCACGCCATCAGGCGCAGGAACAGGAAATCCATTGTGCCATAGGGCAATCGATCAAGGTGACGCATGAGGTCCACCGAGATCTCGTCCTTGCTCCGGGTCGACCAGATATTGGCAAAGGCGACGATCCGGCTCTCCCAGCGCACGACCGCGCAATCGAAGCGGACCAGGTAGGCCGGATCGAACCGGCCGACGCTGAATGCCTTTTCCGTATGCCCTTTTTTGGCAAGCCAGCAGTCGGAAACGGACCGGAGTTCGGGTAAAATGGCGGGCACTCTCGCCGCAGGAATGATCTCGAAGCTGGCACCATCGCGCAGGGCACGCCGCTCGGCATAGCGCAGGCCCTTGGCTTCCGGCCCGGCCAGCGAGAACCGGGCCAGATCAACATTGGCATCCTCGCCGTATTTGACGATCTGAAGGCCGAGATCGATCGCGATCGGGAGGGCCTCTGCAGTCAGTTGATAGAGCATGAGCCGGCCCTGTGCGGCATCGGCGCGCTCGCGCAGCTGCCAGAGCAGATCGGCCCATGCCGCTTTCGGGCCGACCGGATCGCCCATGACGATCCAGGTATGGCCCTGGATCTGGTACATCACGAAGGCGGTTTCGTCTGCCGAGTAGAGGAACCGCTTGTCACCCGTCCAGGCGAGCAACGCACAGGTCCTCGTGGAGTGCTGCAGCGGTCCTGAGGAGCGAGGCAGTCCAGGGCAGCCCTCCTCACGATCCTCGATGGCGGGCCCGAACAGCCAAGCCAGAATGGTGCAGATGACCAGAACGGCAGCGGCCACACTGGCGCGCAGGAAACGGGACGCATCACCGTTCCATGCGAATTGCCACCAGAGGTCATCAGCATAATCGACATGCTTGAAGGCAAAGAAACCGATCCAGATGGAAAGACCGAGCGCGCAGGCCACTGCAGCCATCCAGATCGGGGTGAAGTAGCGGACCGTCAGCGCGGTTCGGCGGTAGAAGGCTCTCCGCGTTGATTGAAGAACGGCAGCGATCACCAGCAGGATGACGGCTTCCTCATAGTCGAAGCCCTTGAGCAGCGAGAAGATCGCACCCGCCAAAAGGACCGCGCGGGTGAGCAGAAACGCACCGTCGAGCCGCCTGTAGAGCCCGGGGGCAAGGAGCAGGAGTGCGGTTCCCGCAAGACTTGCGGCAATGTGGGAGGCTTCGATGAACGGTAGTGGCACAAAGCTGCGCAGCGCAAGGAGGCGATCGGGAATGCCGGGCAGGGACCCGGAAAGCAGCAGCATCAGGCCGCCCGTGAAGGTCAGAGCCGCGAGGCAGCGAGGTGCCATGACAGCCAGCACCGCTTGCGAGGCATCGAGCGCAAGAACGACTGGTTTGCGCCAGACGCTGCGTTCGTGAACCGCCAGCATCAGTGCTGCGACGAGCAGCGGCAAAAGATAGTAGATAGCCCGGTAGGCAATGAGCGCGGCCAGCATCGCAGGCTTTGCCACATCCGGCACCGCGGCGATGATCACGGCTTCGAACACCCCCACACCGCCCGGAACATGCGTTACTAGCGCGGCGATGATGGCAAGCGCATAGGCCAGAAAGAACAACGGGAATGCCTGCGGGGAAAGGGCGGGCACCAGCACGAAAAGTGCGGCGCTCGCTGCCAGCAGATCGAGGCTGGCCACACTGATCTGGATCATGGCCTGCCGCGCGGAGGGCAGGGGCAGCGCCCAGCGGCCCAGGCGCAGCTTCCGCCCGCCAGCCCGCGCAGTCCACAGCAGCCCTGCCAGACCTGCTAGGAGTGCTGCGCCGACAAGGCTTTGCAGCGCAGGCTCGATCAGGACCGGGCCCATTGGCAAGGCCGCCGGGTGTAGGACGAGCGCCAGGGCGGCCATGACGATCACGCCGCTCCAGAAGGCGAGACTGGCATTCGCGATCACCCGCATGACATCGGCCGCATCGAGCCCGCTGCCGCTGTAGATGCGGTATCGCGCCGAGCCGCCGGTAATCAGCGAAAGCCCGAGATTGTGGCTCAGCGTATAGCTGGTGAACGAGGCAAGCGCGGCTGTGCGCCAAGGCAGCCGCTTGCCGATGACCTGCAAGGCCAGCACGTCATGGAACGTCAGCAGCACATAGCTGGCGGCGGTGAGAGCGAGCGCGCAGGCCCAGCGCCACGCATTGAGCTGCCGCAGCGCCGCGCTCACATCGCGCAGGCGCACCTGATCCAGCAGGCCGTGCAAGGCGAACAGGCCGATCCCCGCCAGCGCCAGCACGGCACCGAGATGGACTGCAGTCCGGTGTCGGCGATACAGACTGCCGAAGCTGCGGACGAGCGCGGTCTCCGGTCTCACGCGCGGTGCCATAGCTGCGACTTGCAGATGAAGCCGCCCAGAATGCAGCCGCTGATCTTGAGCGTGTTCTCGTCAGGCCTGGTGATCGTGGAATAGAACGTGCGCCCCATGTCCGGCACGAAGACGTGGCCTTCCCAGGCATTGGGCCCGGTTTCGCGATAGTCGTAGAGCAACTGGGTGCCGACAAGTTTGGCGGTGCCAGCTTCGCGCGCTTCTGCTTCCGCCTCGGGCGTTGCCCACACGACCCAGCCACACAGCTTGCCGCCGCAATCGCCTGTTTCGACTTTCACGTCGTTGTAGGGGTTGATCCAGGCGGAACGGGCAGTTGGGGATGATGCAGGCTGCGCGTGGGTCTGAACCGCGGTCAGCGCGGCAAGGCCAAGCGCGAGGCCGAGCGCCAGGCTGGTCGATAGGCGTGAAGCAGGCATGACGGGTCCCCTGTCATTCAAAACTGGAGCGGGACTTATCGGGCCTTGGCTGACAGCTGGATGAGAGGCTCCTGAAACTCTTGTAATGCTTTGCGGGGTGCCGAGGCATCTATGCCGCCCAGCACCGCAGCGTGGACCGCGTGCATGTCCCAGTCGAGAGCATGGCCGCCGGGAAGCGGCACCCGGCGGACATTCTTTCCGGGCAAGAGAGGGCATGGACTGTCAGTTTCATCCGCGCCGTAGATGCAGGTCAGCGGTGCCCAGTCGAGCTGCCGCAGCGTTGGCAGCGTTGGCCCGTCGGGCTTGCCCCAATCGAGCATCTCTCCAAGCGAAATCTGCAGATAGAGCGTGTTTGTCGGCACGATCAGAACGACACCCTGCACTTTCGCACGCAATGCCGGCGCAAGGCCGGGCAGGCTGGCCTGCAACGCATCGGCACCGAGCGAATGGCCGATCAGCACGACCTTGTCCGCATGACCGAAGGCGAGGGCCTTGCGGATCGCTTCGGCGGTGAGGGCGGAGACTTCGGTCAGCGAGCGGTGTTGGCGAAAGTAGGCAAGGGAATTGACGGCCAGAACAGGAATGCCGTCGGCGGCAAGGCGCGATCCGATCGCGCTGCCCATTGCGATCCGGTAGCCGACGTCGCCCGAGACATACACGACCGCAAGCCGTGCGCGCCGCGGGATTGGTGTGCCGGTCGCCGGGACGGGCACGAACACTTCGCGGTCGAAATAGCCCGCCACGATCAGAAACCCCGTCAGCGCGAGCAGGAGGGCCAGCATGGCCCCGAGCAGGCACTTCACAGCGGTGCGCTGCAGTTAGCACAAGGGCGCATCAGTTTCTCCGGCCAGAGTTAGAATCGACCGCCCCTTTCGCACACCGCTTTGCCGCGCTGAATGGAATGAGGGTTACCGTTTTGACAGATCCGGCCAGTGGGCGAACTGCAAGCGCCAGCGGACCGGCAGGCCGATGGCCTTGCCAAGCGTGGCCATCGGTTGGAGCGCCTTGTCGGGCCGGTTCCGTAACCGCTTCGACGATTTGAACGTACTGCTTTGATCCGGATGTAAAAATCAGAATGAAAATTTCTTAATGTGCCGGAAAGCTGCCTGATCGCGGCGCTGGACTAGGGAGATGTCAACCAAAAAATTCGTTCTGAGGATCTGACGGGTTGCGTTCGTCTGGAGATACTATGAGAAACTTCCAAAATATTGCTCGCTTTGGAATTTGTACGCTGGCGGCTGTCAACACCGGGATAAAAACGGGCCAGGCACCGGTTTAAAAAGGGGCCAGTTGGGTTGAATAAAAAGCCCCA
>NZ_JAIEPN010000008.1 GCF_019748365.1 Novosphingobium sp.
GTCTAGCAGGACTGGCCCATTTTTAATCCGGTGCTACCGGCCGATCCGTGGCCCCTTTTATTCCCGGTGTTCTCAAAGCGCGCGACAATGCCGCGCATCGGCGGGTTGGACCGGGCGTCGCCGCTGCCATCGGGGCGGTGGCAGCCCTGGCACTTGAGCTGATAATCGGTACGCGCCTGATAGGCATCGCGCACACCGGGGATTGCCGCCTCATCCGCCCGGACCACAGCGCTGGCCGCGAGCGCGAGGCTCAGCGGAAGCGACATGGCAAGGGCAAGGCGGCCGGGCTTCATTGGCCGCCCGCTGCGGCGTGGAGCTTGCCAACATCCTGCGCGGAAAGCGTTGCGCCGCCAGCGCGGATGCCAGCGATCTCGGCTTCGGCGAAGGGCCTGAACTCGGGGCCGGTCTTGGCAATTTCGCTGCCGACGTGGTTGAGCACGGCGGCGACGGAGGCATCGTCAAGCGTGGCCTGCGCGGGCATCACCCCGGCATAGGGCTTGCCGCCAACCTTGATCGGACCGCTAACCCCGCGCGTCACGACCAGCGTGAGGTAGCGCCGACCGGCATCGCTGGCGGCCATCACGCGGAAGTCCTCGCCCAGCGGCGGGAACACGCCGGGCACACCGGCCCCGGTCTTCGTATGGCAGGCAGCGCATTTGCCGTAGATCGCGGCGCCATCGGGCGCGGCATGGACAGGGAGCGTGAGACCGGCCAGCGCCGCAGCGCCGGCAGCGGCGAGCGCGAGGAACGCGCCGCGCATCACTTCGCTGCCGGCAAGGCTACGCCGATGACCGCCGCCACCGAGCAGTTGTAGATCGAGCTCTCCGAGCCGAGGCACCAGTTGTAATCGTTGTTCGACTGCGGGCGGGCCTGCGGGCGATCGCCCTCGTTGCGGTTGCACAGACACTGGCCGCACGAAGAAACGCCGCAGCAATCGTTGTAGCTGATGACATAGGCGCGCCCATCGGCGGGGTTGGTGCAGGTGCCGATCCAGGTGATCGGGCTCATCTCGGTGCCCGGCGGGCAGGTGTTGACCGAACCGCCGCAGCACGAACAGAGGAACCCGTCGATCGCGCAGTAGCGCCAGTAATCGCACGATGACTGATCGCCGGGATCCTGCTCGAGGCCGGAAACGATGGGGGGGCGCGCCGCGCTGGGGCCATGGGGCCCGTGCGGAGCTTCCGGCGCAGGCGTCGCGGCGCGCGCCACCGGCAGCAGCGGGATCGAGGCCGCGCCCGTCATCCCGGCACCCAGCCAGGCAAGCAGCGAGCGGCGCGAGGTTCCCCGGGCGATCCCGCGCGCAAGGTTTTCAGTCAGCTTGTCGAAACGCGCCATGGATCAGGCCTCCTGAGGTGCTTGGCGGCGGGCGAGAAATTCCTGGATCGAAGCGACGCCCCGCTCCTTGGCCTCGAAGAGGCTTTCGAGATGTTCGCGGCTGTTGACGAGGCCCAGCGAGGCGACGCGGCCTTCCTCGTCGAGCAGCACGGCATAGGGCAGCTTGGAGACACCAAAGGCGCGCCCAAGCGCTTCGGAGAGGACCACTGGCATCGCCTCCAGCCCATGATCGCGCACCATCGCGAGATAACCGGGCTTGCCTCCGTCACCCGCCACCACGATATCGAGCCAGCCTGCTTCGGCGCGCGCTGCGCTGCGCACGATGGGGAGCAGCGATTTGCACATCGGGCAATCGGGCGAGGCGAAAAACAGCAGTTGGCTGCGGCCCTGCCGCTGGCCGCCGATGGCGACGCCGACGCCGTTCATGTCCGCCAATGTCATCGGCGTGGCCTTTTCACCGAGCGCGACCTTCTGGTGCAGCGTGAGCGCGCCGGCGGGGGCGATCCGTTCATGCAGGATGCCCACCTGACGCGCGAGCGCGGCGATCAGCAGGGCCTGGACGATCACCGCCGTCCACAGCAAGATCTGGCTAGTCAGCATCATGCAGCTTTCCAATGAGCCGCGGGGATGGCGATGAGTTCGCTTGCCCCGAGGTAGAGTGCGAGAAGCCCGGCCGCCGCGAAAGGCGCATCGAGCGTGAACGGCGCTTCGGGCAGGACCGCGATGATCCCGGCGAGAACGGCAAGTCCTGCCGCGCGCAGCACGAGCGCGGTGGTGACAGGCTTGCTGCGCGCAGCAAGGTCGCAGCCGCAGTCCAGCGTTTCACCCCGGTGGCAGGCGAGGGCGAGTGCGTATGCGCCCCAGACGAGCGCAGCGATGACAGCGCCGGCCGTGCGCAATTGCGGGACGATGAGGCAGCCTGCAGCAACAAGCTCGAGCGTGCCCGCATGGATCAACAGAAGCTGCGCCGGAACCGGGCTGATGCCTGTCAGCCGGGACGTCGCCTCGATCATCCGCACCCGAGAGAGCGCCTTGTGCAGCGCCGAAGCGGCCAGCAATGCCGCGCAGAAGAGAGCCAGGGCGGCCATCACGGCACCTGGATCAGGATCGGATTGGCGGCGACCGTGGCACCCAGCGACCGCACGAAGGCACCGCTTGCCGCATCATAGATATCGATCGCACCGCTTGCCTGCGCGGCGACGAGATGCGGCGTGCTTTCCTTGGTGACCGCGATGGCAAGCGTCTGGCCCTTCAGCGGAATGCGCAAGGTGCGCGCCTTCTTGGCTGGATCGACCACCCAGACTTCGGTGCCGCCGTCCTTGTGGCTGCCTTCCTTGCCATAGGGGCTCATCAGCACATAGAGCTTGCCGGACGCATCAGCGTTGATCACCTGCCAGCCGCCGGGGCGCCATTCGGGCGCGCCGCCTTCGGCTGTGCCCACGCTGAACGAGCCGGGCAGCGGCCTTGCCACTGTGCCGGAAAGGTCGAAGCCCTGGATCATGCCGTGGAAGCTGACGAACCACGCGGTCGTGCCGACCATGGCCGGGGTGCCGAACAGCGCCTGATTGTCGATATCCTGCACCTTGGGCACCGACTTCGACGAAGCGGCGGCGCCGTTTGCATCGAGCGTCACGCTGAACAGCGAGCCATCGGCGCAGAGGCTGGCGAAGCCGCGCGGCCCGGTCGGGTAGATCTGCGAGCAGCCGGGCAGGTCGATCTCGCCCAGCACCTTGCGGGCATCGAGATCGACCACGGTGACCGACTGCGCCGGGGTGAAGTTCGCGATCAGTGCCCACTTGCCGCCATTGGTGAGCTGAAACAGGTGCGGATAGGTGACCGACTGCTGGCGCTTGCCACCAGGGAGCACAATCTCGCCCTTGGGCTGCAGGGTTGCCATGTCCCACACGGTGATCGCATCGGTCCGCTCGCCGCGGGTGAGGCGGCTGTAGAACGTCTCGGCGGTGTAGATCTCGCCCTTGTCTTTGGCGATCAGCGCATTGGCGAACTGCGCCGCGCGGACAAGGCCCTTGAGCGGCTGCACCGGATTGGCCGTGTCCACCACCGCAAGGCGGCCATCGACGATCGCGTTGAAATGGAAATCGTGGATCGCAACCCAGCTTGACGGCCAGGTTGCCGGAAGCTTGGTGACGCTGGGCAGGCTCTCTTCCGCGAGCGGCTGCGGGAAACGGTTCTCGGCGGCCGCAGCGGGCGAGGCCAGCACCGCGCAGAGGCACAGAGCAGATGCGAAAACGGGTGCGATCAATCGCATTCTATTCCCCTTTCAAAACGGGCGGACCCCGCTTTCCCTTCCGCAAGATGGCCCCGCGGGCATAAAATTGTCAACTGTCCTAAATTGGACGTTGGACATAAATTCGACTTGGGTTAGGTTTATCGCATGGCACTTCGCCCTGCCGGAGATTGACATGGACGCTATCCCGAAGCTGGTCACCGACCTCCTCATGCCCGATCGTGATGGCGGCTATGCCAAGGGTTATGAGACGCGCGAGCTGATCCTTCGCACCGCGCTCTACATCCTGATCGAAGAGGGCTACCGGGCCATGTCGATGCGGCGGATCGCGGCGGCTTGCGGCATGCGCCTTGGCAACCTCACCTATCACTACCCCACGCGCGAGGATCTCGTGCGCGAGCTGCTCAATGCGGTGATCAGCAGCTACGAAGTCGAGTTCGGGGCGATTGTCCATGCCCCCGGCCTCGCTCCGGAAGAACGCCTGACACGGCTGTGCAGCCTCATCATCGAGGACATCGGCAGCAAGAAGACCACGCGCCTGTTCCCCGAGCTCTGGGCGCTCGCCAACCATGATGCCTTCGTCTACGAACGCGTCCACGAACTTTATGACCGCGCCCGCGCGCCGCTGGTCGAGATCATCGCGGAAATGCGGCCCGATCTGCCGGAAGAGGCGCGGCTGGACCTTGCGCTGTTCATCTCGGCCTCGATGGAGGGCCTCACCGTTTTCGCCGGCTATCAGATGCCGTTTGCCCAGCGCATGCCGGCGGTGGAGCACATCGCGGTGCGCTCCTTCATCGATATCGTGCGCAGTTTCAATCCGGCCTAGGCCACGCTGCCCTCGAGGATCTGCAGCGTCTTGAGGTCGGAGTGGAAGTCGAGCGCATAGTCGCCGCCCTCGCGCCCGATCCCTGAGATACCGATCCCGCCGAACGGGGCGGTAAGGTCGCGCACGAGGAAGGTATTGACCCACACCGTACCGCCGCGCACCGTGCGGCCGACGCGCTGGGCGCGTTCTTCGCTGCCGGTGTAGACGATGCCGGAAAGGCCATAGGCGGTCGAATTGGCGAGGGCGACCCCTTCGGCTTCATCCCTGAAGGTCTGGAAGGTGAGGACGGGGCCGAAGACCTCGTGCTGGACGACTTCGCTATGGTTGTCCTTCGGCACGATCAGCGTCGGTTCGATCCAGTTCGCGCCTTCCTTGAAACGCTTGCCGCCGCGCACGATGGTGTCGCCTGCCGCCCGCGCGCGGTCGATGAAACCGAGGACGCGCTCCGCATGGACGGGGTGGATGAGGGCCGACATGGTGGTCGCGGGATCGCGGCTGTCGCCCATGACATGGGCGTCCGTGTAGGCGTGGAACTTTTCGAGGAACGCGTCCTTGATGCTGTCCTCGACGATGATGCGGGTGCCGGCCATGCAGACCTGGCCGCTGTCGTCGAACTGACCGGCGGCCTTCTTTGCGGCGGCGTCGATATCGGCGTCGGCAAAGACAAGGAGCGGGGATTTGCCGCCTAGTTCGGCGGTGAAGGGGACAATGTTTTCCGCCGCCGCCTTGCCGATGATCCGCGCGGTGGGGACCGAGCCGGTGAAGCTGATGCGCTTGATGCGCGGATCGGAGGTGAGCGCGTTGCCGAGTTCGGCGCCGAGGCCCTGCACGATATTGAACACGCCAGCCGGGAAACCGGCTTCTGCGATCAGGTCGGCGAGGACCGAGGCGGAAAGCGGCGACCAGTCGGCGGGCTTGAGGATCACGGTATTGCCCGCCGCGAGGGCAGGGGCGCACTTCCATGTCGAGAGCATGAAGGGCGCGTTCCACGGTGTGATGATCAGCGCGGGACCGGCGGGCATGCGGATGACGCGGTTCAAGGTGCCGCGCGAAGACCAGACGCGTTCCTCGTGGTTGGTCGCAAGATCCGCGTAGTTGCGGAAGTTTGCCGCGCCGCGCAAGATCACGCGCAGGCGCAAGCTTTCGAGCAGCATGCCCATGTCGAGGCATTCGACCATGGCGAGCTTTTCGACATTGGCTTCGATGAGGTCCGCCAGCCGGTGTAGATAGGCGCCGCGTTCCGCCGCCGTCAGCGCGGCCCATGCCGGAAATGCTGCAGTCGCTGCCTCTGCAGCAAGTGCGGCGGTCTGGGCATCGCCGCGCGCTATATCGGCGAGCTTGCGGTCCCAATCGAAGGGGCAGCGGGTCTCGAAGGTTTCGGGCGAGCTGACCCGCTTGCCGCCGATGAAATGGTCGGGCGAGACGGATACGCCGTCGATATCGATGCGGCCTGTCATGGTTGCTCTCAAATGAAGTGCAGGTAGTAGGCGGTCTGCTCTTCAGCCGACTTGCCTTCGAGAATGCGGACTTCCTCGCGCTTGATCGCGATGAAGTTGTCGACCAGTTCCTGCCCGATTGCGGCGGAGAGCACGGTATCGGCCTCCAGCGCATCAAGCGCGGCGCCAAGATCGTGGGGCGTGTGGCGATCGGTGCTGATCGTCTCGAGCCCGTCGTTCACTTCCTCGGGCGGCAGTTCATAGCCGTTTTCGAGGCCAAGCAGACCTGCCTGCAGCATGGCGGCCATCGCGAAATAGGGGCTCGCGGCGCAATCGGCCATGCGGTGCTCGATGCGCGCGGCGGGGCCGGTTTCGGCCGAGACGCGCACCGTCACGCTGCGGTGGTCGATGCCCCAGTTGGCCCAGTAGCCCGAAAGACTGGCGGGTTGCAGGCGAGCATAGCTCTGGGTGATCGGGGCCATGATCGCCGAGAGCGCTTCATGGTGCTGCAGCATGCCGGCGATGGCGCCTTGCATGGTGGGCGAAAGATTGCCGCTGGCGACATCATTCGCGAAAACGTTGCTGCCATCGGCGTCGAGGAAGCTGAGGTTGAAGTGCAGGCCGCTGCCGCTCTTCTCGGCAAAGGGCTTGGGCAGGAACGAGAGCAGGTAGCCGCGCTTGTAGAGCACTTCGCGCGCCATCTGGCGGAACAGGAAGGCATCGTCCGCCGCCTTCATCGCATCGGCATAGCGCAAAGTAAGCTCGAACTGCGGTGCGTCATATTCGGCGTTGATGGATTCGATGGGGATGCCGCAGGCCGCTGCCGTGGCCCAGACTTCTTCGATCAGGCCGGCGGGATCGGCGAATGGCCCGGTGCCGTAAACAAACGCGCCGGGCGTGTCATAGGGGACCCACGAGCCATCCGCGCCGCGCTGGAAGACATAGGCTTCCATCTCGATGCCGACCATCGGATCGAGCCCGCGTGCACGCCACGCCTCGATCGCGCGCTGCAATGCACTGCGGCCGCACAGCGCGAAGGGTTCGCCCTGAAAGCGCAGGGCTCCCAGGGCGATCTGGGTGTTCGCTTCCCACGAGGGACGCAGGGCTGCGGGATCGAAGGTGACTTCCATGTCCGGCAGGCCGGTGAGCAGGCCGCCGCCGGGGGCTGCCACAAGTTGCCGGTCATAGGTCACGGCATAAGTGCCGACACACATGCGGGCATGGCCCTTGTGGGCCTCGCTCATCGGCACATATTTGCCGCGCGCGAGATTGAGCTGGTCGGCAAGGAGAATGCGGCAGCGCTCAAAGGTTTCGGCGCGCACTTGTCCCGGTTCGATTTTCGACATGCGGTTCATTTCTCTCCCCTTCAGCGCGCCGTTACGCGTACCGGCAAATGCTTTATGCCGTGAATGAAATTGCTGCGCAAAAAGGCGTGGTCGCTGACCTGTTCGATGCCGGTCAGCCGCTTGGCCAGTTCCTGCATGACGATGGCAACCTCGAGCTTGGCCAGCCACATGCCGAGGCAGATATGCGGGCCGCCCTGGCCGAACGAGAGGAAGGGATTGCGCTCGCGCCCCAGGTCGATGCGGTAGGGATCGGGGATGGCGGTCTCGTCGCGGTTGCCGGCGATGAACCACAGCAGCACCTTGTCGCCTTCGCGCACCTCTTTGCCCTGAAAGGTGAAATCGCGCGTCGCGGTGCGGCGGAAGTGGGTGGTGGGGGAGGCATAGCGGATCATCTCGTCCGCCGCGCCTTCCCAGCTCGCGAAATCGCCGCTCTGCAGGCGCTTCAGCAGCGCCGGGTCGTTGGCGAGCGCATGGATCGTCGCCGAGATCGAATAGCGTGTCGTGTCGTTCCCCGCCGCCACCAGCAGGCAGAAGAAGTTGCGGAACTCGTCGCGCGACATCTGCGTGCCGCTGTTGGTGGGCTGGCGCACGAGATTGAGCACGCCGATCTGCTCGCCCGCATCCATCCGGTCGAGCAGCCCGTTCGCATAATCGAACAGGTCCATCGCGGCGGGCGAGCGGAACGGAAGCATGCGGTAGGCATCGCTATCGAGCTGATCGACGACGAAATCGGTGTAGTCCGGGTCCGCATTGGAGATCAGCGCATCGCCCTTTTCGACGAGCCACGGCCCGTCTTCCTGCGGCACGCCCATGATCTGCGCGAGCATCTGCATGGGGAGGCGCCGGGCGATGCGGTCGACCGCATCGAATTCGCCTTCTTCGAGCGCGACATCGAGCAGGTTCGTCACGATGCTGCGGATCTGGTCCTCGAACTGGGCGACGGTGCTTTTCGAGAAGGCCTTGGAGACCAGCGCGCGGAAGCCGCGGTGGTGCGGGGCGTCGGTTTCCTGGAAGGTCTTGCGCGCCTCGACTTCCTCGGGGCTCTGGTCTTCCATGCGAATGCCGCGTGCGGAAGAGAGGAGATCGGCCTGCCGGTTGAGCTCGAGCAAGTCGGCATGGCGGGTGACCGACCAGAAGCCCGTCTCGCCGCTCGTCATTTCGGACCATGCCATCGGCTCTTCGCGGCGCATGCGCTCGAAGGTTGCGAAGGGGGCGCCTTCATTGAAGGCGTCGAGCGAGGACAGATCGACGTGCGGGTCGGCCTGGCGCGAAAATGCAAAGGGCATGCAGAACCTCTCCTGTTCGCTTGTCGTGCTAGTCTCGGGCCGGGGATGGGACTTGGCATAACCGGACAGAGTGGGGCGGGGGCCTTCTGATCAGCGCGCGGCGGGCCTATTGAGGCGGGGTCAGCAATCGCAGGGAGCCGCAACATGGGCGAAATCATCGGAGCAGGGCTGGTCGCGCACGCGCCGACGATCATGATGTCGGAAGCGGATCGCTACGAGCTGAACGAGGGCAAGGAAATCAGCCTTGTGCCGGGGCTCCACCGGCTGAAGCGCGAAGTGCTCGATGTGCTGAAGCCCGATGTGATCGTGCTGTTCGATACGCACTGGTTCACCATCGTCGAGTTCTGCATCGCCGCCCATGCGCGCCGTACCGGGCGCTATACCTCGGACGAATTGCCGCGCGGTATGAAGCAGATCCCCTACGATATTCCCGGCTGCCCCGAGCTTGCCTTCGCGATGGCTGAGCGCGCGACCGAGCACGGGGTGCGCACGACGGCGAACGATGATCCCTACCTCCCGATGCACTACCCCACGGTCAATCTCTCGACCTTTCTACAAGGCGAGGAGAAGTGGATTTCGGTGAGCCACGCCTATTCGGCCGAGCCGCACAATTTCCTCGGCGTCGGCGCGGGCATCGGGCAGGCGATCCGCGAATCCGACAAGCGCGTGGTGCTGATCGCGAGCGGTTCGATGAGCCACCGCTTCTGGCCCTTCGACCAGATCGCGCAGCATGAGGCATCGGACCCGATCCACATTTCCTCTGCGGAAGCGCGCGAGGCAGACCTTGAACGCCTGCGCTGGTTTGCGGAAGGCAACCACGCGGCGGTGATCGACACGATGCCGGACTATCTGCGCCATGCGCCCGAAGCGCGTTTCGGCCACTACCTGATGATGGCGGCGGCCTGCGGGGGGCACGAATGGAAGGCGAAGGGGCGCCAGTTTTCGGACTACGAGAACGCGACCGGGACCAGCCAGGTGCATGTGTGGTTTGATATGTAGGGTCGCCAGCGCGTCCCGCTTTTGTTGCTCGTCGCCCGGGCTTGATCTGCGGTCCCGCTTGGAATGCGGGCGCGGTGGTTGCGGCTCTGGATTCCCGCCTGCGCGGGAATGACGAGGTTTTTGAACGTGTCGGGGTTTGGTCACCACGGGCTTGGCTTGGGGTTCCGCTTGGATGGTCGGCGCGGCGGTTGCGGCGAGAAGCGGGACCCCGGATCAAGTCCGGGGTGACGGGGATGGTTGTTTTCCTCCAACCTTCGTCATTCCCGCGAACGCGGGAATCCAGAGCCCCAAAACGCCGCGCCTGCCGCTCTGGATTCCCGCCTGCGCGGGAATGACGAGGTGGTTGGCAGAGTGGTCTGAGCCTGTTGGATTTGGCGGCGCGGCGGCGCGGTGTTTGGGCAGGGAGGGTGATCGCGCGACCGGTGCGGCGCCTGCACTGGCGCTGCGGGGAGGACGTCGTGTTCCGCCTTGGTGCGAGTGGCCGGATGGGCAGAAGCGGTCCGGCGCAGCCTTCTCGTCGATCATGGCCCGGGACCGGGGTAGCGGCTCGCGTGCGTACCGGTCTTTGCTCGCATTCGGCCAGATGCCGATGGGAGCCATGATCTGCGTGCTGGCGCGGTAGTGTGCCTGGCCAAGGACTTGGGGGAGACCGCCCCACCTTGAACCCGCAGCCCGCACCGGTCGCGTTGGCGTTTCACGGCCAAAGGAGCGAGGGCGAGGCCGGCCTAGCCTGCTCCCGATCTGGGCGGGGTGTATAACCCATTTGGTTCGTTTTGTCAAGGGTTCTGATCGGAGGAGGCGTTGCTGGCCCACCCCCAGCCCCTCCCGCAAGCGGGAGGGGGATTGATGTGTGGTTGCAATCCCAAGCTTCGTCATTCCCGCGAAGGCGGGAATCCAGGGCGGCGGGCGCGGTGTGTGGGGCTCTGGATTCCCGCCTGCGCGGGAATGACGAGGCTTTGTTTTTAAAGGACTTTGGCTTCGATCCAGGCCAGAATTTCGGCGCGGCGGGTGCGGTTGTCGAGGACGTCTTCGTCGACGCCCAGCTGCCAGGCGAGGCCCGCGTTGGCAGGATCGGCGGCGAGGGCTTCGAGCTTGTCGCGGTAGGCGACCAGTTCCGCCATGTCGGCGAAGAAGCCCTGGGTGACCATGTCGTCGGCGTAGAGCGTGTAGAGCTGGACGAGCTGGGCGAGATCGAATTCGGGGTGGTATTGCACCGCCCAAACTTCGCTGTTCGCCAGCGGGATCACCGCCGCCTGAATTTCGCTGTGCGCGTTGGAGGCGAGCAGCGTCGCGCTTTCGGGCAGGCGGATCACTTCGTCGTAGTGGATACAGGGCGCGTCGAAGACCGGAGCCTTGCCCTTGAACATCGGGTGCGCGCGGCCAGCCTCGTTCAGCAGGATCTTGCGCGCAAAGCCCACTTCGCGGCCCTTGGGATTGAAGGCGACTTCTCCGCCTGCCGCGACGGCGGCGATCTGCAGGCCCCAGCAGGAACCGAAGATGGGAAGACCGGCCTCGGCGGCCTGCTTCAGGAGGTCGATCTGGTTCGTGACGGCAAATTCGGCGTCATAGGCATGGAGCGCCGAGCCGGTCACGACGAAGCCCGCGTAATCGGACCAGCTACGCCCGCCGGGGATCATCTCGCCCTCGTCGGCGCCGTTCAGCACGTCGAGCGCGATGTCCGGATAATGTGCGGCAATCGCCTCGATGTAGATTTCGCTCGAGGTGCGCACACCCAGTTCATGCGCGCGGGCGCGCTTGGGGGCGGTGTTGCCTTCGAGCAGCAGCAGTCGGGTCATGGCTTGTCCTGAAGATCAGTGCGCCGTGCTGGCGAGGTTCGCGCGGTAGGCCTGCGGGGAGACCCCGCTCCAGCGGTGGAAGGCGCGCGTGAAGTTGCTGTGTTCGGCATAGCCCAGCCTTAGCGCGATCTGCGCGATCGACAAATCGGGGCGGACGCGAAATTCGAACACCGCTTGCCGCATGCGGCATTCATCGAGCACTTGCTGGAACGAGGAGCCCTGTTCGGTCAGCTTGCGGCGAAGGGTGCGGCTCGACATGCCCATTTCGCGGGCGAAGCGCTCCTGCTCGATGGCGCAGGAATTGAGATCGCGCAGCACCATCTGGCTGAGGCGATCGACCAGCGGTGTCTCTCGCCGCTTGGTGACGATCGAGCGGGTGAGCTGGCGGACATCGCAGGCGCCCGGCTGCGCCGAAGGCAGTGCGAGATCGAGCAGCGCGGCGGGGAAGCGGATCTGGTTGGTATCGGCGCCGAACGTGCAGGGCGCGCAGACAACCTTGCCGATATCGCCACGCATCTCGTGGCTTTCGGCCTCGAACGCGAACTCGACCTTGTCCCATGCTCCCCGCGTCCCGCGCTTGAGGATCTGGCTGACGATGCCCAGCGTGAACATCGCATCGTGGTGGCGCGGCCAGATATCGGGATCGAGGATGCGGTAGCTGACCGAGGCCATGTCGTCCTCAAGGCCGAGGCGGATATCGGTGCAGTCCTGCAGCAGCGAGAAGTAGTCCACCAGCCGCCGCAACGCGGAGCCGACGCGCCCCGCCGAATTGATCGCATCGCCCAGCGGCCCCAGTGCGGCCAGATCGTAGTTGCCGCCGGCAAGCCAGGGGATCGCGACATCGCGGGTGCGGCTGACCACAGCTTCGGAAAACCGCACGAACTCGGCCAGCGGCATGGATTCCGGAGGCGGGCCATCGCCGAGCATCGGCGCGGCAAGCGTGTCTTCCAGAAAGCTTTCCCAGCCGTTCATTGCGGCGGCGCGGACGGTCGCTGGTGCCATGCTGTCTCCCCGGGGTGCACACATGCGCGTGCTCTTGTGATGGAAGGCTAAGCGATTCGGGGCAAACTGATATTGATCCAGATCATCAAAAGGTGATCGAAAAATTCACCAGCTTGGGCATGGACGCGGGCGCCGGAATGTCCGATCCTGCCAAGCGGGCACACCCTCGCCATGCAAGGGCACCGGGGACAGACGGGGAGACAGAGTGGACATGGCGAGAGCTACGCCGGCGCGGCGCGACATCGACGTCAATGGCTGGCCCGCGATCCTCTGCGCCGTGATCCTTGGCACGATCGGCGTGCTTTCGTTCATCATCCAGCCCGGGATCGTGCAAGGCTATGTTACGCAGCTGCAGGTGGACGAGGCGACTGCCGTCAACCTCGCCGGTGTCGAGATGCTGGGCGTTGCGCTGGCGACGATCTTCATGGCCGTGTGGGGCACGCGGATCAACTGGCGCTGGGTCGTGGCGGGCGGCCTGCTGATCGCGGCGGCGGGTGATCTGGCGTCGCTCGGTGCGCCGCTCGGCGGGCGTTTCGAGTTGGCGCGCTTCGTGGCGGGGCTGGGCGAAGGGACGATCACTTCGATCAGTTTCACCTTCGTCGGCGTCACCAATCGCGCCGAGCGCAATCTTGCGCTCTATCTCACCCTGCTGCTCACCTACGGCGCGTTCGGGCTTTGGTTTCTGCCCGATTTCCTTGGCAGCCATGGGCTCGATGCGATGTTCGTCGGCTTTGCCCTACTCTCGCTGGCCTCGCTCGCCACGCTATCGTTCCTCCCGCACGCCTATTCCGCGGAGGAAATGGTCAATCCCGAAGCGCGGCAACTGGCTGTGCCGATGCTGGTGATCGCGCTGGCCGGGGTGCTGGCCTACAATATTGCGCAGGGGATCGCCTGGGCTGTGCTGTTCCTTGTCGGCATCGGCGCGGGCCTTCCCGAGCAATCGGTGGCAGATGCGCTGTTCCTGTCGCAGATCCTTGCCGTTGGCGGCGCGCTCGCTTCGGTGTTCCTCGCCGGCCGCGTGAACCGCAACGGCGCGATCGCGTTCGGCATCCTTGCGGGCGCGGCGAGCATTGCCCTCCTGATCGGCAAGCCCAGCCTGACCCTGTTCGTGATCGGCGTCTGCGGGTTCAACGTGCTGTGGAACTTCGTGCTGCCGTTTATCCTTGGCCGCGTCTGCGATTTCGACGAGACCGGGCGGATGATGTCGTTCGCGATCATGATGCAGATGATCGGCCTTGGCGGCGGTCCGCTGATTGCTGCGCAGCTGCTGGATGGCAGCGGCTACCGTTCGGCCGAATTGCTCTGCGTTGCGCTGTTCATCGTCAGCTATGCGCTGCTGCTGGTTCCCATTCGCAAGCATCAGGCGCTATCCGCGCTGCCAGCTTGATATCGTTTCAAGAGGAGTCGTCCGTGTTTGCAACCGTGCCAGAGGGCACCGGCCTCGCTGTCCACAATCCCGCCACCGGCGCACTGATCGCGACCGTGCGCGACTATGCACCTGCGGAAATCAGCGCGATCATTGATGCCGCCGATGCCGCCCGTCCCACCTGGGCGACTGAAACCGCCAAGGCCCGCGCGGCGGTGCTGCGCCGCTGGTACGGCCTCATCATGGAGCGGCAGGAGGAGCTTGCAGCGCTCATCACCGCCGAATGCGGCAAGCCGCTGGCCGAAGCGCGCGGTGAAGTGGCCTATGGCGCCTCGTTCATCGAATGGTTCGCCGAGGAAGCCAAGCGCGCCTATGGCGAGACGGTTCCGACCTTCGCGGCAGGCAAGCGCGTGCTGACGATCAAGCAGCCTGTGGGGACCTGCGCCGCGATCACGCCGTGGAATTTCCCGATCGCGATGATCACCCGCAAGGTGGGTCCGGCGCTGGCGGCGGGGTGCTCGATTGTGGTGAAACCCGCCGAAGCGACGCCGCTTTCGGCGCTGGCACTGGAGACTTTGGCACGCGAGGCGGGGGTGCCGGCGGACGTGTTCCGCGTGACGCCCTCGAACGATCCGGCGGCTGTCGGCACGCTGTTCTGCCGCCATCCCAAGGTGCGCAAGCTGAGCTTCACCGGCTCGACACGCGTCGGCAAGATCCTGATGGCGCAGGCGGCGGAGAACGTGACGCGGCTGAGCCTTGAGCTGGGCGGCAATGCGCCGTTCATCGTGTTTGACGATGCCGATCTCGATGCTGCGGCTGATGGCCTGATGGCGAGCAAGTTCCGCAACGCCGGGCAGACCTGCGTCTGCGCCAACCGCGTGCTGGTGCAGGATGGGGTTTATGATGCCTTTGTCGAACGCCTTCGCGCCAAGGTCGCCGCGTTGGTCGTCGGCGATGGAGCGGCGCCGGGCACGACCATTGGCCCGCTGATCAACGCGGCAGCGGTGGATAAGGTGGAGAGCCTTGTCGCCGACGCGCTGGCAGGCGGCGCGAGCGCGCTGATGGGCGGAAATCGCTCCAACGCCGGGGCGGGGTTCTTCGAGCCGACCGTGCTTGCCGGCGTGACGGCGCAAATGGCCATTGCCAGTTCCGAAATCTTCGGCCCGGTCGTCCCGCTGATCCGCTTCAAGGATGAGGACGAGGCCGTAGAGATCGCCAACGACACGCCCTTCGGGCTCGCCGCTTATTTCTTCGCGCGTGATCTGGGGCGCGTGTGGCGGGTGATGGAAGCGCTCGAATACGGGATGGTGGGCGTCAACGACGGCATCATCTCCACCGAAGTCGCGCCGTTTGGCGGCATCAAGCAATCCGGGCTCGGCCGCGAGGGATCGCGCCATGGCCTCGATGAATATCTCGAACTCAAATACTGCCTCATGGGAGGAATTGGCCGATGACCACCAATCAGGACCTTTGGGCCCGCCGCGAAGCCGCTGTTCCGCGCGGGGTCTCCTCGATCCACGCGCGCTTCTTCGAGCGCGGGGCGAATGCCGAAGCGTTTGACGCGGAAGGCAACCGCTACATCGATTTCGCGACCGGCATTGCGGTGTGCAACACCGGCCATTCGGACCCGCGCATCGTCGATGCGGTGAAGCGGCAGCTCGATCAGTTCTCGCACTGCTCGTTCCAGGTGACGCCTTACGAGAGCTACATTTCGCTGGCCGAGCAGCTGAATGAAGCGGCGCCCATCGAAGGGCCGGTCAAGACGATCTTCCTGACGACCGGCGCGGAAGCGCTTGAGAACGCGGTGAAGATCGCGCGCATGGCGACCGGACGGCGCGGCATCGTGACGTTCCAGGGCGGCTATCATGGCCGCACGCTGCTCACCCTCGCGATGACGGGCAAGGTGCTGCCCTACAAAGCCGGGTTCGGTCCGCTGCCGGGCGATGTGCACCATACGCGCTTCCCGATCCCCTATCATGGCTTTGACGAGAAGCAGGCGGTGGCGGGGCTGGAAGCCCTGTTCGCCTCGACCATCGAGCCGTCTGCCGTTGCGGCCATCGTGCTCGAGCCGGTGCTGGGCGAGGGCGGGTTCTACACCGCAAGCTATGCGTTCTTCCGCGCGCTGCGCGAGATTTGCGACAAGCACGGCATCCTGCTGATCGCCGACGAGGTCCAGTCGGGCTTCGCGCGGACGGGCAAGCTGTTCGCGATGGACTGGGTGCGTGAAGCGACCGGCGTAACGCCTGACATCATGACCATCGCCAAGGCCATGGCCGGTGGCTTCCCGATCTCGGGCGTGATGGGCCGCGCCGATATCATGGATGCGCCCGATGCGGGTGGGCTGGGTGGCACGTATGGCGGATCGCCGCTGGGCTGCGTGGCGGGGCTGGAAGTGCTCAAGATCATCAAGGAGGATAACCTCTGCGAACGCGCCGTCACCATCGGCAACACGATCAAGGGCACCCTGCGCGCGCTGCAACAGGGCGGCATGCGCACAATCGGCGATGTGCGCGGCCCGGGCGCGATGATTGCGATGGAACTGGTGCATGACGGTGATCCGGACAGGCCCAATCCTGAGCTGACCAAGGCGATCGTGCAGGAAGGAGCGAAGGACGGGCTGCTGCTGCTTTCGTGCGGCCTGCGCGGCAATGTCGTGCGCTTCCTGCCCGCGCTGACGATGCCCGATGACCTGCTCGGTGAGGCGATGGACCGGCTGACCGGCCTGATGCGGCGCGTGGCGAACTAACCGAATTGGAAATAGGGACTGTCCCTATTTCTGTGGTGTGACCTCGCCCTTGCGGTAGCGTCCGGGCGAGACACCGAAATGCCTTGCGAAAGCGCGGGTGAAGCTCGCGCTTTCGGCAAAGCCCACGTCGAGCGCGATGGCGCTGACATTGCGGCGGCTGGTGCGCAGCAGGCGCGCGGCGGTTTCCATGCGGTGGGCTGAAACCAGCGCGCGCCAGCCGCTGCCTTCGGCGGCGAGGCGGCGGTGCAGCGTCGGCACTGACAAGTCGAGCCGTGCCGCGACCTCTGCGAGTGGCGGCGGCGTATCGAGCGGCGCGGCCTCGATCAGCGCCTTGACCGCATCGGCGAGCGAGTCATTGCCCTCACGCCCCGCGAGGCGGCGCAAGTGTTCGTCGAGAATGGGATGCAGCGCCGGGCTGAGCACGCGGCCGCGCAGATCGAGATAGCGCGCCTCGATGGTCAGCGCGTTGCAATCCTGCTCGAAGAACACGTCGCAGCCGAAGTAGTCGCGGTAGCGCGCATAATCGCCCACGCGCTCGTGCTCGAAACGCACTTCGCTGAACTCGATCTCGCCGCCGGTGAACTGCCGGGCGAGGCTGACCATCGCGCCGATGGAGTATTCCGCGTCCTGCCGGCGGCGCGAGAGCGACTGATCGACCAGCCCATAGGCGAACGTTGCGCGCTTCCCCTCGTCGGTGAACTGGTGGCGACTGGCCTGCTGGAAGGTCGAGAGATAGCGCGAAAAGCTGGCGAACGCGGTCCTGAGATCAGGCGCGCTGAGGAACAGGAAGCTCAGTGGCCCGATGCTGTCAGACCCGGCGAGGCGCCCCGCATGCAGCCCGAAATGCGGATTGCGCACCAATGCCGCCGCTTCCTCGAAAAAGGCGAGGAAATGCGCGAGCGGGATCAGGCCTTCGGGGTCCTCGAGCATCTCGCGCGTCACAGCAATCTGCTCGAGCAGGCCGTTCGACGAGTGTCCGGTCAGCTCGACGCAGTTGGCGACGTGCCGCAGGAACTGCGCCGAGATGGTGGGCTCTGCCATGCGGGCAGCCTAGCAGTCACCCCGTAGCGGACAAGCTCACTTGGTCTCGAGCGCGGACTCATAGAAGGCTGCGCCCTGGCCGCCAGCCGCCCGCTTGCCGCGAAACTCCCAGTCGCCGCCCATCGCGGTCGAGATGACTTCCTCGGATTCGGTCGGCTGCGCGCCGCAATCGTCGCGGATCGGGGTGGGGCCGTGGACCACGGTGTTGGTGAGCTTGCCGAGGCCTTCGACTTCGACTTCCACCACATCACCCGGCTGCACCGGGCGGCTGTTTGCGGGGGTGCCGGATAGGAGGACATCGCCCGGCTCCAGCGTGATCGTGCGGGCAATATCGGCGACGAGGTAGTGCATGTCCCACTCCATCTCGCTGGTGTTGCCGTCCTGCCTGACTTCGCCGTTGACCAGGGTGCGGATCTGCTTGTTCCGGAAATCCCAGCCGGTCACGAGGCCGGGGCCGATCGGGCAGAGCGTATCCGAGCCCTTGACACGCAGCATCGAGCCGGCGTCGGTATCGCGGAAATCGTGGAGGCCATAGTCGTTGGCGACCGAGTAGCCGAGGATGTAGTCCGCCGCTTCCTCGGGCGAAATGTTGCGGCAGGAGCGGCCGATGACGATGGCGATCTCGCCTTCGTAGTTGAGGTACTTGCAGCGCTCGGGCCGGACGACGGCGCCCTTGTGGGTGTTGAGCGCGGTGATCGGCTTGTGGAAATAGGTCGGTGCGGGCGGAAGCTTGGTGATGAACTCCTTGACGCGGCTGACGTAGTTGAGGTGCACGCAGATGATCTTGCTGGGGTTGCACGGCGCGAGGTGCACCGCTTCGTCGACGCCAATGCTGCGGCCGTCCTTGGTGACGAGCTCGTCGCCGTGGCGGGTGGTTAGGATGGGGTAGCCATCGAGCAGGATGCGGCGGTATTCGGTGGTCATCGCAGAAGCCCTCGTTTCCATTTGCGTTACCCCTTAGCCAAGGCCGACGCCACTGGCATTGGCCGCTGCGGCCAAGCTTGGCAGGAGAAGGGCGCTAGAAGCACAGCGAGACATCCAGACGAGGTAATGATGAGCAACCTGAAGGGCCTGTTCTACCCGCGCACGCCGAGCGGCAAGGCGAGCATCGTGCCGCCGGTGCCGTGGCACTATTCGGGCGAGCTCATCACGCTGGAATACCGCACCGACCCCGCCAAGATCGCGGCGCTGCTGCCAGAAGGTTTCACGCTGGCCGAGGAAGACCCCGGCGCTGTCGCGGCAATCTGGGCGGACTGGCAATCGACTTCGGACGATCCGTTGCAGATCCTCGATCCGGTGCGGGTGCAGTACAAGGAAATGTTCATCGTCGTGCGCTGCCAGTTTCAGGGCAAGACCTGGTCGCGCTGCGTCTACATCTGGGTGGACAAGGAATTCGCGATGCTGCGGGGGCAGCATCAGGGCTATCCGAAGAAGCTGGGTTCGATCCAGATGAGCCGCCCGGTCTATGTCGGCAAGGCGGGCCCGCGCCTGCAGCCGGGCGGGACGTTTGGGGTGACGCTCGCGGCGTTCGACCGGCGGCTTGCCGAAGGGCGCTTCACGATTACCGAGACGGCGGAGAAGCCCGGCTTCGTCAATGGGCTGCCGATGGTGCACAATCGCTGGATGCCGGCAATCGAGACCGATGGCACGCAGAGCCTCGACGAAGTGGTGACGATGTCGAGCTATGATGTGGACTTCGGGCGCTGCTTCAAGGGCGATTTCGACCTCACGTACTTCGACTCGCCGGTCGAGGAGCTGCTGGATATCGCGCCGCAGGAGAAGATTGCCGGGTACTGGCACGAAGTCGGCGTCTCGTGGCGCGCAGGGACGACTTTGGCGCGGAATAATCTGGTCTGAAGACTACCCCCGTGTCATTCCCGCGAAGGCGGGAATCCAGTGGGGCTAGCGCAGCGTTTACCGCTCTGGATTCCCGCCTTCGCGGGAATGACGAGGGGGGGTGGGCAAGGCGTAACTAACGAACCACCGCGCCGCCTTTCATGACGAGCTTGATGCGGGTGAGCGCTGACAAGTCGCGGGTCGGGTCGCCCTCGACGGCGATCAGGTCTGCAAGGAGGCCCGTCTTCACCGCGCCGCGATCGGTGAGGCGGAACGCCTGCGCATTGCCCGACGTGGCGGCGATGAGGACAGCGGCGGGCGTCATGCCTTCGGCGGCCATCGCGCGCATTTCGCTGGCGTTGTCGCCGTGGGCGAAGACGCCGACATCGCCGCCCATGCAGATCGGCACACCGGCGGCGAGCGCGGCGCGGAAGGCGGTGCGGCCCTCCCAGACACCGGCGGGCGGATGCTCCGGGTCGGTCCAGCCGCGATAGCGCGCGATGGCCTCGCCAGCGGCGAGCGTGGGGCAGAAGGCGATGCGCTTGGCCGCCATCGCCTTGAACACGGCGGGCGTGCCTTCATCGCCATGTTCGATGGTATCAACCCCGGCGGCAATGGCGCGGCGCATGCCCTCGGCAGTCACGGCATGGACCGCGACGGTGCGCCCGGCATCGTGGGCGGCGGCGGTGGCGGCGGTCAGCTCGGCTTCGGAAAAGGTCGGCAGGCTCGGCTCGCCCGGGCGGTAGTGGTAATCCGCGTAGAGCTTCACGACATCGGCGCCCGCCGCGATCTGGTTCCTCACCGCGCGGACCACGCCTTCGACGCCGCTGGCTTCCTCGGCGCCTTGCGGGACGGCGACGCCGGGTTCGAAGCCCTTGGGACCATAGGCGCCCTGCGCGACGATGGCGCGGGTGGCGACGAGGAGGCGGGGGCCGGGGGTGAGCCCGCTGTCGATCGCCTTCTTGAGGCCGACATCGGCATAGCCTGCGCCTTCGGTGCCAAGGTCACGCTCGGTGGTGAAGCCCGCGCGCAGGGTGGTCTCGGCCGCCTTGGCCGCGCGGATCGTGCGCAGTGCAAGCGGCTCGTGGAGGACCTGATCATCCCACGGCGTCTCGTTGTAGGGATGGAGGAACAAGTGGCCGTGGCCCTCGATCATGCCGGGCATGAGAGTCTGGCCGGGCAGGTCGATGGTCTGGGTGCCGGGGGGCACGGACAGGTTCGGGCCGACTGCGGCGATCCGCTCGCCCTCCACCAGCACCTGCCAGCCGGGATGGGGCGCGGGATCGGTGCCATCGAAGACCTGCGCCGGGCGGAGCAGGGTGCGCTGCGGTTCGGCGTTTGCTGCGAAAGGCAGGGCAAGCACGAGCGCGAGCAGCAGCTTGGAGACCGGGGCGATCAGAACCTTCATGCGCAGCGCGCTCCGTCTGAATTCAGGTCAGGTTGACACGGTTGACACAGTCCTGAGCGAAATCGCGCAAGGCCCCTGAAGGCCCGTGTGCCTGCGGGGCATTGGGCCTTGCGGGGCGCGCATCTGCGGGGATTTCCGATCATCGGGCGAGTGTATCCCAGTGCGGACAAGTAGGACAGAGGCGGCGGAGAAAACCGCGCCGGCCTCATGCAGCATCGCGTTAACCACGGCGGCACGCAATGGTTTACACGGTTGTTATCGGGCAAGTCCGTAGGCTAACGATCGGGCAGATGGCCGCGCACTGCCGGGGGCGGCAGCGCGAGCCGGGGCTCAGGGGGGGAGAATTGCATGATGAAGCGTATGGCCGTTCTGGCATTGGTCGCGGCGGCGCCCGCAGCGATGGCGCAAACCACTCCCCCGCCGGCCTCGGCCAGCGCTGCACCGGCGGTGCCGACCGCCATCGTCTTTTCGGAAAAGGGCGCCAACGGGATGAGCGATCTGCCGATGGGCGTCCACCGCATCCCCGACAGCAATGTGGTTGTCTCCGGCTATCAGGGCGGCGGCGGAATCGGGATGCTGTTCGGCGTCGTCGGCATGCTGGTGCAGAGTTCGGTGAATACCGGGGTCGGCACAGACAAGGTCCGCACGGTCGAGGATGACTTGCGCTTCGACGTCCGCGCCAAGGCGATCGAGATGACCAATACGATCATGGCGGGCGATGCGTTCCGTTCGGCCTACACGCTCACGCCGCAGCCGGGCGGGAGCACGATGACGGTGACGCCCTATGTCGTGCTCACCTTCGTCAAGAAGACCGAGGACTTGCGCCCCTATGTCGTGCTGAAGACGAAGGTCGCGACCGGGACCGATTCCGGCAAGACGATCAAGTATTTCTGCTGCGAAGGAAAGGCCCTGCCGCTGGCCAGCCTGACCGAGAACAACGGGGCCAGGCTGAAGGAATTGCTGACCTCCGAGCTCGATACCGCGATCAACGTGATGCTGCGCGATCGTTCGCAGCCGTTTCTGCGGAATGACGAGGCCAAGATCGAAACCTTCGGCATGGTGCCTTTTGTCGGCAAGCCGCTGAAATGGAGGGGCTTCGATCTGGGCCAGTACAAGGATTACAATCTGGTCGAGTTTCGCGGCGGGATGATCGTGTTCTCGGGCGTGAATATCGTCGAGCCGGGGTCGCTTGAGATCAAGCCCGTTGTCAAGAAATGACGGCGCGGGGAGGGCAGCCGGTTATGCGGTCATGGCTGATCGTGGCCACCGTGCTGGCTGCCGGAACTGGCACCGCGAGGGCCGAGCCAGCCGAACCGGTGGCCGCACCGCTGAAATGCGATATCGGCCCCGTCCACCGTACCTTCGGCGGGACCAACTGGATCGTCTACAGCTGCGCCGACCAGACTTCGATGGCCATCGTATCGGACAAGGGCAATCCCGCTGCGCCGTTCGTCTTCGTCCTCAAGTCGGAAGACGGGGCCTATGCGATCTCGGGCGAAGGCAATGGCGATAGAAATGCCAGCGACGCCGCGGGTGACGCGCTCGAGACGATGAGCCCGGCGGAATTTGCCGCGCTGCTCGCCGCAACCAAGGCTGCTGCTACCAAGTCCTGATGCGCGGGCCCAGGGGGGTAGCCCTTCGCCTTAGGGCAGAGGCCCGTCCGGCAGGCCCAGCGCGGCGCGGTCCGCGGTTGCGCCGGCAAGGTCGACACCGGCCAAGGCCGCGCGGGCCTGAGCATCGAGCAGGCGGACGCGGGCGTCGGTAGCGGCTTCCTCGCGCATGTTGAGCAGGAAGAAGTCGCTCGCGCCAAGGTCGAAGCGGCGGCGTTCGGCGGCGGCAAGGTCGTCGGCGAGGGCGGCTTCGTCGGCGGCGAGGCGGGCGGTCTTGGCCGCGCCATCAACCGCGATGGCGATGCCCTTGACCTCGACCGCGATCTGTTCGCGCACGAGCTGCTGCCGGGTGCGCAGACCATCGATCTCGGCGCGGGCCTCGGCGATCTTGCCCTTGGCGGCGCGGCGCTGGAGCGGCACGGTGAGGCGGATGCCGACGATGGCTTCCTCGCCGTCGCGCGATTTGCCGCCGGCGCCGGTCCCGCCGATATCGTAGGACAGCTCGCCGCGCACATCGAGGCGGGGCTTCAGTTCGTTTTCGGCGAGCGCGAGCTTGAGTTCGGACTGGGCGAGGCGGGCGCTGATGGTCTGGACGTCGGGCCGGTCCATCGGCGTGCCCGGGCGGGTCGGCCGGAAGCCGGGGAGGCTGGCAGGCAGGCGTTCGGGGCCAGGGACAAGGCGTTCGCCATTCTCGTCGCGGTAGAAGAACGAAAGCGCGTTGGCGGCGGCGCCGAACTCCTGCTCGGAGCGGACAACGAGCGCGCGGCGGCGGACGATGTTGGTATCGGCCTCGGTGAGGAGGATCGCGGGGCGCGCGCCGAGCTGGACCTGCCGGGCGATGCCCTCGCGGCGCTGTTCGGCAAGATCGAGCAGGGCCTGATAGGCCTTGAGGCGCAGACCCGCAGCGACCCAGTTCTGGTAGTTCGCGGCGGCGCGTGCCTGCACGCCGATGGCGACCATCTCGCGCTCCAATCGCGCGGCATCGATATCGCGCGCGGCCATGGCAATGCGGCCACGGCGCTCGTCGATCGCCTTGTCGCGCAGGAGAGCGAAAAGGCCGCCGATCTTCAGCTCGCCAAGGCGGTCGGTATAGGCCTTGTCCTCGTAGATCGGGAAAGTGCCGCTGCTGACGCGGTAGCCGCCATAGATCGAGCCGCCATTGCCGGTGAGCGGGCGGGTGGCCTTGCTTTCGAGGTAGCTGCCCGAATAGTAGCCGAGCACGCGGCTGCCGACATCGACATCGAACACGGTGTCGAACGCGCCTTCGGCGGAGAGCGCGCGGCCCTCTGCCTGGCGGACGCGGGCCATCGCCTCGACGATCTGGGGCGCCTGCGCTGCCGAGCTGGCGAGGATTTCGCCCAGCGTCAGCGGACCGGCAGCCGGGCTGGCCGCTGGCGCCGGATCGGCCGGTGCCGCAGCGGCCAGCGGCCATGCGCAGCCGAGCGCGAGCGCGGTGAGGACAGGTCGGATCAGCCTCATGTCACTTCGGCTTGCCGGCCTTGCGCACGGTGGCATCGTCGTCCTTCGAGACGCCACCCGTATCATCGTCCTTGGCGTTCTTGCCGCTGATCGACGCCTTGATATCCTTGCTGAATTCCAGCGGGAAATCGTTGAGCTGGCGCCAGAGTTCGTAGCCGACCTTGACGGTTTCCATCTGGATCCAGCCGCGCACCTTGGCGCCGAGCTTGGTGAAGCGCAGGTCCGGCCAGGGGCGCTTGCCCGGCGCGGGATCGACGAGGACGCGGAAGAGGCCGCCCGAGCCGGAGGTGGGATCGACCGCACGAACGCGGCCATCGAAGATGCCCTGCGCCACGGAGGGCCAGCCGCTGAACTGGATCGCCGGCCAGCCTTCGAATTCGAGGCGGACCTGCTGGCCGGGGCGGACAAGCGCGATATCGCGGCCATCGATATAGAGCGCGACGGCGCGTTCCGCCGTTTCGGGCGCGATGGAGGCCAGCACGGAACCGGGCGAGACGACGCCGCCGCTGAGGCCGGCGTTGACGGTCTGGACGCGGCCGGCCCGCGGCGCGCGCACGACCTGCGACGACTGGCGGGCCAGCTGCACATCGATGCGCTGGAGCTTGGCGCGCGATTCGGCGAGCTTTGCACCGCCCTCGGCGACCTTGATCTGCGCGAGTTCGTAGTCGCGCCGGGCGATCAGGCCGTCGCGCAGCAGCGAGGAGGCGCGGTTGACGTCGAGCATCGCGGTTGCGCGCGACTGGGTCACGGCGGCGATTTCCGCCTGGATCTGCGCGCGTTCGGCGGCGAGGCGGGTGAGGTAATCGGGATCGAGATCGACCACGCGGGCGATCGGTTGGCCAGCGACGACCTGCTCACCGTCCTTGACGTACCACTCGGTGATCCGCCCCGAAACGAGCGAGGAGACATCCGCCGCGCGGTCGTCCGGATTGAGCGCGACGACGAGACCATCGCCGTTGGCCGTCTGCACCCAGGGCACGAACGCCATGACCAGCGCGGCGGCGGTGATTGCCAGCGCGACCATCCACGCGGTGATGACCACCACGCGCGGCGCCTTCATGCTCGCGAGCGTGGGGAAATTCTCGATGTGCTCAAGACGATACGGCACGTGCAGCCTCCCGATCCTTTACATGGGCCTGCAGTTCGGCGGCGGAGGCAAAGCGGATCTGTTCCTGCTTGCCCAGCCAGAGCCAGCCATCGAGCGCGAAGGAACCGGGCCGGGCGGTGCACATGAGCACGGTGGTGCCGGCAGCCTTGAGCCGTTCGAGCACGCCGAACAGCTGCGCCGGCGGCATGACATCGAACACGGGCGCGAGCACGAGCATCTTGGGGCAGGCAAGCAGCGCGTTGGCGAGCTTCAGTTCCATGACTTCGCCCACGGTCAGCGGCCAGCCCGAGGAGGCAAGCGGGGTATCTAGCCCTTCGGGCAGGCTGGCGATGCGCTCGCTGAGGCCGACGGCCTCGACCGCATCGAGGATGCTTTCCGCCGTTGCATCGGAAATCGCGAGATTGAGGTACTCGCGGATGGTGACTTCGACGATCGTCGGGCGATCAAGCACGATGATCTCGGAGCGCAGCAGGTACATGTTGAGCCCGCCGAGATCCGAACCGCCCACGGTGACAAGGCCGTGCTCGGGCGCGACGTGGCGCTTCAGCAGCATCGAAAGGGTGCGCTCCACACCCGGTTCGGGCACTGTCACGAGGCGTTCGCCGGCAGTGAGCGAGAAGTTGAGGTGCGTTTCGCCAAGCTTGACGTCGCGCAGCGAAATGGCGCCATCGCGCGGGCCCTGGGTGCTGGGCATCGGCAGCTTTTCCTGGGCGATGCCATAGAGCAGCGAGAGTTCCTCGCAGCTCGCGACGAGATCGTAGAAGGAATCGAGGTACCAGCCGAGCTGGCTGACACCATAGAACACCCCGGAAAGGATAAGTTCTGCGCCGACGAGCTGGCCGATGGTAAGCTCGCCCGCAAGGATCAGATTGCCGCCGAGCGCGAGAAGCGCCGCCGACGCGGTGGCGTAGAGCGTGAAGAACGCCAGCGTCTGCGCGAAGCTGTAGCGGAAATAGCCCTTGTGCTTGGCGATGTAGTTCGCGGTCATCGCCTCGGAACGGCTCATCGCGAAGCCGACATGGCGGCTCGACTTGTAGAAGCCGTTGGAACTGCCGACGCTTTCAAGCCAGCGCGCGGTATCGTGCTTGGCATGGCTCAAGGCAACCGCGCTGGTCATCGAACCGCGCGACCAGAGCAGCCAGATCACGAGGAGTGCAAGCAGCAGCACCACGTTGAACGCGAGGAAAAACGGGTGGTAGAAGCTGGTGACGACGAGGCCGACCGCAGACTGCAGCACGATGGTGAAACCGCCGATGAGGAGGCTCGGCACCGCTTTCTGCACGACGGTAAGGTCGAAGAAGCGGTTGAACAGGTCCGCCCGCCGCGCATCGCCGAAGAACGGATCGCGCGCGTGAACCGCGCGTATCGTGATCTCGGCCACGATGCGGGCGAAGAGGCGGCGCTCGAACAGGTTCATTACATAGACCCGGAGCGCCGAGAGCATTGCCACGACGAAAAGCAGTGTGAAGAGAAGGCCCGCCAGCGTCCATAGCTGGGCGGGCAGCGCAGTATAGGCGACGCTGTTGATAAGCAGCTGGACGGAAATGGGGGTGGCGAGTGACAGCAGCCCGATGGCTATGCCGTACACCGCTGCCAGGCGCAGATAGCCGGCGTCCGGGCCGATGATCTCGGCCAGCCAGCGTATTGCATCGCGCAGTTCGACCCGCGTTGGTGCAGCCATGAAATTCCCTGAGAGCTCTGATGTCCGAAACCGGTATGGTCCCTCTAGGACATTGTGCAGCGCAGCGCCAATTACAACTCTTGTCTGACGGCTATAGGCTGTGATTATATCCTCGGATGCCAACGATCCGCCAGCTGCAATACCTCGTCACGTTAGCTGACACGGGATCCTTTGCCGAGGCGGCGCGGATCAGCCATGTCTCGCAGCCTGCACTCAGCCAGCAGGTCAAGGCGCTGGAAGAGCGGCTGGGCGTGCGGCTGCTGGAGCGTTCGACCACGGGGGCGATTCTCACCCCGATCGGGCGGAGCATCGTTTCCAAGGCGCGGGGCATTCTGGGCGAAGTGCGCGGCATCGAGGAACTGGCGCGCAGTGCCGCAACGGGCCTTACGGGCACGCTGCGAATGGGGACGACCCCGACGCTGGGGCCCTATCTGCTTTCACCGATCATCGCCGATCTGCACCGGGCGGCACCGGGCCTCAGGCTCTATGTGCGCGAAGGCATTCCCGACGAGCAGGCGCTGCAAGTCTCGCGCGGGGAGCTTGACGTCATGCTCGGGCCGCTGCCGATCCGGGGCGATGACCTCGAGATCGAGCCTTTGTTCCGTGAACCACTCGATCTGGTGGCAGCGGTGGACAGTCCCTTTGCGCAAGGGCCGGTGGCGCCCGGAGCGCTGGCGGGGCAGGTGCTGCTCTCGCTCGATACGCGGCACCACCTGCACCGCGAGACGCAGCTGATTGCCGAAGCGTACGGCATGGCGCTGAGCCCGGATTACGAGGGCACGAGTCTTGACAGCCTGCACATGATGGCGGCCTCGGGTCTAGGCCTCACCGTGTTGCCGCGGCTCTATCTGCAAAGCGATGTGGGCGGGCTTTCCGGGCTGAACGTTGTCGATGTCGAGGGTTGGAAGGCGCACCGCTCGGTTGCGCTGGCGTGGCGGCGGGGAACGAGCATGGAAGCGGCGTTTCGCGTGATCGCCGAACACGTGCAGCGCTCGGCACGGCGGATGCTGGAGCGGGAGTTGGGCTGAGCTTCTTGCCGGCGGGCGCTTGTGCGTGGGGCTCTGGATTCCCGCCTTCGCGGGAATGACGAAGCTTCCTCCACCGTCCCTCGTCACCCCCGCGTAGGGCGGGGGTCCAGAGCGGTTGGCCGCGGCGCTCTAGGGCTTTGCCGCTTCCCAGCCCCCACCGAGCGCCTTGAACACGCTGATTTGCGCATCGGCGCGGTCAGCCTCCGCTTGGGCAAGCGCGGCGCGGGTCTGGGCGCGCTGGCGTTCGGCATCAAGCAGCTGGAGGAAGCTGTCTGCCCCGAAATCGAAGCGGGTGCGCGAGAGGCGGGCGGCGTCGGTGCTGGCGCTCATCGCGCGGCGCAGAGCGGCTTCGCGTTCAGCAGCACCTCCGGCGCGGGCGAGGGACTGCTCGGCTTCCTTGAGCGCATTCAGCACGGCGCCATCGAAGCGGGCGAGCGAGCCTTCCGCCACGGCCTTGCTCTCGCGGATGCGGGCCCGGGCCGCGCCGCTGAACGGGAAGTTCCACTTGATGAGCGGCCCGACCGAATAGCCCACCGACTGTGCCGAGCCGAGATTGCTGAACTGCGTAGCGCCGAGCGAGGTGCTGCCGAGCAGCGAGATCTTGGGATAGAGTTCCGCGGTCGCGACGCCGATCCGCGCCGTATCGGCGGCAAGCGCGCGTTCAGCCTGGCGCACATCGGGGCGGCGGGCCAGCAGCGCCTGACCATCGCCGACAGGGAGCGGCTCGCCGGCCATCGGAACGCTGCGGCATCTGGCTGCCGCACTGTCGAGGATCGCGGCAGGAGCATCGCCCGTCAGCACGGCCAGGGCATAAAGCGCGGAGCGGCGTTCGGCCTCGAACACGGGAATCTGCGCGCGGGCCTGTTCGACAAGGACGGTTGCCTGATCGACTTCGGCCTGCGTGCCGCGTCCGGCAGCCAGGCGGCGCTGGGTGAGATCAAGCGTCTTTGCCTGCAGTTCCGCGGTTTCGCGCGCGACATCGGCCTGTTCGCCAAAGCCGCAGGCCGAGGCATAGGCACGCGCGGTTTCAGCGGCGACCGAGACGCGGGCGGCATCGACGGCAGCCTGTGCGGAGGCGGCATCGGCGCGCGCGGCTTCGATGGAACGGCTGACGCCGCCGAACAGATCGATCTCATAGGAGGCGTCGAACCCGACCGAGAAGAAGTCGTTGGTAACCGTGCGGCTCAGAGCCGGGATGACCTGCTGGCTGCTGGTGAACTGCGCGCTCACGTTCGAAGTGGGCAGGCGCGCGGCACCCGCTTCGGACAGCACGGCGCGCGCGCGCTGCAGGTTGGCGGCAGCGACGCGCAGATCGGTGTTTTTGGCCAGCGCTTGCGTGACGAGCCGTTCGAGCTCCGGATCCTTGAACAGCTGCCACCACCTCTCCGGCAGTGGCGAGGGCACAACCGCGCCGTTCTCCAGCGCTTCGGTCAGGCGCACCTGTTCGGGCGGCAAGGCGGCGGGGCGCTTGTAATCGGGACCCACGGCGCAAGCGGAGAGGATCAGCGCGGGAAGGAGGGCGGCGAGACGCTTCATGCCTCGCTCTCCGCCGCCGGGACGGCCTTTGGCTTGCGGCGGAGCCAGTGGCCGACGCGTTCGCCGAGATTGCGACTGATGATGTAGAACGAAGGCGTGAAAAGGAGACCGAAGCAGGTCACCCCGATCATCCCGAAGAACACCGCGATGCCCAGTGCCTGCCGCATCTCCGCGCCCGGACCCGTGGCGATGACGAGCGGCAGGGTGCCGAGGATGAAGGCGATCGAGGTCATCAGGATCGGCCGCAGGCGCTGGTGCGCGGCGCGTTCGGCGGCGGCGCGCGGCTCGAGCCCTTCATCCTCGCCCTGCCGCGCGAACTCGACGATGAGGATGGCGTTCTTGGCGGCAAGGCCGATCAGCACGACAAGGCCGATCTGCGTCAGGATGTTGTTGTCGCGGCCCATCAGATCGACACCGACGATGGCGGCGAGCAGGCACATCGGCACGATCAGGATCACCGCCAAGGGCAGGACGAGGCTTTCGTACTGGGCGGCCAGGAGTAGGAACACGAAGATCACTGCAAGGCCGAAGACGAGGCTGCCGGTGTTGCCGGCCTGCTGCTGCTGGAAGGCAAGTTCGGTCCACTCATAGGTGAACCCGGCCGGCAGATTGGCCTTGGCGAGCCTGTCCATGGTGACAAGCGACTGGCCGGACGAGAAGCCGCGGGTGGTATCGCCCTGCAGCTCTGCGGCCGGATAGAGATTGAAGCGCACGACGCGGTAGGGGCCGCTGTCGTTCTTGAGCGTCATCACTGCGGCGAGCGGGACCATCGTGCCCGAGGCCGAGCGGGTCTTCAGGCGAAGGATGTCGCCGATATCGTCGCGGTAGGGCGCATCCGCCTCTGCCGTCACGCGGAAGGTGCGGCCAAGGAAGTTGAAGTCGTTGACATAGGTGCTGCCGAGATAGGTCCCGAGCGTGGAGAACACGCGCTCCACCGGCACGCCGATCTGCTCCGCCCGCTCGCGGTCGATGTCTGCCTTGAGGCGCGGCGTCTTGGTATTGAAGGTGGTGAAGACCGAGTTCAGGCCGGGTTCCTGATTGGCGGCCATCATCATCTTGAACGCGGTGCCTTCAAGCGCGGCATAGCCCGCACCCGAGCGGTCCTCGATCATCATCTTGAAACCGCCGCCAGTGCCGATGCCGCGAACGGGCGGGGGCGGGACGATCAGCACGTTGCCAGCGGTGATCGCGGCTTCGGCCTTGCGAAGCTCCATCGCGACCTGGTCGGATGAGGCGGTGCGGTTATCGAAATCCTTGAGCGTGATGAAGATCGCGCCTGCGTTCGGCGCGGTGGTGAAAGTCGCACCGTCGAAACCGGCGAAGGCGATGGTGGTCTTTACCGCCGGGTTCTGGCGGGCGATCGCGGCGGCCTGCTGGACAATCTCGTCGGTGCGCTGGAGCGAGGCGCCCGGCGGCAGCTGAACAACGCCGATCAGGTAGCTCTGGTCCTGCGCGGGGATGAAGCCGGTGGGGGTTTCATAGAAGCGCCATCCGGCAACCGCGAGGAGCAGGACATAGGCCACGCCGATCATGCCCAGCGAGCGCACGAGGCGCGCGGTGAGGCGGCCGTAGCGCTCCGACAGGCGCTCGAAACCGGCGTTGAAACCACGGGTCAAGCGCACCGGCACACCGCGCCAGCCGGCTGGCGGTGCGGTTTCGGCATGGCTCCTGGGCTTGAGGATCAGCGCGGCGAGTGCGGGCGAGAGCGTGAGCGAAACGAAGGCGGAAATCGCGGTGGCACTGACGATGGTGAGCGCGAACTGCTTGTAGAACGCGCCGGAAATGCCCGGGATGAAGGCCGTGGGGATGAACACCCCGCACAGCACCAGTGCGATGGCGATGAGCGCGCCGGAGACCTCGTCCATCGTCTTGTGCGCGGCCTCGCGCGGGGAAAGGCCCTCTTCCATCAGGCGCTCGATGTTTTCGACCACCACGATGGCGTCGTCCACGACGATGCCGATGGCGAGCACGAGGCCGAACAGCGAGAGATTGTTGAGGCTGAAACCGAAGGCCGCCATCGCCGCGAAGCTGCCGACAAGGCTGACCGGGATCGCGATGATCGGGATGATCGAGGCGCGCCAGCTTTGCAGGAACACCAGCACGACCAGCGCGACGAGCACGATCGCCTCGAGCAGGGTTTCCTGCACCGCTTCGATCGAGGCGCGGATGTATTCGGTGGGGTGGAACGGCACCGAATAGATCAGCCCGGGCGGGAAGGTCTTGGAGAGCGCCTCCATTTCTGCATCGACCGCCGCCGCCGTTTTCAGCGCGTTCGAGCCGGGAAGCTGCGAGACGCCGATGCCGATCGAGGGATACGTGTCGCGATAGGCGTTGGTGCCGTAGTCCTGCGCGCCGAGTTCGATGCGGGCGATATCGCGCAGGCGGGTGAGACGGCCTTCCTCGTCGCGCTTGATGATGATCTGGCCGAACTCGTCCGGCGAGGTCAGACGTCCCTGGGTCTGGATACCGAGCTGGAACGCGGTGCCGCCCTGGTTGAACGGCGGCTGGCCGACCGAGCCCGCCGCGACTTGCGCGTTCTGCGCGCGGATCGCCGACGTGATCTCGTCGACCGTGAGGTTGCGGCTGGCGGCGGCATCGGGATCGATCCACACACGCATGTTGTAATCGCGCGCGCCGATGATGCGCACGCCGCCGACACCGGGAATGCGGCTCAGCCGGTCGAGCACCTGCAAGGTCGCATAGTTGGCGACATACTGGTGCGACAGCGACTTGTCCGGCGAGTAGAGGTTGATGACCATGAGCAGGTCAGGTGAGTTCTTGCGCACCGTGACGCCGATCTGGCGCACTTCCTCGGGCAGGCGCGGCTCTGCGGTGGCGACGCGGTTCTGCACCAGCACCTGCGCCTGATCGACGTTGGTGCCGGCCTTGAAGGTGACGGTGATCGAGACATTGCCGTCGCCCGTGGAGGACGACTGCATGTAGATCATGTTCTCGACGCCGTTGATCGATTCCTCGAGCGGGGCGGCGATGGTTTCGGCCAGCGTTTCCGCAGTCGCGCCCGGGTAGTTTGCCGAGACGACCACGGTGGGCGGGGCGATTTCCGGATACTGGCCGACGGGCAGCGAGGGATAGGCAATCGCCCCGATGATGACGATCAGGATCGACAGCACCGCCGCGAAGATCGGACGGTCGATGAAGAAATGCGGCAAGCGCATTACTGGGCCGTGGCTTCTGCCGCAGCGGGCGCCTTGATCGCGGTGGAAGCGGGCGAATCCGCAGCGGCGCGGGGCTTCAGCGGGATAACCTTGGCATCGACGGCCATGCCCGGCTGCAGCCGCGCAAGGCCATCGAGAATGACCTTCTCGGTCGGCGCGAGGCCGGTCTTGATCACGCGCAGGCCTTCGACGAGCGGGCCCGTCTCGACATTGCGCTGCAGGCTCTTGCCGTCCTTGTCGATCACGTAGACGAAGCGGCGGGTCTGGTCGGTGACGATGGCTTCATCGGGCACGAGCAGCGCGCTGTAGGTGCCCGAGCCGAGCAGGCGGGCACGGCCGAACATGCCGGGGACGAGGAAGCCGGTGGGATTGTCGACTTCGGCAAAGGCGCGGATCGTGCCGGAGTTGCGGTCGATCGCATTGTCGACGAATTTCATCAGGCCGTGCCAGCGGTAGCTGGTCTCGTCCGCCAGCTTGATGTCGACCGGATTGGGCGCATAGCGCGAGGACTCGCGCTCGCCGGTCTGCGCCTGGCGCACATATTTGAGGTAGAAGGTTTCCGCGCCCTCGAAGGCGAAGCGGATCGGATTGACGGTAACGACACGGGTCAGCACCGTCTGGCCAGCCGCTACGTAAGTGCCGATCGAAACGCGCTTGTCCGAGATCCGGCCGCTGATGGGCGAGCGGATCGTGGTGAAGGACAGATCGAGCGACTTTGCTTCGAAGTTGGCACGGGCGGCGCCGGCGGCGGCGACGGCGCTGCGCAGGTTCGCTTCCTTGGTCTCGAACTCCTCGCGGCTGATGGCCTGCGCATCGACGAGCTTTTGCGCGCGGGTGAGTTCGGTGCGGGCATTGGTGACAAGCGCCTGCGCCTTGACGAGATCGGCGCGGGCCTGCTGCGCGGCGGCGCGATAGGGGCGCGGATCGATGGTGAAGAGCACCTGGCCCTTCGCCACCTCTACGCCTTCGCGGAAATTCACGCTTTCGACGGTGCCGGAAATGCGCGGACGAATCTCCACATCCTGAACCGCCTCGAACCGGCCAACGTAGTCATCCCAGTCCACGACCTGACGCTTGAGCGGCAGTGCGGCGGAGACATGCGGCTTTGGCGGCGGTGGAGGCTTTGAAGGGGAGCAAGCGGCCAGTGCCGCAGTTGCGAAGAGGGGGATCAGGATGATTCGGCGCACTTAACCTAAGTATGGGTATGGCGGTTATAGCGCAACTGTTGCTGCGGTGCAGCGACGCGGCCCAAAGGAAATGGCGTAATTACGGTTCACTTGGGCAAGACCAGTCTTGCCAGTGGCGCAGCGGAAAATCCGTTGCTAAAAGGGACCGATTGCGACAGGCAGACGATGCGTCGCTGCAAGGGGAGTGTAAAGCGTGGCTATCGAGGCAAAGGTTAACGGAAAGCCGGTCAGCTTTGCGGTCGAGCCGGATACGCCCTTGCTCTGGGCGATTCGTGAGGAGCTGGGGATGACCGGCACCAAGTTCGGCTGCGGGATCGCCGCCTGCGGTGCGTGCAGCGTGCATATCGACGGCGAGGTTACGCGCTCGTGCAGCGTGCCGGTGAGCGATGTGGCCGGCAAGTCAATCACCACGATCGAGGGACTCGGCGGTCCGGACGGGACCCTGACAGCCTTGCAGCAGGCGTGGATCGCGCATCAGGTGCCGCAGTGCGGCTATTGCCAGTCGGGCCAGATCATGGCAGCGGCGGCGTTGCTGGCCAAGACACCCAAGCCCACCGATGCCGATATCGACGCGGCGATGACCAATATCTGCCGCTGCGGGACCTATCCCCGCATCCGCGCGGCGATCCACGATGTGGCCGGCACGGCTGCCGCGCCCGCCGCAGCTCCCGCTGCGCCCGCCACCACCCCCGCCAACCCGGCCTGAGGAGCAAGCACATGGGCATGATCCGCAGAACATTCCTGATTGGCGGCGCGGCACTGGTCGGCGGCGGCATCTTCGCGGTCCAGTATGGCGACAGCTCGGCCAAGTCGCAGGCGGCCAAGCTGACCGATGGCAAGGGCGGACACAATTTCGGCACCTGGCTGCGCATCGGCGAGGATGACACTGTCACCATCTATTCGCCGCACACCGATATCGGGCAGGGTTCCAACACCGGCCTTGCGCAGATGCTGGCCGAAGAGCTGGATGCCGACTGGAGCAAGCTTTCGGTCGTCTCGGCACCGGCGGAATCGGCTTTTGCCAATGTGGTGCTGGGCAAGGGCTTCCTTTCCGAGATGAGCGGCTATCCCGGCATTATCGGCGCGATGCCGATGTCGCTGCTGGGCATGGTCGCGCGGCAGCTCAACCTGCAGATCACCGGCGGCTCCTCGGCGCTGCGCTTTACCGGGCAGCAGGGGCTTCGTGTGCTGGGCGCGGGTACGCGTCAGGCGCTGATCGAGACGGCGGCGGGGCGCATGGGCGTGCCGGCGGGCGAGCTTACGACTTCGGACGGCAAGGTGGTCCATGCCAAGAGCGGCAAGTCGCTGCGCTATGGCGAACTGGCGGCCGAGGCGGCAACGCGCAGCCTCTCGACCAAAGTCGCGCTGAAAGACCCCAAGGACTTCAAGCATATGGGGAAGTCAGTTCCCCGCTTCGACATTCCCGCCAAGGTCAACGGCACTGCGCAATACGGCATGGATGTGATCAAGCCCGGCATGCGCGTGGCGACCGTGATCGCGGCGCCGGTGCGCGGCGGCAAGCTCGAGTCTGTCGATCCCAAGCCCGCGCTGGCGATTACCGGTGTCGAGAAGGTGATCAACCTTGAAAGCGCCGTCGTTGTGGTCGCCAAGGGCTATTGGCAGGCGCTGAAGGGCGCGCGCGCGCTGGCGCCGAAGTTTACGGATGGCGGGCATGGCCTGATGACCACGGCGACGATCTTTGCTGAGCAGGACAAGCTGCGCAGCGAAGGCAAGCCGGACAAGACCGTGGGCGAAGGCGATGTCGATGCCGCGCTCAAGGCTGGCGGCGTGAAGTTGCTCGACGCCGACTACAGGATGCCCTTCCTCCACCACGCGATGATGGAACCCTTTGCGCTGACCGCGCACTACAAGGACGGGCACCTCGACGTGTGGGGCGGCATGCAGGACCCGCTTGGCGCCAAGGCGGCCGCGGCAACGGCGGCGGGGCTCTCCGCCGACAAGGTGACGTTCCATCCCATGCTGATCGGCGGCAGCTTCGGCCGCCGCCTGCCCATGTACATGGAGATCGTCGATCAGGTGGCGCGGGTGGCCATGCAGGTGCCCTATCCGGTCAAGCTGATCTGGTCGCGCGAGGAGGAAGTCTCGCAGGGTGCATACCGTCCGCAAAGCTCGGCCAAGTTGACCGCGGCGCTGGGGCCGGACGGCAAGATCACCGCGTGGCGCAACGATTTCGCGCAGCCGGAAGATGGCCTGCGCGAAGTGCCGTTCTTCTATGATGTGCCCGCCGTGGCGCGGCGGCACTTTAAGCAGGTTTCCAACCAGACGGTGGGCGCGTGGCGCTCGGTCAATGCGACGCAGCATGGTTTCACGACCGAAAGCTTCATGGACGAGCTTGCCCATCTGGCCGGGGCCGATCCGGTGGAGTTCCGCCTCAAGCACCTCAAGCCCGGGCGGCACCGCACGGTGCTGGAGCAAGTGGCGAAGCGCAGCGGCTGGGGCTCGCCGCTCGAGCCGGGCCGCGCGCGCGGCGTGGCGGTAGTGGAATGCTTCAACACCATCGTTGGACAGGTGATCGAGGCTTCGCTCGCCGAGGACGGCACGCCTAAGGTCCACAAGGCTTGGGCGGTGGTCGATTGCGGCACGGTGGTGAACCCGACCGCAGCCGAAGGGCAGATCCTTGGCGGACTCGTCATGGGGCTTTCCTCCGGCATCGGCGAGGCGATCACGCTCGACAAAGGCGCGGTGCAGCAGAGCAACTTCAGCGATTATGAAGTGCTGAAGCTGGCGAATGCGCCGACGGTCGATGTGCATTTCATCAACAGCGGCGCGGAAATGGGCGGGATCGGCGAGCCGGGCCTGCCGCCCGCGACGCCGGCACTGGCGAATGCGCTGTTCGCGCTGACGGGCAAGCGGGTGCGCAACCTGCCGATCAGGGATCAGGCGAAGGCTTGAGAGGCGGCGCGGATTGAAGCGGGACCCCGAGTCAAGCAGGGGTGACGGCGTCCTATAACCTCCGTCGTCATTCCCGCGTAGGCGGGAATCCAGAGCCGAAAGCGCTGCGTTAGCCGCTCTGGATTCCCGCCTTCGCGGGAACGACGAGGGTGGGGTGAGGTCGGCCTTTACGGTGCGACTTTCACCCTGTTTTCCGGCGTGTTCCAGCCGCGGATTGCAATGCTGGCGGGCTTGGCGCTGGCGGGGACGCGGACTGTCACCATGCGAGTCTCACCCGGCATCAGCGTGATGTAGTTGTCCTCGAAATAGGCGGGCAGTACGCGTGCACCGGCCTTGTCGAGCACGGTGAGCTTGATCGCCAGTGCCGGGGTCTTGCCGGTATTGGTGAGCGTGAGGGCAAGCGGACGATCGGCGCCTTGCGGTGCGCCTGAAACGGCCTTCAGGCTGATCGTGGCGGCGGGCATGGCATTCAGCGCGCGGTAGGCGGATGGATCGCGGCCGCGCCAGTAGAGGTTGCGGCTGAGGATGGCGCCTCTCGCATCCACCAGATCGAGCGCGACGAGGACCATGCCGCCCTTGCCGACCAGCGGGGCAAGATCGACTGTCCCAGCCGGAGTTGCGGCGTTGGCGGACGCCGCGAGCGATTGCTCCTTCTGCAGCAGGATCCTGCCCGCAAGATCGGTGACGCGCACCTTTGCGGTGAGGCCCGGCAGATCGCCACGCGTGGTGTTGATCACCATCAGCGCATTGTCCGGCAGGTTGAGCTGGATGTGCACCGGTTCCGCCCCGGCACGTGCGCCGTAGTAGGCGGCGTGGGTGTCCAAGTCCGAGCTGTAGAGCTGCCATGCGTTGGAGGGCCACGAGGGGTGCGTCATCCAGAACAGGCGACCAGAGTTCTTGGTCCACAAGTGACCGACGAAACCCTCCATCATCGCCTTGTGCGTTTCGAGGTTCATCAGCTGCGCCTTGCGCTCGAAATCGGCGAGGCTGGTCGCGGGGCCGAACATCTGGGCCAGCGTATCCATGAAGGTGCGCGTGTCGCCGTTTCCGCTGAAGTGCCAGTCGTGATAGGCCATCGTATCGCCCAGCGGCCAGCGGTCGGCGGCGGGCACGCTGGCCTCGATCGCTTCGCGCGTGGCGAGGGAGGGCGTGCCGGTCTCGACCGAGAAGCCCGAGGCGAGATCGGTGAAATAGCCTTCCGGTGGCCGGTAGTTGTAGGGGCCGGACCCTTGCAGGTTCACGACGTTGGAGGAGCCGGTGTACCAGCGCGTGCCATCGAACTTCGTGACCAGCGCATCGAGGCCTTCGTTGAGCGCGGGGTAGGGCACGCCTTCGTTTCGGCCGAACCAGACCACAATCGAGGGGTGATTGCGGTAGCGCGCGATAGTGTCTGCCGCGTTGGCGAGGAAGAGCTGTGGGTCCTCGGGCTCGATCTGGAAATCCTGTGTCGATTGCCAGAAATCATTGAGGATCATCATGCCGTTCTCGTCGGCAAGGTCGTAGAACGCGGGCTCGGTGTTGTTGCCCATCCAGTTGCGGATGACGTTCATGTGGGCTTCGCGCTCGAGGCGGAAATACGGTTCCAGTTCGGCGCGGCCGAAGCGCTTCATCGCATCGTCCATGCCCCAGCTGCCGCCGCGCGCGGCGATGCGCACGCCGTTGACGCGTAGGGTGAGGTGAGGGAGCTGGGTGGATGGCGGGACGGGGCGGACGGCGGGGGACCTTTCGCCCGCTGGCGTCAGGCTTTGGGCCCAGCCGAGCGGGGTCTGCTTGATGGCCTGATGGCGCACGTCGATCAGCGGCAGTTCGCCGGGCTTTGCATCGGTGGGATCGACTTCGACGCGGTTGAGGCGGCCTGCGTGGTCGAACAGCGAAAGTTCGTAGCTGACCTCGCGGATGCCGAAGCGCAAGGCGCGGGTGTCGGATGGCTGGCCATATGCGGCGGCGGATAGGGTGAGCGTGTAGAGCGCTGGGTCGCCATAGCCATTGGGCCACCAAAGGCGCGGATTTGTGATGTGGAGCGCGGGGTCGGTCTGCGGTGAGAAGCTGACAGCGGTTTCGCCGGGGGCGGCGGTGACGGTGCGGGTGAGGGTTGTCTCGCCGATTTTCGCGGTGACCGTGAGCGGGACGGGCGCAGCGCCGGGGTTGATGAGCGGAACGGTGATCGTGATGTCCGCGCTGTCGGTTCGGGGGAGGGGCAGGTCGGTCACGACATGCGGATCGCCGAGACGGACGGGGCCGGTCGCTTCGAGCGCCACGCCTTGCCACAGGCCGGTGTTGCGATCGCGGATGCCGGGGATCCAGTCCCAGCCCTCGGTGGCGACGAAGGTGGGGCCATCGATGGCGAGCTGGCCGCCGTTTTCGCCGACGCCGCCCTTGACCGATTGTTCGTGCGGGATGCCGGGGTGCGGCGGGGGGCTGACTTTGACCGCAACCACATTCTCCCCGGCCTGCGGCGTGAAGGGGAAGCGGCCGCGCGCGAAAGCGCCTTTCGTGGTGCCGGCGCGGGTGCCGTTGATCCAGACCTCGGCGGCATAGTTGATCCCGTCGAAACGCAGGGCGAGGGCCTTGCCGGTGGCTTCGGCGGGGACGGTGAATGTGGCGCGGTACCAGTAGTCCTGCCGGGCAAGGCTCTCGGGGATCGCGAGGTTGTTGAGGCCGTAGTACGGGTCCGGATAGACGCCGCGGTCGACCATCGTGGCGAGGACGGTGCCGGGAACGCGGGCGGCGAGCCATTTGGTAGTGTCCACGCTGGGGCGGGATAGCGCGGCGCCATCAGGTCCGGCGAGATCGGGCGCGGGGATCAGCTTCCAGCCGTTCACTTGCCACTGGCCGGGGGCGGTGGGGGCTAGCGCGGGCTGAGGTGCGACCGGGACGGCGCGCGGGGTGCTCGGCGTTGTGTTGCTGTGGGGAAGCAGCCAGGCGTCCTGCTGTTCGGTGAGGCCGATATTGGCTTTGCGCTGGAACGGCCAGCCGACGCCGACTTCGCGGAATTGGACTGCCGCGAAGTCCGGTCGCGCGGCGAAGAGCGCGGCGGGATCGCGGACGGTGTCGTCCAGCGTGGCGGCGGCGAGGGAACCGGCGAAGTGGGGTTTGCCGGGGAGCGGCGGGGCTATGGCAATGCGGGGTTCGGTTGGCGGGATAGTGGCTGCTTGTTGGGCGGCGAGCTTGCCGTCGATGAAGAGCCGCGCCGTCTTGCCGTCGAACGTGGCGGCGAGGTGGGTCCAGCGTTCGGCGGTGAGGGGTGTGGCGGCGGCGAGCAGGCTTTGGCCGATACGGAGCGCGGGGTGGCCATCGCTGAGGACGAGAGCGCGGCCTTGCTGGATCAGCGTGACTTCGCCGGGCTGGATGCGGTCCGGCTTGACCCATGCCGAGAGGGTGAAGGGGGCGTTGGCGGCAGCAGCGGGCACTTCGCGTTCGATGCCGAGGCCGCCTTCGAGGATGCGGACGTTGTAGGGCCCGCCGTTATCCGGCACCTCGGCCAGCAGCGGTGCGGCGGTAAGGGCGCTGGCGGCAAGGAGGAGCGGCGCCAGACGGCGTTGGAATCCGGGCATTTTTCTTCTCTCTCCCCGCATCCGGGTCCAAATTGCCCGGATGTCTGACAACGCAATCAGTTCAGTGCGCCATAGTCAAATAAAAATGCATAATAGATTCATTATTTGGCGGCCGGCCTGCATCCGGCAAGGATATCGCCCTTCGTACCCAGCGTCACGCTGGCAAGGCTAAACGACAGCGGACCGCGCGTGGCCAGCACGAGCGGGCTGGAGACGGCATTGCTGGCCGAACCGGCGGGAAGCAGGCACTTGAGCGGGACGGCGAGCACTTTCCATTCACCGATAGGGAGTGCGGAGAGCTCGGGCAGGGCGACCGGCGCGGCGCAAGGGCCGTTGCCACAGCGTGCCGAGAGGGTGACGGGTGCGCCGGGCCTTGCATCGAGCTTCAGGTTCACGAGCAGCAGTACATCGCCATTGGTCTCACGCGAGAGATCGCGCGGGGATGCGGATTCGAGCGCGATGGTGGCGGCTTCGGGGCCCTTGCCGACAACGATGCGGCGCGCGCCTTCCTGCACGTCCTTGTCGATCGCGGTGATGGTGATGCGGCCGCCGGGTGTCGAGGCCGGAACCGGGCCGACGACATGGGGCGCCGCATAAGGGTCGGTCAGCACGAGCGACCAGCCGGTCTGGGCCTGCCCACGCTGGAGAAAGACGCCGGGGACGGCTTCGGCAGCGACGCCGGGGTCTTCCGGCAAGGCGGTCCACGGCTCGGCGCCCTGCGCCATCGATAGGCCGTAGCCATAGGCGTAGAGCGGGTCGTCGCCGTGCCTTGCCGTGCGCGGCCATGCCGTGGGGAGGCGGCCGGTGAAGTCTGCCCCGTCCTTGCCGTAGAGCACGTCGGCGACGCCTGCGCCTTCCGAGCCCGGCAGCCACGCGACGACGAAGGCATCGGCGGCGTTGAGTTCGGGGTTCACGAACAGGGGCCTCCCGGTGAGCATGACCGCGACAACGGGTATCCCTTGCGCTTTCAGGGCCTTCATCGTGGCGAGGGGGCCGGTGAGATCGCTGCGCAGCTGCAGCGAGCGAATGTCGCCCTGAAATTCGGCATAAGGCGTTTCGCCGAACACGACGACCGCAGCATCGGGCTTGTCCTTGAACCGGCCATCGGGTGCAAGCTGTGCGCTGCCGCCGGAGGCTTCGGCGGCCGATTTGAGGCCCTCCCACAGCGTGGTCGCGCCGGGGAACTGGTCGCGCGTTAGGCCGGTGCCCTGCCAGGTGATCGTCCAGCCGCCGGATTGCCGCGCGACATCGTTTGCCCCATCGCCCGCAACAAGCAGGCGCGCGCCTTTCTTCAGTGGCAGGACGCCGGTGTTCTTGAGCAGCACCAGCGACTTGCGCACGGCTTCGCGGGCAACGGCGCGGTGTTCGGGACTGCCGAGGAGGTTCCATTGGCCCGCGAGTGGCCGGGTGGACGGCGCGCCCATTTCGAACAGGCCGAGGCGGAACTTCACCCGCAGGATCCGGCTGACGGCATCATCGAGGCGGGTCATCGGCACGGTGCCGTCCTGCACCTGCTTCAGGAGGCTGCCAAAGAGCGGCTTCCAGCTATCGGGCGCCATATACATGTCGACCCCGGCGAGGAGCGCCTGCGGGCAGCTGGCGTTGGTGCAACCGGCGATCTGGCCGTGCGCGTTCCAGTCGGTGACGACGAAGCCGCCGAAGCCGAGGCGGTCCTTGAGCACATCGGTGACGAGGCCCTTGTTGCCGGCGATCTTGACGCCGTTCCAGCTCGAGAAGCTGGTCATCACGGTGGCGACCCCGTTCTCGATCGCAGGCAGGTAGGGGGCGCCATGGACAAGGCGCAGCGTGGTCTCGTCGATCTGCGCATCGCCCTGATCGTGGCCGTCGGTCGTCGCGCCATCGGCGAGGAAGTGCTTGGTGCTGGCGATCACGCGGGGGCCTGCGAGCACGCGGTCGGTTGTGGGCGGGCCCTGCAGGCCGCGCACCATGCGGCCGACATAGCTGGCGACGAGCGCGGGATCGGACGAATAGCCTTCGTAGGCACGGCCCCAGCGCCAGTCCTGAGGGACGGTGACGGTGGGGGCGAAGGTCCATTCCTGCCCGGTGACGCGGATCTCGGCAGCAGTGGCGGCGCCGATCCTCTCGATCAGATCGGGATCGCGCATCGCGCCGAGGCCGACGTTGTGCGGGAAGAGAGTCGCGCCGATAATGTTGCTGTGGCCGTGGACCGCGTCGGTGCCCCAGATCACGGGGATCGCCGGGCAGCCCGGGCGGCCGCGCATCGAGGCAGCGTGGAACAGGTCGGCGTAGCGGAGCCATTCCTTCGCAGGGGCGAGGTCGTTGCCGCCAGGACCGGAGTTGCCGCCATTGAGCACCGAGCCGAGATTGTAGCGCGCGACATCTTCCGGCGTCAGGCTGGCGATATCGCCCTGGATGACCTGGCCGACCTTGCAGGCCATATCCATCTGCTTGAGAAGCTGGGCGATTCTGGCTTCGTCCGCATCGGTCACGACTTTGGGCCAGGCGATTCGCGGCCATTGCTCCGGGTGAACGTTCGCAGCCGAGTCGTTCGCGCCTACGGTAGGTGCGGCAAGGAGTGCGGCCGGCGTGAGACTGGCGGCGAAAGCTGCCGCGCAGGCCAATCTGCCAATGGTGCCGCTCAGGTGCGAAATCCGCTTCATTCCTTGGCTTTCCTCTCCGTTCCGCGGGTCTGAACGACCTTGTCGGGACTCACTAATAATGCAGGATGATAATATAATTTGAATGACAACGTTGACAATACGGCCAAGGTGATCGTATTTCAACCGTGCCACACGCATTCGGCCCAATCCGCATCGCGGCAAGCCGGATCACCAGAAAGGCGGTAGCACTCCGGTCAAAGCGGGGGCTGCCGCTCAATTTGCAAGGGGAGAGACCATGTCTGATCGTTTCGCACGTCCAAGGACCGTGCTTTCCAAGAAGGGGCTTATGGGCGCCGCGTCGATCATGGCGCTGCTGGTTGCCGGCAATGCTGCCGCGCAAACGGCGCCGCAGCAGACAGCTGAGGCCGATACCGCCGCCAGCGACGAAAGCGCCGCGCCGATCATCGTCACCGGCTTCCGCCAGTCGCTGGCCGCCGCGCTGGATGCCAAGCGCAATTCCAACCTCATTCTCGAATCGGTGAGCGCCGAAGATATCGGCAAGTTCCCCGATCAGAACATCACCGAATCGCTGCAGCGCCTGCCGGGCATCCAGATCGACCGCGAAAACGGCCAGGGCACCAAGGTGCGCATCCGCGGCCTCGAGCAGAACCTCACCGTGCTGAACAACGAACTGTTCGTGACCGGCCAGGAAGTGTTCAAGGTTGGCGAGGGCAACTTCACCCGTACCGACAGCCTTGAAAGCGTGCCTTCGGAACTCATCGGCGGCGTCGAAGTCTACAAGTCGCCCAATGCCTCGCTGCTTGAAGGCGGCCTCGGCGGTATCGTCAACCTCAAGACGCGCAATCCGCTTGATCTCAAGAATGGCCTGACCGTCGCGGGCAACGCGCGGCTCAACAAGGCCAATGGCATCGATGGCTGGAAGCCGACCGGTGCGGTGGTTGCGAGCTACAACTTCAACGACAAGTTCGGCATCATCCTCTCGGGCAGCTACAGCAAGACCAACGCCCACTTCGACATTCTGGGCGGCGAAAACCGCGGCAACTGGGCGTTCGGTGCGGGGCGCCGCGACACGGCGACAGTGCCGACCAACTACTATGCGCCGGAATACCGCTACTTCACCGACCGCGACCAGTACCGCACGCGCTGGGGCGTTTCGGCGGGCCTTGCGTTCCGTCCGACCGACACGCTGAGCCTCGACCTCAACTACTTCCACTCCGATCTCAAGGTGGACACGCGCGAAGGTTCGGTGAAGTTCCCGTTCGGCCAGGGCGAATCGCTCGGCCTGCTGCCGGGCTACCAGATCAACAGCAACGGCGTGCTGACCAGCGGTACTGTCCGCGCCCAGTCGGCCGAAGCGATCTCGCTGGTCGACGTGAGCACGATCCGTTCGGACAACGTGCAGTTCGGGACCAAGTTCGACAACGGCTCGAACTTCCGCGCCAACCTTGAAGCCACCTATTCGAACGGTTCGCTCTTCCGCGACGTGGCGAACAACGACGTGCGCTATACGCAGTACACGGTGCGGCAGGGCGCGGTCGGCGGGGCGCTGCAGAACGGCGTGGCGCTCAACAGCGCGGCTCCCGCCACGTTCGACTTCACTTACAGCAACGGCAGCCTGCCGCGCTTCGGCATCGCGCAGAACAGCCCGCAGGACCTGTTCAGCAATCCGGCCTATGGCTTCTTCAAGTCGCACTGGGCCTTCGGCGACCGCTCGAAGATCAAGGGGCACTCGCTCCGCACCGACTTTGCCTGGGATGTCGATCCTTCGGAAAAGGGCAAGATCACGGTGAGCGCCGGCTTCCGTTATGGCCAGCGCACGGTGGACTTCACCTCGGGCCGCTATCTGGCGGACTATTCGGGCAAGGGCGAGCTTGATGCGACGAAGATCCCCGCTGCCGAACGCGTGCCCGGCTTCAACTACAACTACACGCCTTATGGCTACTTCCAGGACGGCGCGATCGGCTACAAGATCTGCGACCTGCCCGAAGCGAACAAGCCGGCCGCCTTTGCCGGGTGCAGCCGCTTTGGCAATTCGCCCGCGCTGATCACGCCGTATGACACCTTCACCAGCAATGCGGGCCGCGTGGAAACGCTGGTCAACCCGAACATTCCGGGCGGCAAGGCGCTGATCCAGAACCGCGCGCAGATGGTGAACGCGCTGAAGTGGATCCAGGACCTCTATCCCTCCACACCGTTCAGCTTCTTCGAGGATCCGCTGCAGACCTTCTTCGTGAAGGAAGAGACCAAGACCGGCTATGTCATGGCCGATATCGGCGGCAAGGATGACGGCTTCCACGTCAACGTGGGCCTGCGCATCGTCAACACCCAGCTGAAGGTCGACCAGAACCAGGGTACGGCGAACCCGACCTACTTCGGCACGGACAGCTGGAACGGCGTGGTCAAGGACTTCGACACGACGAGTGTCCAGCGGTCCTACACCGACTTCCTGCCGAGCCTGAACGTGGTGATCGATGCCAACCAGGACATCAAGGTGCGCGCTTCGGCTGCCCGCGTGACCTCACGCCAGCCGCTGTTCGATCTGGGCCGCGGCTTCGCGACCGACTTCACCCGCGATGCGGCGACCGACCGGTTCCTGTTCACCAGCGGCAGCCGCGGCAACGCCACGCTCGATCCGTTCCGCGCCTACCAGTTCGATCTGGGCGTCGAATACTACTTCGGCCGGCAGGGCCTGCTGTCGGCGGGCGTGTTCTGGAAGGAAGTCGACAGCTTCGTCGTGACGCAGACCGTGCCGGTCTTCGTGAACGACCAGGGCGGCGGACGGATCGGGCCGGTCTCGCAGCCGGTCAACGGCAATGGCGGCCGGGTCAAGGGCTTCGAACTGGCGGCGCAATATGCCTTCCCGTTCGGCCTCGGCTTCACCGCGAACTACACGTTCTCGGATACAAGCACCGAGTTTGCCAACGACTTCGAGACGGGTCTGCCGCTGCCGGGTGTTTCGAAGCACTCGTTCAACGGGCAGGTCTACTTCGAGAAGAACGGGTTCGCGGCGCGTGCCTCGTACTCGTGGCGTTCGAAGTCGTACCTCGGCAACTTCGGCTTCGGCGATGGCGGCGTGACGCGCACGCTGGGCATCTACCAGAAGCCCTATGGCCAGCTCGACGGGCAGATTTCCTACCAGGTGACGCCGAACTTCAACGTGTTCCTCGAAGGCATCAACCTCAACAAGGAAAACACCGAGACCTACCTGCAGTTCCCCGAACTGCCGTTCCGGTATGAATCGGGCTCGCGCCGCATCTTCGCGGGCATTAAGTTCAACTTCTGATCCTCTGCTCCACTCCCTCGGAGCCTCTTGGGGGGAGGGCCTTTGCGGGCCTTCCCCCCTTTCTTGTCCAACGCGTGGCTGAGCCCTTGTCTTGGGGGCGGATGACCGCCAGCATCGGACCGGACCTATGATGACCCCTCTACCTTTGCGTTCCATACTGATCGTTGGCGGCGGCACCGCCGGCTGGTCCGCGGCGGCGCTGCTTTGCGCGGTGCTCGCGCCGTCCGGCTGCAAGATCACGCTGATCGAATCGAGCGATGTGCCTACCGTGGGCGTGGGCGAGGCGACGATCCCGCCGGTCTTCGAGTTTCTGGCGAACTACGGGATCGATGAGATTGATTTCATTCGCCATTGCCAGGCGACCTTCAAGCTCGCAATCCGCTTTGACGACTGGCTGGAGCGGGGCCATTCCTATTGGCACCCGTTCGGCAATCTGGGGGTGACGATCAACCAGCGGCCGTTTCACCACTACTGGTGGAAGAACAAGGCTGCCGGGCACGGCGAGAGCATGGCCGATCTGTGCCCGGCGATTGCGCTGGCGGAGGACGGCAAGTTTGCGTTTCCACCGCCGGACAGGAGCTATCCGGGCGGGGCGCTCAATTATGCGCTGCACTTCGATGCCGGGCTGGTGGCGCAATACCTCCACAGACATGCGACCGCGCGCGGGGTGGAGCATGTCGACGCGCGGATCGCGGGCTGCGAGATGGCGCAGGATGGCGCGATTGCCGCCGTCAGGCTGGAGGACGGGCGGCGCATCGAAGCCGATTTCTTTATCGATTGTTCCGGCTTTCGCGGGCTGCTGATCGAAGAGACGCTTCACGCCGGCTATGAGGACTGGACGAAATGGCTGCCCTGCGACCGCGCTGTCGCGATGCCGACCGCGACGGTAGGGCCGCCCGCACCTTACACCATTTCTGCCGCGCATGAGGCGGGCTGGCGCTGGCGCATCCCGCTGCAATCGCGGGTGGGCAACGGCTATGTCTATTCGAGCCGGTTCATCAGCGATGAGCAGGCGGCGGAGACCCTGCGCGGCGCAGCGGAAGGCGAGCCGCTGGCCGAGCCGCGGTTTCTGCGCTTCACCGCCGGGCACCGCAAGGCGATGTGGGTGAAGAACTGCCTCGCCGTCGGGCTTTCGAGCGGGTTTCTGGAACCGCTGGAATCGACAAGCATTCATCTCATTCACACCGCTCTGAACCGGCTGCTGGACTACTTCCCCGACCGGCACTGCGATCCTGCACTGGCGGCTGCCTACAACCGCGAGGCGGCGGACGAATATGCGCATATCCGCGATTTCCTGCTGCTGCATTATGTGCCCAACCGGCGGCACGGCGAGCCGTTCTGGGACGAGATCCGGGCGAATGCGCTGCCCGATACACTGGCGGCGAAGCTCGATCTGTTCCGCCGGACCGGGCGCATCGTTTCGCGGCGGCGCGAACTGTTTGCCGATATCAGCTGGTTCTTTGTGGCGGCGGGCATGGGGATCGTGCCGGAAGCGCTCGATCCGCTCGCCGATGCGGCGGACTTTGGCGAAGTGCGGCGGGTGATCGGGCAGATCAGCGAGGTGATGGGGCGCTATCGAGCGGCGGCGCCGCTGCATCGGGATATGCTGGCACGGCTGCTCGATCCGGCGCTCAAGGGGCGGCCCAACTTCAAACAGACCTGGGGCGCTTCCGGGGGCGGGGAATGATCGCCGGGCTCGAACTGGGCGGCACCAAGTGCGTCGCCACGCTGGCGCATGGGCGCGAGGTGATCGACCAGCGCCGGGTGCCGACGCGCGATGCAGAGGCGACGGTCGGCGATCTTGCCGCGATCCTCGATGAATGGGTCGCTGCGCACAGCGTGAAGGCCATCGGCGTTGGCGCTTTCGGGCCGATCCGCACCGACCGGGCGGCGGCAGATTTCGGCACCTTCCTCGCGACGCCCAAGCCGGGCTGGCAGGGCTTCGGCCTCGCCGCGCATCTGAGGGATCGCTATGGCCTGCCGGTCGGGCTCGACAGCGACGTCAACGGTGCGGCACTGGCGGAAGGGCGCTGGGGCGGCGCAGTGGGCATGGCGAATCATGCCTATGTCACGGTTGGTACCGGCGTCGGCGTCGGGCTCGTGGTGGGTGGGCGGGCCATGGCGGGCCGTGCACACAGTGAAATGGGCCACATATTTGTCGACCGTCTGCCGGACGATCTTGCGCCGGGAACCTGCCCATTCCACGGGGCCTGCGTGGAAGGATTGATTTCCGGACCGGCGCTTGCTGCACGGGCCGGGCAGGCTGGCGAGGCACTGGACGACTTGCATCCGATATGGAAACCCTTCGTTCATGTTCTTGCACGGCTCGTCCATACCATCGTGTTGACCGGGGCACCCGAGCGCGTCGCGCTGGGCGGCGGCGTGCTG
>NZ_JAIEPN010000100.1 GCF_019748365.1 Novosphingobium sp.
TTGAAGCTCTGCACATCATGCACATTGTGCGCGAGCATCAGCACGCCGCGCTTCGAATACATGATGTTGTAGTTGAGTTCCTGGCTCAGCCCGTCCCACAGCTTCACCGCATGATCGTAGAGATGCGCGCTCTCGTCGTAGAGGTAGTTCGAGCGGATGATCGTGGTGTTGCGGCCGGTGTTCCCGCCGCCCAGCCAGCCCTTCTCGATCACCGCGACATTGGTGATGCCGTACTTCTTGGCGAGGTAGTACGCCGCGCCGAGGCCGTGCCCGCCCGCTCCGACGATGATCGCATCGTAACTCGCCTTGGGCGCCTTGTCGGGCCAATGCTCGGGCCAGCCCTGATGGCTGCGAAACGCCTCGCCGATCAGGTTGAAACCGGAAAACCGCTTCATCGTCAGTCGATCCCCAAGGCAGCGCGGCTGCGCTCGACGTAAAAGGCCTTGAACGCGTCCACCAGCTTCTCCTCGACCGAATACATGCCCGGGCGATAGCCATCGCCCTTGATGCCGGCATGGTTGATCGCCGAGAAATGGCTGTCCTGCGCATTGGTCGCGCGCCACACCGCAACAAGGTTTTCGGGGTCGTAGTCGACTCCTTCAACTGCATCTTCGTGCACGAGCCATGTCGTGCGCAGCAAAGTCTTGTCCGGGCCGAGCGGAGTAAGCGAGAACGTCACCACGTGGTCGCAGCAGAAATGGTGCCACGAATTGGGCTGCGTCCACACGGAAAGGCTGGTCTGCTCCTTGTCGCCGTGCGGCCAGATCAGCTTCTTCGAGGCAGGCTTGCCATCCAGCGTCTGCGACACCGCACCGTTGGCGAGCGGCAGCCGCGCCACACGGTGCCACCAGCCATCCGGAAACTCGACCAGATCGTAATAGATGCCAAGGTCCTGCCAACGCTGGCGCTGCGCTTCGAGCATGGCATCGAATTCTGCATCGTCGACCACGTCGGCCTCGCCGTCCTCGGGCAATCCCTTGCCGAAACCGTACGTCGAAAGCGACTTCATCAACTCCGGATGGCCCGCGTCGCAGTGATAGCACTCGCGGTTGTTCTCCATCACGAGCTTCCAGTTGGCAGGCTCGATCAAGTCATCCTGCACCGCAACCTTGAGCTTCGTCATGTCGAAGATCGCGATCTGTTCCTCGATATCGGCCTTTACCCGGTCGATCGGCGGCGGATTGTCCGAGAGGCAGAGGAAGATCAGGCCGCCGATGTTTTCGAGCGCGACGGGGCGCAGGCCGTTGTCCGCCTTATTGAAGCCTTCCGGCATGTTGCGAGCGGCCAGCAGCTTGCCATCGAGCGCAAAGGTCCACTGGTGATACGGGCAGGTGATACGCGACGCCTTGCCTGCGCTCTCGCACAGCTTTGCGCCGCGGTGGGTGCACGTATTGTGGAAAGCACGGATCTCGCCCTGCTTGTCGCGCACCACGATCACCGATGTTTCGCCGAGTTCGAACAGGAACTGATCGCCCGGGTTCTTCACATGCGCAATCGTGCAGGCATAGAGCCACACCGACTTGAGCATGACCTCGGTATCGAACTTGTAGGCTTCCTCGCTCACATAGAGCTTCTGCGGCAGGGTGAAGCCGGGCTTGTCCGCCTTCAGGCTTTCGGCAATCGCGTCAAAGTGCATCATGGGATCAGCTCCGCAATGCGTTGTTGTCCGGGTCGAACGGCGAGTCCGGGATGATGACCGCGCGGTGCGGCTCACCCAGGATCACGATTTCGAGTTCGGTGCCGACAGCCGCGTGCTCGGGTGCGACCATCGCCAACGCGAGGCTCTTGCCGCAGCGCCAGCCATAGCCGCCCGAAGTCGCGCGGCCAACCAGCGCGCCGTCGCGGAAGATCGCTTCCGAGCCGCGCGCATCGGCATCAGTCACGCCGAAGACTTCGAGCGTGACGAACTGCCACTTGAGGCCCGCTTCCTTGCGCGCCAGCAGCCCCTCGCGGCCCTTGAACGCGGGCTTCTTGAAGCTAACGAAGCGGTCCAGCCCGCTCTCAAGCGCGGCATATTCGATCGAAAGCTCGCGCGGGATGAGCTTGTAGCTCTTCTCGATCGCCATCGCGGTCATCGCGCGGATGCCGAAGGGCTTGATCTGGAACTCCGATCCCGCCGCCATGATCTTGTCGAAGATGTAGTTCTGCATCTCGATCGGGTGGTGGATCTCAAAGCCGAGCTCACCAATGAAGTTGACGCGCAGCAGATCGACCTTGGCCGAGCCCAGCGAGACCGACTGGCCGGTGAGCCACGGGAACGCCTCGTTCGAAAGATCGCTCCCGGTCAGCTTCTGCAGCACCACGCGCGACTTGGGACCCGCCACGACCAGCACGCCCATCGCCGTCGTCAGCCGCTCGAAGCGCACCGAACCGTCGGTCGGCAGGGCCTTGAGCAGATAGTCCTGGTCATGCCGCTCCAGCGCGCCTGCCGAGACGAGGTAATACTGCTGCGGGCCCTTCTTGTAGACCGTGAACTCGGCGCGCACGCCGCCAGCATCCGTCAGCAGGTAGGAAAGCGTCACGCGGCCAGTCTTCTTCGGTACCACGTTGGAAAGCAGGCCATTGAGCCAGTCCTCCGCACCCGGACCCGAAATCAGGCACTTGGCGAACGCCGACATGTCCTGAATGCCGACGTGGCTCGTCACGTGGCGGCATTCGTTGCCGACATGCTCGAAGTAGTTCGAGCGGCGGAACGACCACTTCTCGCGGATTGGCTCGCCCGGCACATCGGGGTGGTTGTGGTTGAGGATCACGTCGGGCCGGTCGAGATCGGACTCGGTCAGCTCGTAGCCTTCCGGCGCGAACCAGTTGGGGCGCTCCCAACCGAACACGCTGCCGAACACCGCGCCCAGCGCCTTCATCCGGTCGTAGCAGGGCGTGCGGCGCAGCGGACGCGCGGCTTCGCGCTCCTCGTCCGGATAGTGGACGGTGAAGACCTTGGCATAGGCCTCCTCGTTCTTCTCGATGAGGTAGCCCTCGCCCGCATAGTCGCCGAAGCGGCGCGGATCGACGCCCATCATGTCGATGCTCGGCTCGCCCTCGACGATCCACTGCGCAAGCTGCCAGCCTGCGCCGCCGGCCGCGGTGATGCCGAACGAGTGGCCTTCGTTGAGCCAGAAGTTCTTCCTGTCCCACGCCGGGCCGACAATAGGCGAACCATCCGGCGTATAGGCAATCGCGCCGTTATAGACCTTCTTGACGCCGACTTCGCCGAACGCGGGCACGCGCGCGATGGCCGAGAGGATATAGGGCTCCAGCCGCTCCAGCGCATCGGGGAAGAGCTCGTATTCGCTGTTCGCCGCCGGGCCCTTCACGTAGCACGCGGGCGCGCCGACTTCGTAAGGCCCGAGCAGCAGCCCGCCGGCTTCCTCGCGCATGTACCAGCTCGCGTCAGACTCGCGCAGCACGCCCATTTCCGGCAGACCCGCCTTGCGCCGCGCCATGATCTCGGGGTGCTGTTCGGTGACGATGTACTGGTGCTCGACCGGCACGACCGGGATGTCGAGCCCGACCATCTCGCCCGTTTGACGCGCAAAGCTGCCGGTGGCGGAGACGACGTGCTCGCAGGTGATCTCGCCCTGATCGGTCGTCACCACCCATTCGCCATTGGCCTTCTGGGTAATGCCGGTCACGGTCGTGTTGCGGTAGATCGTGGCGCCGCGCTGGCGGGCGCCCTTGGCGAGCGCCTGCGTGAGGTCGGCAGGCTGGATATAGCCATCCGCCGGATGCTGGATCGCGCCGATCACGCCGGTCATGTCCGCCAGCGGCCAGATCGCCTTGACTTCGTCCGGGCTCAGGAAATTGACCTCGACGCCGATCGTCTTCGCGACGCCAGCATAATACTTGTACTCGTCCATCCGGTCGCGCGTGGTGGCGAGGCGGATGTTCGAGACGTTGGAGAAGCCGACATTGAGTTCGGTCTCGGCCTCCAGCGAGGGGTAGAGATCGACCGAGTACTGGTGCAGCTTGCCCACCGAGTACGAGAGGTTGAACAGCGGCAGCAGGCCCGCCGCATGCCACGTGGAACCCGAGGTCAGCTCCTTGCGCTCGATCAGGACGCAATCGCTCCAGCCCAGCTTGGCAAGGTGATAAAGCGTGCTGACGCCCACCACACCGCCGCCGATAACCACTACCCGCGCTGTCGTCTTCATCTCGCCCTCGGCTTTCGCGTTTCTATATCAGGTACCCGATATGCCAGCCAAGCGCGCGCGGCTGAACCGCTCATTGCTGCCATCGCGAAGACTAATGCTGGGTATTAGGTTGAAATAGGTTTCTCGCAGAGACGCAGAGGAGACGGAAGAGCGCAAAGAGGATGTGCAAATCCCGCCGGAGGCTCAACCTCATCAACCACAGTGAGGTTAAGGGCAGCTTCGCTGCGAAACCATTCCTCTCTGCGATCTTCTTTGCCTCTGTGTCTCTGCGAGAAACAGGATATCAACCCACCGCCACCGGCAGCTTCGCGAGCGAATGCGCCGCAAACACAACCACCGCAGCCCCCGCCAGCGCCGCCCACGGCAGCACCCCCGCGCGCTTCACCGCCGGGCTTTCGGCGAAATCCTCAGACATCGCCGCCGGAAACACGCCCTTGTCCTGCACATAGTGGCGATAAGCAAAGACCGGCAGGATCAGCAGCACCCCGATCAGCCCATTGCGCAGCGTCCCCGCGCCATAAACGTCCGCCCCTGCCCCCATGAAGGCCATGTTGACGAAACCCAGTACCGCGCCCAGCGCCAGCAACCAGGTCGGGCAGCGGAACGGGCGTTCCCAGTTCGGCCGGTCCATGCGGTGGATCCAGCCCGATTGCAGGTTGAGGAAATTGAACGCCATGTAGCAGACGTTGCTGATCATCAGCACCGCAAAGTAGTCTGACGCGAGCATCAGGATCAGATTGAAGCCAAGGTCGGTCCACATCGCCGCCGTCGGCGCGCCGTGGCTGTTCACCCGGCCCAGATACTTCGGCAGCCAGCCATCCACCGCCGCCTGATAGAGCGTGCGCGAGGAGCCCATCATCGAGGTCATCACGATCAGCAGCAGCGAGAGGATCAGCGTGGCGATGAAGATATTCGCGACCACTACTGCGCCGCCGCCGCTCACGCCCAATCCCTTGATCACGATGTTCGCCAAGGCCTGCGCAACGCCCGAACCATCGGCAATGCGCGGGTCCATCATCGCCTCCAGCCCCAGCGAGGCCTGAAACGCCAGCGGCACCAGCGCAAAGATCACGATGCAGAGAATACCGGAGGCAATCAGCGCGCGCGGCGTATCCTTCGCCGGGTTCTTGAACTCGCGGGTATAGCACACCGCCGTCTCGAACCCGTAGGTCGACCAGCCTGCAGCGAACATCGCAGCGGCCATCAGGGTCAGGCCATAGCCGTCCCATGTGCCGAAATGCACCTGCCCCGCCGCATCGCGCACCATCGGCAACAGCGGAAACAGGTTTTGCGTCGGCAGGTCACCCGTCAACAACGGCACGAAACCGACAAGGATCAGCGGCGCAAGGCACGCAATGCCGAGGATTTTCTGCGCATTGGCCGCCTTCGCCGCACCGCCATGCTGCAAGGCAAACGTCAGCAGCAGAAACGCCGTCCCGATGATCGAAACGGCATTTATCCGCAGCGTCAGCTTCTCGCGGATAAAGCCCAGATCGAGCAGCGTCACATGCCAGGTGTTGATCGCGGCATCCGGCGCAAACAGGCTCGCCATGATATAGCCCGCCGCCAGACTGGTGCCGAGTGTCAGCACCGGCGACCACGCCAGCCAGTTGCACCATACCGAAATCGGCGCGACGAATTTGGAATAGGGCAGCCACGCCGCCGCGCCATAGACCGAGGCGCCGCCCGACTTGTGCGGATAGAGCCCGGCGATCTCGGCGTAGACGAAGCTCTGCAGGAACCCCATCAGGATCGAGGCGATGAAGATCACCCAGCTTGGCTGGCCGATCATCGTGGCGATCCCGCCGATGGTCAGCAGCACCCCCGCCGGAACGCCGCTCGAAGCCCAGAACGCGCCCTTCCAGTCGAGCGAGCGGTGCAATTGGCCGCTCTCGACCTCCGCGTCCAGGGCATCCAGCGCGGCTACGGTCATCGCTGGCTGGTCTCCCAATCGGGGGCCACGTAGTAAGGCGCATTCGAAGGCGCGAGCAGCGGCTTGCCGAGGATATGGTCGGCGCCCTTTTCGCCGATCATGATCGTCGGTGCATTGAGGTTGCCGGTGGTGACGGACGGCATGACCGAGCTGTCGACCACGCGCAGCCCCTCGACGCCGATCACGCGCAGCTCCGGATCGACCACTGCCATCGGATCATCCACCGCGCCCATCTTGCAGGTGCAGGAGGGGTGATAGGCGCTTTCCACCTTCTGGCGGATAAAGGCGTCGATCGCCTCGTCGCTGGTCACGTCCGCACCCGGCTGGATCTCGCGGCCCCGCCACGGCGCGAAGGCCGGCTGCTGGAAGATCTCGCGCGTCAGCCGCACGCAGGCCCGCATTTCCTCGATATCGTCGGGATGCGTCATATAGTTGAAGCGGATCACCGGCTTGTCCGCCGGATCGGCGCTGCGCAGGGTCACCGTCCCCCGGCTCTTCGAACGCATCGGGCCGACATGGGCCTGAAACCCGTGCTCGCTCGCCAGCGAATTGCCGTCGTAGCTCACCGCCATCGGGAAGAAATGATACTGGATATCGGGATAGCGGATGCCCGCCTTGCTGCGGATGAAGCCGCAGGTCTCAAAATGGTTGGTCGCCCCGAGGCCCGATTTCAGGAACAGCCAGCGCGCACCGACCAGCCCTTTGCCGAACATGTTGGCATATTTGTAGAGCGTGACCGGCTGGGTGCATGCCATCTGGAAGTAGAACTCGAGGTGGTCCTGCAGATTGGCGCCGACGCCGGGCCGGTCAGCCACGATCTTGATGCCGTGCCGCGCCAGCTCTTCCGCCGGACCGATGCCGGAAAGCTTCAGCAGCTGCGGCGAATTGATCGGGCCACCGGCAAGAATGACCTCGCGGTTCGCCTTGACGATCGACCGCTTGCCATAGCGCTCGATCTCGACCCCGACCGCGCGCTTGCCCTCCATCACCACCCGCGTCGCCAGCGTATGCTGCAGCACCGTCAGGTTCGGCCGCCGCATCGCCGGGCGCAGGTAGGCCTTGGCCGCCGAGCAGCGCTCGCCATCGCGGACGGTCATGTCCATCCGGCCGAAGCCTTCCTGCCGGTAGCCGTTGACGTCGTCGGTCAGGCTGTAGCCTGCCTGCTGTGCCGCATCGAGCCAGGCCTGATTGAGCGGGTTCTCGAGCGTGCCATAGCGCGTATCGAGCGGGCCATCGCCGCCGCGATACTCGTTCCCGCCTTCGTCGCGCCGTTCGGCCCGCTTGAAGTAGGGCAATACCGAGGCGTAGTTCCACCCCCGCGCGCCTTCCTCTTCCCAGCGCTCGAAATCCAATGGATTGCCGCGGATGTAGACAAGCCCGTTGATCGAGGACGAGCCGCCCAGCCCCTTGCCGCGCGGCGTATGCAGCACGCGGCCATCAAGCCCCGGCTCGGGCTCACTTTCGTAGTGCCAGTTCCAGCGCGTGGTGTTCATCGGAATCGCAAGAGCGCTTGGCATCTGGATGTAGATCGACTGGTCCGACCCGCCGAACTCCAGCACCAGCACCTTGTGCTTGCCGTCCGCCGAAAGCCGGTCCGCCAGCACGCAACCGGCGCTGCCCGCGCCGACGATCACATAGTCGAAATCCCCGTCAGTAAGGGGCATCGATCGGCTCCATCGCAACATAGACGCCCTTCAGGCGCGTGAAGTGCTGGATCGCCTCGCGGCTGTTTTCAAAGCCGATGCCGGACTGCTTGAACCCGCCGAACGGCATTTCGACCGGGCAGATGTTGAAAGTGTTGATCCAGCACGATCCCGCATCCAGCGCCGCAATCACGCGGTGCGCGCGGGTCAGGTCGTTGGTGAAGACGCCGGCCGCCAGCCCGAATTCCGTATCGTTTGCCCGCGCGATCACTTCCTCTTCGCTGTCGAACGGCAGCACCGTCATCACAGGTCCGAAGATCTCTTCCCGCACCACCGTCATGTCGTCGGTGCATGCGGTAAACACCGTTGGCGCCACGTAAAAACCGGCAGCAGGCACGCCCTCGGTCACGCGGTGGCCGCCGGTCAGCACTACGGCGCCTTCCGCCTTGCCCTTCTCGATATAGCCCATGACCTTGTTCAGATGGGCTTCCGAAATCAGCGAACCCATCTGCGTGGCGGGGTTCATCGGATCGCCCAGCTTGATCCGCTCGGTGCGCGCCTTGAGGCTCTCAAGGAACTGCGGCATAATGCTGCGCTCGACGAACACCCGCGTCCCGTTCGAGCAGACCTCGCCCGCCGAGTAGAAATTTGCGAGATGCGCGCCCGAGACCGCGTTCTCGATGTCGGCATCGGCGAAAATGATCAGCGGCGATTTGCCGCCCAGCTCCAGTGTCACGTTCTTGAGCGTCGAAGCCGCGCCTGCCATGATCTTCTTGCCCGTCGGCACGCTGCCGGTGAGCGAAATCTTGGCGATCCCGGGGTGCTCGGTGAGCAGCGCGCCGGTCGGACCGAAGCCGTGGAGCACCTGGAACAGACCTTCCGGCAGACCCGCCTCGAGGTAGATCTTCTCCACCTCGATCGCAGTGAGCGGCGTCAGTTCCGAAGGCTTGAAGATCACCGCATTGCCGCAGGCGAGTGCCGGCGCGGATTTCCAACAGGCGATCTGGATCGGATAGTTCCACGCCCCGATGCCTGCGCAAACGCCCAGCGGCTCGCGACGGGTATAGCCGAATGCGCTGGGCCCGAGATCGATATGCTCGCCCGCGATGGTCGGGGCGACGCCGGCAAAGAACTCGAGGCAATCGATGCCCGAGACGACATCGACCACCAGCGTTTCCTGGATCGGCTTGCCGGTATCGCGCGTCTCGATGGCGGCAAGCTCATCGTTGCGCTCGCGCAGGATATCCGCCGCGCGGCGAAGGATGCGCCCGCGCTCGGTGCCAGTGCGCTTGGCCCATTCCTTCTGCGCCGCCGCAGCTTTTGCGACGGCCGCGTCGACTTCGGCTTGCCCGGCGATGGGCAGTGTTGCGAGCACTTCGCCGGTGGCGGGATTGATGGTCTGGAAGGTGTCGGTCATCATTGTTCCCAATTGAAGGTAGAACCCCTCCGACCCGCCTGCGGCGGGCCACCTCCCCATTTGTCCCTGCGGGAAAAATGGAGAGGACTTCTCTTCCCTCTCCATTTTGGCGAAGCCCAAATGGGGAGGTGGCTCGCGAAGCGAGACGGAGGGGTTCTTCGTCCTTCTCTTTACTTCCCGAAGTGCCACACCGCATTCACACCCCAGGTGCGCGGCTTGGCATAGACGCCCGTCGTATAGCCCCAGAAAGTCGAGGCGTCGAAGGCGTAAACGCGATACCTGCGCTCGAACAGGTTGTTCACGAAGAACGCCAGATCGAAGTTGCTGTCCTTCGGGGTGAAGCCCACCCGCACATTCGCCACGGCATAGGCGCCCTCGCGCTCCACCGGTGCGCACATCACGGTGAAGCAGAACTTGCTCGTGTAGAGCGCGTCCGCCTGCAGCGAGGCGCGGCCGATTGCGGTGTCGAACTCATAGCGCACCAGCGCATTGCCGGCAAAGCTGGGCGCCTGCGGCAGGTCGCTGGTCTTCACCGTCACGCCATCGGGCAGGAGCACGTTCTTCACTTCGCTGTCCTGCACCGCGCCCGAAAGCTGCAAGGTCAGGCCGGGGATCGGACGGCTGGTGATGTCCGCCTCGATACCCTTGATCTTGGCCGGCAGATTGCGAACCACCTGCGCCGCGAAGACCTGCACGAAGGCCTGGTAGTTCTTGTAGTCGTAGTAGAACGCCGAAAGGTTGAACTGCGTGTTCCCCGGCAGCTTGGCCTTCACGCCCACTTCATAGGCATTGAGCGTTTCCGGCTGATAGGGGATGTTGTTGAGCACATCGATCAGCTGGGTCGGGAACGGCGTGCCGGTCGAGAAGGTGAACCCGCCCGATTTCGAACCACGGTTGTAGCTGGCGTAAATCAGCGTGTCCTCGTTCGGCTTGTAGTCGATTTCCGCGCGAGCGGTCACGCCACGGAACGTCGGGTTCGCCGCGCCAGGCGTCGTCGTCACGCCCGAGGTCGCCCCGCTGTTGAAGCTCCACGAACCCGGCGTCACCGTGCCGGTCGTATCGTTGTAGCGGATGTCATCCGGCCCGAAGTAGAGCGACAGCGCATAAGGCCCCGTCGGCGCGACCGCGTTGTAGACGCCGCGCTTCTTGTCCTGCCAGTAACGGATACCGCCGATCAGCTTCCACTGGTCGTTGATCTTGAATTCGTCCTGCGCGAAGAACGCGAAGCTCTCGGTGCGCTGGGTGAAGTTCACATCTGGGTCGTACTGGATGAAGGGCACAGCATACTTGGCGGCAAACTTGCCGTCGATGATCATGCCGAAGCCGCCGATGGTCAGGTAGTTCTGCCCGAAGGTAGCGGCAGCCCGGATTTCCTGGCTCACCTGGTTGGTGCGCGCGCGCTGGAAGAACACCGTGCCGCTCTCATAGCAGGTCACGCTCTGCGCGGGCGCAGGGCACGGCCCAGGCGAGCGGGGAATGCCCTGCGGCACGTAAGGGAACTCGGGCACGCTGTTGCCCTGCTCGATGTAGAACTTCTTGAGGTGCTGGTAGTCGGTGATCGACGTCACGTCGAACGCGCCGATCTTGGCATCCAGACGCAGCGTTGCGCCGAAAACGTCGCGGTCGACATAGGCATCGCCCGTGCCCGCGGTGCGCCACGGATTGCCGCCCTGCGACGGCGTGATCGCCGGGTTAGCATAGCCGTTGCCGGTCGTGCCCGTCACGCCCCAGTAGGAGCAGACCTGATTGGGCCCGAGAAACTCGCCCTGGAACTGCGCATTGGGGCAGGTCGGCTCGAGCGAATAGAGGCCCGCCTGCCGCTCGCGGTCCGCCTTGGCATAGCGCAGCGTCAGCTTGGCCTTGAAATCGCTGCTCGGCTTCCACTGGATGATGCCGCGCAGCGCCCAGTGGTTGTCCGCGCCGCGGTCGGGCTGGCCGGGGGTGATGTTCTTGATGTAGCCGTCATCGCGCGTGTACTGGCCCGAAATACGCGCCGTCAGCGTGTCCGAAAGCGCGCCGGAAAGCGCCCCTTCCAGCACCACTTGGTTGAACCGCCCGTAGGTCGCCGAAAGATAGCCATCGAGCTGCTCGGTCGGCTGCGCGGAGATGAACTGCACCGCGCCGCCCGTGGCATTGCGGCCAAACAGCGTACCCTGCGGCCCCCGCAGCGCTTCCACGCGCGCCAGATCGAAGATCGGGAAGCTCGCGGCCGTGATCGAAGAGGTGTAGGCATCGTCCTGATAGACCGCGACCGGCGGTTCCTGCTGGTCGCCATAATCGTTCTGCGAGACGCCGCGGATATTGTAGACGACCTGGCTCGAGCCATAGGCGTTGAACTTGAGGTTCGGGATCGCGCGCACCACATCGGTCGCGTTCACGATGTTGAGCGCCTTGATTTCCTTGGCACTCAGCACGCTCACGGCAATACCGACGTCGTTGAGCTTCTGCTCGCGGCGCTGCGCGGTGACGACGATCTCGCCAGCCTCGACCGGCGCCGCAGCGGTTTCCGCACCGGCCTGCGCGTCCTGCGCGGCTGCCGGTGTCGCCAGAAGGCCCAGCGAGATACCCGCAAGGGCCGTGCCCGCCAGCATCGCGCGGCGGATGGTGCTCATGTCCGTCATCTTCATATCTTTTCTCCCCGGAGGACAGCGTCCCTCCCGCTTCTCCAGATGCGCAAAGAAGTGCCTGAAGCCTCCGGCACGTGCAAGCGCGCCCGGCACGCGGGAAACCGAAGCTTGCCGGGCGATGCGAAACGGCAACAAGTATTTCAGATACTTAGGCAATAAAGGTCCGCATCATTTGGGATTATAATTCCCATTAGATGTAGAAATGCCAAGCATCTGGCCCGCTAGCCCTCGAGAAACAGCTCCGCCGCCGCATCGATGATCGCATCGGCATCGAGCCGGTACGTGCGGTAAAGGTCGGGCAAGTCGCCGGTCTGGCCGAACCGGTCGACCCCCAGCGGGCTCACGCGCATGCCCTTGACCGCGCCCAGCCACGACAGCGCCGAGGGCGATCCGTCGATCACCGTCACCAGCCCTGCCCCCGGTGCCAGCGCGCTCAGCAGGCTATCGATATGGCTCGGATCGGGCTTCCTGCCCGTCCAGCGCGCCGCGCGCCGGGCCAACCAGCCGCGGTGGAGCAGATCGGGTGAAGTCACGTTTAGCAGCCCCAGCCCCGGCAGATCCTCGCTTAGCGTTTCCCACGCCGCCATTGCCTCGAGCGCAATCGCCCCGGTGAACACGATCGCGGCTTCGGCGCCTTGTGCCGGACGCTTCAGCCAGTACGCACCCTTGAGCGCATCGGCCTCCCAGCTCTCGTCCTCGCGCGTCACTTGCGCAATCGAACGCGTACTGAGCCGCAGATAGACCGAAGCGCCATCGGGCTTTTGCATATGCTCGAAAGCATGGCGCATCAGCAGCGCCACTTCATCGGCAAAGGCCGGCTCGAAATAATCGAGGTTAGGCTGGCCCATCCCGATCAGCGGCGTGTTGATCGACTGGTGCGCGCCGCCCTCGGCCCCCAGCGTCAGCCCCGAAGGCGTACCCACCAGCAGGAACCGCGCATCCTGATAGCAGCCATAGTTCAGCGCATCGAGCCCGCGCGCAATGAAGGGATCGTAGACCGTCCCCACTGGCAGCAGCCGCGTACCGAAATGCGGCGCCGAAAGCCCGAACGCGGCCAGCACAAGGAAGAAGTTGGTCTCGGCAATCCCCAACTCGACATGTTGCCCGGCGGTATTGCCCACCCACTTCTGCGCCGAAGGGATGCGCGCGGCCTGAAACACGTCCTTGAGTTCGCTACGGCGGAAGAGCCCGCGGCGGTTGACGAAACCGCCGAGATTGGTGGTCTGCGTCACATCCGGCGCGGTCGTCACGATGCGGTCGCCCAGCAGATCGCCCGGCCGCGCCAGATCCATCAAGATGCGCCCGAAGGCACTTTGCGTCGATTGCTCCTCACCGTCCGGCACCGGCAGCCGCGCGGGCACCGGGATGGCCGGGGGCGCATGTTCCGCAGGCTTCATCGCCAGCGCGCTGCGCCCCACGAACGCCTTGAGCTCAGCCGCCAGATTATCGCCCAGCCCGCCCCACGGCTCCCATTCCGCCCCCTCGGCAATGCCCATGCTCGCCCGCAGACCTTCAATCTGGGCGGTGTTCATCATGCCGGAATGGTTGTCCTTGTGCCCCGCCAGCGGCAGGCCATAGCCCTTCACGGTATAAGCGATGAACAGCGTCGGCTTGTCGTCATTGGCCTGTGCGAAAGCCTCGATCAGCGTCTCGGCGCAGTGCCCGCCAAGGTTGGTCATCAGCTGCGCCAGCGCAGCGTCGTCGAAGCTTTCAATCAGCGCGCGAGTCTTGGGCTGATCGCCAAGGTCCTTAATCAGCCGCTCGCGCCAGGCTGCCCCGCCCTGATAGGTGAGCGCTGCGAACTCGGCGTTGGGGCAGTTGTCGATCCAATCTTCCAGCGCCGCGCCGCCGGGCTTGGCGAACACCGCCTTCTGCAGCTTGCCGCTCTTGAGCGTGATCACCCGCCACCCGCAAGTCTCGAAGATATCGTCGAAGCGGCGGAACATGCGGTCGGCGGTCGTCGCATCCAGCGACTGCCGGTTGTAATCAACCACCCACCAGCAATTGCGGATATCGTGCTTGTAGGCCTCGATCAGGCATTCATAGATATTGCCCTCGTCGAGCTCCGCATCGCCCATCAGCGCGATCATCCGCCCCGCATCGGCCTCGCTCATGTGCCCCTGCGCGATGCAGTAGTCCTGCACCAGACTGGCAAAGGCCGTAATCGCCACCCCAAGCCCGACCGAACCCGTCGAGAAGTCGACCGGGATCTGGTCCTTGGTCCGCGAGGGATAGCTCTGCATGCCGCCCAGGCCGCGGAAGCGCTGCAATTGCTCGAGGCTCTGGTTGCCCAGCAGATAGTGGATCGCATGGAGCAGCGGCCCCGCATGCGGCTTCACCGCCACCTTGTCCTGCGGGCGCAGTGCATGGAAATAGAGCGCGGCCATGATCGTCGTCATCGAGGCGCAGCTCGCCTGATGCCCGCCGACCTTCATCCCGTCGCGCTTCACCCGGATGTTGTTGGCATTGTGCACCGTCCACGCCGAGAGCCAGCGCAGCCGCGCATCAAGCGCCTCGATGGCGGGAACGAGTTCGACGCGAGGATCGGCAAGGGCGGCGGTCATGGCAGGCTTTCGATTCCGTCATGGAGCGTGGAAAGTGAAATATAGCGAGACACGCAGCGCAGCGTCTTGCGTAGTTTGCCCCGCACAGGCAGACTATTGGCATAATCTGCCAATTCTGGCGCCATGAGTAAAAGATAATGCCGGATACCGATCTCGACGCGATTGACCGCAAGATCCTGCGCCGCCTCCAGCAGAACGGCCGCCTCACCAACCAGCAGCTTTGCGAGGATGTCGGCCTCAGCCCCAGCCCCTGCCTGCGCCGTGTCCGCGCGCTGGAGGAACGAGGGATCATCACCGGCTATGTCGCGCTGGTGGAGCCCGAGACGATCGGCCTCCCCGTCAACGCCTTCGTGCGCATCCGGCTCGACCAGCAGGACGACCACCACCTCGCGACTTTCGAAAGCGCCGTCGCCGAATTTCCCGAAGTGATGGACTGCTATCTGATGACCGGCGAGGCGGACTATCAACTGCGCGTCCTCGTCCCCTCGCTCGCCGCTTTCGAGGATTTCCTCAGAAAGCAGCTGACGCGCATCGCCGGGGTGGCGCAAGTGACGACAAGCTTCGCGCTGAGGCCGATCGTGAACCGGACCGCGCTTCCGGTGCCGGATTGAGCGCCGCTTTCATCTTCCCCTCGAGAGGGGGACCCCAGACCTGAACTTCCCCAACCTTCGTCATCCCCGCGAAGGCGGGGATGACGAGGAATTGAGTTGCAAGCACCAGCAGACCCGTTCGTGTCGAGCGAAGTCGAGACACGGCCCCACGAAATCGACAACTGCACCCCAACCCCCTTCCCTTAACCGCTCGATTGATTACACGGTTGCACCAACCACAGAACAAGCCTGAAAGCCTGCCCATCCATGTATAACCTGCTCTCCGGCATCACGGTGATCGAGGTGTCCTCCTTCGTCGCCTCGCCGACCATCGGGCTCTATCTTGCCCAGTTCGGCGCCGAAGTGATCCGTGTCGACCAAATTGGCGGCGGGCAGGATTTCAAGCGCTGGCCGCTGACGCCGGAAGGCCACTCGCTCTCGTGGGAAAACCTCAACCGCGCCAAGAAGAGCGTCGCACTTGACCTCACGAGCCGCGAGGGGCGCGATGTGCTGACGAAGCTCATCCAGAGCGTCGGCACCCTCGTCACCAACCTCCCCGTCGGCGGCTTCCTCGCCCATGAAAAGCTCGCCGCCGGACGCCCGGACCTGATCACCGTGCGCGTCATGGGTTGGCCCGATGGCGCCATCGCGCTCGACTACACCGCCAACGCCGTCGTCGGCTATCCAGCGCTCACGGGCACGCTCGCCGATCCGTCGCCGGTCAACCATGTCCTCCCCGCCTGGGACCTCCTCACCGGAGCCTACGGCGCCTTCGCGCTCGTCTCCGCCCTGCGCCGGCGCGACGAGACCGGCCTTGGCGGCGAAGTCCGGCTCCCCCTCACCGATATCGCCATGGGCTCGGCCGCCAATCTCGGCCGTGTCGCCGAAGTGCTGCAATCGGGTGAAGACCGCGAGCGCCTCGGCAACGGCGTCTACGGCACCATCGGCCGCGATTTCGTGACCGCCGATGGCGTCCGCGTGATGATCGTCGCCATCAACGAGCGCCAATGGCAAGGCCTCGTCCGCGCGCTCGATCTGCAGGAAGGACTCGCTGCACTGGAAGCGCAGCACGGCGTCTCCTTCACCGGCGACGATGGCGTGCGCTACCGCCACCGCGATGCGATCTACGCCCTGATCGAGCAGGCCATCGCGCCGCTTTCGCACGCCGCGCTGTCGGAAAAGCTCGATACGAACGGCGTCACCCATGGCCCCTACAAGACCATGCCCGAAGCCGTGCAGGACCCGCGCCTTGTCGGCGAAAATCCGATGTTCCAGCACACGGCGGACAACCCCAGCGGCTTCGCCTACCCCGCCGCTGGGGCCTTCGCGACCTTCCCCGGCATGGAACGCCGCACACCCGCGCCCGCGCCCGTGCTCGGCGCCGATACGCGCGACGTTCTGGCCCACCACCTGTCACTCGATCCCCAAACCATAGACCAGCTCCTTGAAGCCGGTATCGCAGGAACCCCCGCATGACCAAGCTCACCCGTGCAGCCATTTGCGCCCCCATCCGCACCGCCGTCGGCAAGTTCGGCGGCGCCTTGGCAGACCTCAACGCTGGCCAGCTCGGCGCCGTGATCCTCAAGGCGCTGATGGAGCGCACGAAGATCGATCCCGCGCGCGTCGATGATGTCGTATTCTCGCAAGGCTACGGCAATGCCGAGGCCCCCGCCATCGGCCACTGGTCCTGGCTCGCCGCCGGGCTTCCGCTCGAAGTCCCCGGCTATCAGCTTGATCGCCGGTGCGGCTCGGGCCTGCAAGCCGTCATCAACGCCGCGATGATGGTGCAGACCGGCCAGTCCGATGTCGTCGTCGCGGGCGGTGTCGAATCCATGTCGAACGTCGAATACTACACCACCGAAGGGCGCCGCGGCGTGCGCGCCGGGGGCCTCATGCTGCACGACCGCCTCACTCGCGGCCGCCTCATGTCGCAGCCGATCGAACGGTTCGGCGTCATCTCCGGAATGATCGAAACCGCCGAAAACCTCGCGCGCGACTACAATATCAGCCGCGAGGCATGCGACGCCTATGCCGTCCGCAGCCACCAGCGCGCCGCCGCCGCATGGAAGAACGGCCTGTTCGACGACGAACTCGTCCCGGTCGAAATCCCGCAGCGCAAGGGCGATCCGAAGATCTTCGCGCACGATGAAGGCTACCGCGCCGACGCCACGATGGAATCGCTGGGCGCGCTGAAGGCGCTGGAGGCGAAGAATATCCCCGGCGCGGTCGTCACCGCCGGTAACGCCAGCCAGCAGAACGATGCCGCTGCTGCCTGCCTCGTTGTCGCCGAACACAAGCTCGAGGAACTCGGCCTCGAACCCATCGCCTGGTTCCATTCGTGGGCCGCCGCCGGCTGCGACCCGGCGCGCATGGGCATCGGCCCGGTCCCGGCGGTCGAGCGTCTGTTCGCGCGCACCGGCCTTGGCTGGGGCGATATCGACCTTGTCGAACTCAACGAAGCCTTCGCGCCGCAAGTCCTTGCCGTGCTCAAGGGCTGGGGCTGGAGCGACGACGACAGCCGCCACGATGTGCTCAACGTCAACGGCTCGGGCATTTCGCTCGGCCACCCCATCGGCGCAACCGGCGGGCGCATCCTTGCCAACCTCGCGCGCGAACTGGTGCGCCGTCAGGGCCGCTACGGCCTTGAGACGATGTGCATCGGCGGCGGTCAGGGCATCGCCGCCGTGTTCGAGCGCGCGGCCTGATCCTCACCGCCTATGAACCATTCCCCCTCCCGTTCGTGTCGAGCGAAGTCGAGACACCACACGCCGCGCATGGTGTCTCGACTTCGGGTCTTCGACCCGAAGTTTATCCCGAGCTTGTCGAGGGGCTCGACACGAACGGTTTTGACATGATGATGAGCATGCAGATGGACTTGGGCGCCATACTCTCCGCAGCCCAAAACTACCGCGAAGCAGCCCGCGCCGCGCTCGCCCGCCGCCTTGCCAATCGCCCGGTGGACGCGGAGCAGCGCGCCGCACACGGCTTCGCGTGGATTGCCACCAGCGTCGCCGCGCTGGAAGCGGTTGCCGAATGGGCCGAGGGCAGCACCAACCCGCTCGACGCCCACATAGCGCAGCTCGCTTTCGCCGAGACGCTGGGCCAGCTCACCGGCGCGCTCCTCATGGGCCCCGCCGAAATGCTGCGTCCGGCGGACCTCGGCCTCACCGCTGAAGCCCGCGCCCTTGCCGATGCCGCCGCGCCCATGCTCGATGCCGACCTTGCCGAAACCCGCGCCGTGCTCGCCGCCGCGCTGGCGCAAGGCCAGTGGCCGAGCGAGACGCTCCACGACGAAGCGCTCGATGAAATCCGTGCCCAGTTCCGTCGCTTCACCGATGCCGAAATCATCCCCCACGCGCACAAGTGGCACCTCGCCAATGCGCTGATCCCGGACGAGACTGTCCACGCCATGGCCGATCTCGGCACCTTCGGCGTGTGCATCCCGGAGGAATACGGCGGTCTCGGCCTCGGCAAGCTCGTCATGTGCCTCGTCAGCGAGGAATTGTCGCGCGGCTGGATCGGCGCGGGCTCCTTGGGCACTCGCTCCGAAATCGCGGGCGAACTGATTATGCTCGGTGGCACCGAGGCGCAGAAGGCGCACTGGCTCCCGCGTATCGCTGCGGGCGAAACGCTCCCCGTCGCCGTCTTCACCGAACCCGATGTCGGCTCCGATCTCGGCGCGCTCACCACCCGCGCCGCGCAGGATGAAACCGGCGACTGGCATATCCACGGCGCCAAGACGTGGATCACCCACGCCGCGCGTTCAGACGTGATGACCCTCCTCGTCCGCACCCAGCCCGATACGCCCGGTTACGCCGGCCTCTCCATGCTGCTCGTCCCCAAGCCGCGCGGCACCGAGGACAATCCTTTCCCGGCAGAAGGCATGACCGGAAGCGAGATCGAAGTCCTCGGCTACCGCGGCATGCGCGAATATACCTTGCAGTTTGACGGCATGCGCGCGCCTGCCGATGCGCTCCTCGGCGGCAAGCAGGGCGCGGGCTTCAAGCAGCTCATGCAGACCTTCGAAGGCGCCCGCATCCAGACGGCCGCGCGCGCTGTCGGCACCGCCCGCCGCGCGCTGGAGCTGGGGCTCGATTACGCGCTCCAGCGCAAGCAGTTCGGGCAGGCGCTGATCCACTTCCCCCGCGTCGCCGACAAGCTCGCCGTCATGCTCGCGGAATACGTGACGGCGCGCGAGCTTTCCTATGCTGCCGCGCGCGCCAAGGATGCGGGACACCGCTGCGATATCGAAGCCGGCATGGCCAAGCTCCATGCCGCCCGCGCCGCATGGACCGCTGCCGACGCCTCGCTCCAGATCCACGGCGGCAACGGCTATGCGCTCGAATACGAGATCAGCCGCGTGCTGTGCGATGCGCGCATTCTCTCGATCTTCGAAGGCGCCGCCGAAATCCAGGCGCAAGTCATCGCGCGCGGCCTGATGGCGGGGCGTGGTTGATGGCGGACTACACCGCATGGATCGGCCGCGAGGAAGTCCGCCGCGACGTCTTCACCCCCAGCCTTCTCACCCGCTGGTGCGCCGCGCTCGACCGCGCCGAACCCGATGACCAGACTGCACCCCAGGGCCTGCACTGGTGCCTCTGCACACCCGATGCACCCACTGCGATGCTGGGGCCGGACGGACACCCGAAGCGCGACGAGAGCCCCGCGAGCCTCCTCCCGCCGCTCCCGCTCGAACGCCGGATGTGGGCGGCTGGCTCCGCAGAGTTCCTCGCCCCCATGCCCTCCGGCGCCGCCATCGGACGCCGCACCCGCGTGCTTTCGATCACTGAAAAGCAGGGCGGCACCGGTCCCCTCGTCTTCGCCGAACTCGCGCACGAGACCTTTGCGGGCGAAACCCTCGCCATCCGCGAAACCCAGACGCTGGTCTACCGCGATGCTCCGCCCCCCGGCAGTCCGCCTGCCCCGCCGCCGCCCGGCGAAGGCCGCTTCGATCCCGGAGGATGGGATGTGGTCCGCGAAGTGTTCCCCACCCCTGCGCTCCTGTTCCGCTACTCCGCGCTCACCTTCAACACCCACCGCATCCATTACGACCACCCTTACGCAACCGGCGTGGAAGGCTATCGCGGCCTCGTCGTCCACGGCCCGCTGATCGCGACCTTGCTGCTCGATCTCGCCCGCCGCACGCTGGAATCGGAAGCCGCGCTGGCCAGGTTCAGCTTCCGCGCCGTCTCGCCCGCCGTGGCCGACGAACCCCTGCACCTTGCCCTTCGCCGCGAGGACGGTGGCCTGATCCTCGCTGCCCATTCCGCCGATGGCCGACAGGTTATGGCCGCCAAGGCCGCGCCGCTGGCATGATCCGCGTCGCGCTGCTCGGTGCCACCGGAACCATTGGCCGGGCGACCGCGCAGGCGCTGGTTGCGGCGGGGCACGAGGTCGTCGCCATTGTCCGCCGCGCGCCCGCCTCGCCCCTCCCCGGAGTCACTTTGCGCATCGCTGACCCGGCGGATCCTGTCAGCCTCATGCACGATGGTTTTGCGGGCGAGCATTTCGGCGCGGTCGTCTCCTGCATGGCCTCGCGCACCGGCGTCCCCCGCGAGGCATGGGCGATCGACCACAAGGCGCACAGCCACGCCCTCGCCTTGGCCGAACGCTGCGGCGCGCAGCATTTCGTACTGCTCTCCGCGATCTGCGTGCAGAAGCCGCTCCGCGCGTTCCAGCAGGCGAAGCTCGCCTTCGAGGCCGAACTCATCGCCTCGGGCCTGCGCTATTCGATTGTCCGCCCCACCGCCTTCTTCAAGTCGCTCTCCGGTCAGATCGAGCGCGTGCGCCAAGGCAAGCCCTTTCTCCTTTTCGGCGATGGCACACTCACTGCCTGCAAGCCGATCAGCAACCGCGATCTGGCGGCCTATATCGCCGGCTGCCTCACAGAGCCGGAGCGCTGGAACAAGGTCCTCCCCATCGGCGGCCCCGGCCCCGCGATCACCCCGCGCGCTCAGGGCGAGGCGCTCTTCGCGCTGACCGGCCTGCCGCCCAAGTACCGCTCGGTCCCGCCCGGTTTCATCGGCGGCATTGCCGGTGCACTCGGCCTTGCCGCCCGCCTTGTCCCCGCGTTGGCGACCAAAGCCGAACTGGCGCGCATCGGGCATTACTACGCGACGGAGTCCATGCTCGTGCTCGATCCCGCGACAGGCCGGTACAGCGCCGAACTGACGCCCGAAACCGGGAGCGACACGCTCTTCGATCACTACCGCGCCGTGCTCTCGGGCGAGGCTGCCCCGGATGATCGCGGCGAGCATGCGGTGTTCTGATGATCCGCAGAATTCTCAGCTGGACAGCCGCGCTCCTCCTCACCGCCATCGCAGCGCTGGCCCTGTGGCTCTACGCCCCCGAAAAGCCCCGCGCCGCGCTGGAAGCCGCCTACCCCGGCGAGTACCGCACCGTGCTCGGCCTGCGCCTGCGCTATCGCGATACCGGGCCGCGCAATGTCCCGGCACTCATTCTGCTCCACGGCTTCGGCTCCAGTCTCGATACATGGGAGCCATGGGCCAATGCGCTTTCGGCAAAGTACCGCGTCATCCGCCTTGATCTCCCCGGCTTCGGCCTGACCGGCGCCGATCCCACCGGTGATTATTCGGACGCGCGCACGCTCGCGGTGCTTGCTGGAATGATGGACCAGCTTGGCCTGCCCAAGGCGACGTTCATCGGCAATTCGCTTGGCGGCCGCTTCGCCTGGGAATTCGCGGCAGCCTATCCGCAGCGGATCGACAAGCTCGTGCTGATCTCGCCCGATGGTTTCGCCAGCCCCGGCTTCGAATATGGCAAGCCGCCCGAAGTCCCGTTCGTCATGAACCTCATGCCGTGGGTCGGCCCGCGCTCGCTGATCCGCGCCAATCTGGCCCCCGCCTGGGCGCATCCCGATGCGCTGCCCGATGCCGTGCTCGAACGCTACCGCGATATGCTACTCGCCCCCGGCGTCAGGCAAGCCATCTTGGATCGCACCCACCAGACAGTGCTCAGCGATCCCGCCCCGCGTCTGCGCCGCATCAACGCGCCAACGCTGCTCGTCTGGGGCGAACAGGACGGGATGATCCCCTTACAGAACGCGCAGGACTACCTCCGCCTCCTGCCGAACGCGCGGCTCGTGCGCCTGCCCGGCATGGGCCATGTGCCGTTCGAGGAAAGCCCGGCTGCCGCCCTGCCCCCTGTCGAACGCTTCCTCACCCAAACTGCAGGCTGAAACCAAATCCGCCGCCGCCGCGAATAGTGCGGCAGCGGGAGGGAGCTTGCATGACACGACCAGCAGCGCAGCCGGGGGGCTGACCCATGGACGGCATCGCGCTGATCAGCCCCGTGTTCTTCCTCGCGGCCTGCTGCGCAGCGGTGATGGGCTATGCCATCCAGCGCAGCGGCACCTGCATGGTCACCGCGATCGACGAGTTTCTCGATGGCCGCCGCACCGAACGCGCGCTCGCTCTCGTCGAGGCCGGGCTCTGGGTCTCGGGCTCGATTCTTGTCTGGCGCCAGCTCGGCGGACACACCGCGCTGCCGGTCGGCTACCCGCCCAGCGCAATGAGCGCGCTCGGGGGCGTGCTGCTCGGCCTTGGCGCGCTGCTGGCCGGGGCCTGCATGTTCGGTGCGATTGCACGCATCGGTTCCGGTGATTGGGCATTTGTGCTCACGCCACTCGGCTATTTCCTCGCTTGCGCCGTGTTCTCGCCCCGCTTCGGTCAACGCCCGCCGATGGTGGGGGGCGCGCCGCTGCTCGATGCGGGCTGGCTGATCGTGCCGCTCACCGTGTTTGCCATCTGGCGCGCCCTCGGCGCATGGCGCGCGGCGCAGCGCGGCGAGCTTGCCGCCCACGTCTGGCATCCGCATCAGGCGACAACCGTCATCGGCATCGCGTTCAGCCTCCTCCTCATTCTGGTCGGACCCTGGGCCTACACCTCCGCGCTGCTGGCGCTGGCCGAGGGCCATCACTCCGGCCTCGTCATCAAGCTCGCGCTGTTTGTGGTTTTGCTGGCGGGCGCCATTGTCGGCGGCTGGAACGCAGGGTCGCTGCGCATGCGGTTGCCGCCCGCCAACGCTGCGCTGCGCTGCCTTGGCGGAGGCGCGCTGATGGGCTGTGGCAGCCTGCTCGTTCCCGGCGGCAACGACGAGCTCGTGCTGCTAGGCCTGCCGTTGCTGCAACCTTATGCTGCACTTGCCGCAGCAGCGATGGCGCTGTCGATTGTGCTGGGCCGCCTCGGCGTTCGTTCCTGACCACACACACCGCGCTTGCGCAAAAACTGCAAGCATAGATGCGCAAAACGCCGCGGACCGGCTTGACGAAGTGAACGTTCCCAGATAGGTGAACGTTCACAACCAACACGGCACACGCTTACTCAACCGGACAAAACGCCGGATTTCAGGGGGAAGAATCGCAATGAAAGCATCGCGCAAGCCTGCCTATGCCCACCTCATGTTGGGGGCTTCGGCAGCCGCACTCGCTCTCACCGCACAACAGGCCGTAGCGCAGGAAGCCGCGCCGCAGGCCGCTGCACCGGAAGCTGCCGCTGACGGCGCGCCTGCCGCGATCGTCGTCACCGGCATCCGCGCCTCGCTCAAGAGCTCGCTCAACATCAAGAAGACCGGCATCGGCGTGATCGATGCGATTTCGGCGGAAGATATCGGCAAGTTCCCCGATACCAACCTTGCTGAATCGCTGCAGCGCATCACCGGCGTGTCGATCGACCGCTCCAACGGTGAAGGCCAGTTCGTCACCGTCCGCGGCTTTGGCCCCGATTACAACCTCGTGCTGCTCAACGGCCGCCAGATGCCCGCCTCCAGCCTCGGCGGCTCGAGCGGTGCGCCAGCCTCGCGCAGCTTCGACTTCGCCAACCTTGCCTCCGAAGGCATCGCCGGCGTCGAAGTCTACAAGTCGGGCCGCGCCAGCCTCGCCACCGGCGGTATCGGTTCGGTGATCAACATCAAGACCCCGCGTCCGCTGGACCGTCCGGGCCTCCACGGCAGCATCGGCGCCAAGGCGCTCTATGATACCTCGGTGTTCGAAGGTGCTGCGGTGAAGCCGGAGTTCTCGGGCGTCATCAGCGATACCTTCGCCGACAACCGCATCGGCATCTCGATCAGCGGCTCCTATCAGGATCGCCGCGCGAGCCAGGCGCAGTTCAACGCCGGCTGGCGCGAAGGCTATCTCGGCAATGAGAACAACTGGGGCTCGCTCCCGGTCGACGCCAACGACTGGCGCGGCAACTTCGCGCGGACCGAAAACCGCCCGGGTCCGAACACCGTCTATCAGGTGACGCAGAACGCCGGCTACGATTTCACCACGTTCCGCCGCGAGCGCATCAACGGCCAGGCCGTCGTGCAGTTCAAGCCGACCGACACGCTCGTCGCCACGGTGGACTACACCTTCTCGCAGAACACCATCGATGCGCGCACCAACAGCATCGGCGTGTGGTTCAACCACAACCAGACCAGCAGCAGCTGGACCGATGGCCCGGCTGCCGGCCCCAACTTCTACGCGGAAACCTTCGGCCCCGGCGAAGGCAAGGACCTTGCCATCACTGGCGCGGTCGCGGCCAACCGCTCGCGCAACAAGTCGATCGGCGGCAACCTCAAGTGGGATGGCCCCGGCGGCCTGCGCCTCGAACTCGACGGCCACCACTCGACTGCCGAGAGCAAGCCGACCGCGCCTTACGGCACCGGCATCGCTGTTGGCAGCGCGATCTATGGCGTGAGGAGCCAGAAGGTCGATTTCACGTCGCCGATGCCGGTCATCTCGGTCGAGATGTATCCGGGCTCGGAAATCACCGCCGCCAATATCCGCCCGGCAGGCAATGCCTTCCGCACCGCCTACATGCGGGACGAGATCAACGAAGTCAGCTTCCGCGGCGGCTATGATTTCGACGCCTCGTTCATCGACAGCCTCGACTTCGGCGTGACCTACACCGAAAACAAGGTGCGCTCGGCCTTCGGCGTCATCCAGAACGACACCTGGGGTGGCACGCTGTCTGCCGCCGACACGCCGGACGATCTCTACACGATCCGCGATCTGCCCAAGGATCTCTCGGGCATGAACGTGACCGGCACCGGGATCATCCCGAGCTACTTCGACATCAACACGCCGGGCCTGATCACCCTGCTCAACGACCGCATCGGCATCTGCGCCAGCGCCACCACGCCCGGCACCTGCCTTGCCAGGTTCGACCGCGATCGCTCGATCCGCGAACGCACGGTCGCGCCCTACATCCAGTCCACGCACACCTTCGATCTGGGTGAGAACCCGGCGCACCTGCGCCTCGGCCTGCGCTACGAAAAGACCAAGGTGAATTCCTCGGCCCTCGTGCCGGTGCCGACCGGCACCGTCTGGACCGGCGGCAACGAAACGGGCATCGTCTACGGCGCGGAAAGCTCGTTCGTCACCCGCACCGGCGAATACTCGAACTGGCTGCCGGCCGTCGATTTCGACATGTCGCCGTTCAAGAACTTCAAGTTCCGCGTGTCGTACAGCCACACTATCACCCGACCGGACTATAACAGCCTGCAGGGCGGCACGACGCTGGACTCGCCGATCCGCATCGGCGGCAGCACCGGCGCGAGCGGCAACCCGAACCTGCTGCCCTACAAGTCGAAGGGCGTCGATATCTCGGGTGAGTGGTACTACGGGCCGACGAGCTACATCTCGGTGGGCTTCTTCCACAAGGTCGTGAAGAACTACATCAACAACACGCAGGTCAATCAGCCGGCATTCGGACTGACCAACGCAGCGGCCGGTGATCGTGCTCGGGAAGCGCGCGCCGCTCTCGGTTCGGATGCTTCCGCACAGGCAATCCTGAACTTCATCGGCAACAAGTATCCGCAGACGGTTGCCGGCCGCGATGGCAATGGCAACGTGACCGGGGTGAGGTCACAGGCGGACGATCCGCTGGTCAACTTCATCATCACGCAGCCGACCAACAGCGACCAGCGGGCGCGCATCTGGGGTTGGGAGTTCGCGATCCAGCACAGCTTCTGGGAAACCGGCTTCGGTACGATCCTGAACTACACGGTCGTCAAGAGCGATACGAGTTTCAACAACGCCCTGCGCTACACTGTGCCGCAGTTCGCCGTTACCGGCATCAGCGACAGCGCAAACGCGGTGCTCTACTACGACAAGAAGGGCATCCAGGCGCGTATTGCCTACAACTGGCGCGCCGGGTTCCTCGGTGGCTACGGGTTCGATCCCTTCTACACCAACCCCTACGGACAGTGGGACATGAGCGCGAGCTACGAGATCAAGAAGGGCGTCACGGTCTTCGTTGAAGGGATCAACATCACCAACGCCGACCGCAAGGGCCACCAGCGCAACGACCAGACCGTGTTCTTCGCGGCACCCGGTTATGCGCGCTGGGCGGGGGGCGCCCGCTTCACCTTCTGACCGGTTCACGCCGCGAGAAAGGTCCTGCAATTGCAAGAGCCGCACTGCCCAAAAGCGGTGCGGCTCTTCGCTTTGGCAACACGCTCTGAACTGCGCTAAGGTCGCCTCACCATGAGCAGCCCGGTCCAGCATATCGTCATCGTCGGCGGCGGCACCGCCGGATGGCTGTCGGCCTGCGTGCTTGCGGCGCGGCTGCGGGACAAGCGCATCACCCTCGTCGAGGCGCCCGACATCCCGACCATCGGCGTAGGCGAAGGCACCTGGCCGACGATGCGCGAGACTTTGGCAACGATCGGAATTGCCGAGGCCGAGTTCCTCACCCAGTGCGACGCCGCCTTCAAGCAGGGCTCCCGCTTCGATGGCTGGCGCGATGGTTCGCCTGACGACAGTTACCTCCACCCCTTCAGCGCGCCGCCTGCGGCCGAGCTGCGCGATCTTGCGGCGGCATGGCAGGCCGGCGGCCAGCAAGGCCCGTTTGCGGCGGCGATCACTCCGCAGCACGGCGTCTGCGCGGCAAACCTCGCGCCGCGCCAACGCGCCATGCCGGACTATGCCGGCGCGCTGAACTATGGCTATCACCTCGATGCCGGGAAATTCGCCGCGCTGCTGATGCGGCATGCCACCCAACGCCTTGGCGTTACACGGATTGCTGCACAGGTCATCGGCGTTACCCGCGCAGCAAACGGCGATATTGCTGCGCTCATGCTGCAGAATGGTGCGGCGCTTGGCGGCGACCTGTTCCTCGATTGCTCCGGGCAGGCAGCGATCCTGATCGCGGGCGAATGCGGCGCCGAATGGGTCGACCGTTCGGACGTCTCGTTCAACGACAGCGCGCTCGCCGTGCAAGTCCCGGTCGAGCCCGGCAGCCCCATCGCCGCGCAGACCATCGGCACCGCGCATGAAGCGGGCTGGCTCTGGGATATCGGCCTGCCCACCCGGCGCGGCATCGGCTGCGTCTATGCCTCACGTTTCCTCTCGGATGACCGCGCGGCGGACATCCTCATGGCTTATGTCGCTGCCAAGGTTCCCGGCGCCGATCCCGCCAGCCTCACCCCGCGCAAGCTCGCTTTCCGCACCGGTCACCGCGACCGCTTCTGGATCGGCAATTGCCTCGCCATCGGCCTCTCCGCCGGGTTCATTGAGCCGCTCGAAGCCTCCGCCATTGTCCTGATCGAGCTCTCGCTGAAGGCGCTGGCCGAGAATTTCCCGCAAAGCCGCGCCGTGATGGATATCCACGCCGGACGCTTCAACGAGCTGTTCCGCTACCGCTGGGACCGCGTGGTCGAATTCCTCAAGCTCCACTATGTGCCGAGCCAGCGCAGCGAGCCCTACTGGCAAGCCCAACGCGCGCCCGAGACGATCCCGCCGCGGCTCGCCGAATGCCTCGCACTCTGGTGCGAACAGGCGCCCTCGGCCTGGGACTTCCCCCGCATCGACGAGATGTTCCCCGCCGCCAGCCAGCAATATGTGCTGCACGGCATGGGGGTTCCCGTCCCGCTGGCAGGCGCTGCGCCTGCCGCCCCTGCCCGCCTCGCCGATATCGCCGCCAAGGCCCGTGCGCTTGCCGCCGCGCTGCCCACAACCCGCGATTACCTCGATCGTCTTGCCGCGCAGAGCCCGGCTGCCAGGATACCAGCATGAGCCAGCACCAGATCCTCAATGCCGCTGATCACGGCCAGCTTCGCATCCACACCGAAGCGGGCGCCGCATTCGGTGACAATGTCATGGCCAGCCTCGCCATGCCCGCCGAATTCCGCGAAGTTCAGGCGCATTACCCCATCGTCTTCCGCCGCGATGCCGAAACCGGAAAGCTTGCCGCGCTTGCGCTGTTCGGCTTCGAGGCGGGGGAGAACCTGTTTCTGAACGGCAGCACATGGGAGGCCCGCTACCGCCCGATGGCCCACGCGGTGCAGCCCTTCCTGATCGGCCGCCCGGCGGAAGAAGGTGCCGCCCCGCAAGTCCACATCGACATGGCAAACCCGCGCGTCGCAACGGGCGGCGAAGGCATGCGCGTGTTCGACGATACCGGCACTCCGACGCCTTACCTCGAGAGCATCGCCAGCATGCTAGGCGATCTCGACTACGCCTGGCAAGAAGGCGCAGCCTTCTTCACCGCGGTCGAAGCCTACGGCCTTGTCGAGCCGTTCACGCTCGAAGTGACGCTGGATGATGGCTCGATCCAGTCGCTCGTCGGCTACCTCACCATCCATGAGGAACGTCTTTCCAGCCTCGATGGGGAAGCGCTTGCGGCGCTGATGGCGGAAGGCCACCTCGCCCGCATCTACATGGTACTCGCCAGCCTCGCGCAGTTCGGCAATCTTGTCTCGCGCAAGAACAGGAAGGTCGCGCTTGGCTGAGGCGGATGCCTCGATCTTCGCCGCGATGCCTGCGGTGGAAGAGCGCGCGGCGGGGGATGCCGCAGCGCTCGATGCCTTGCTGCAGGGCGCACGCACGCCCTTCGTGATCCGCGGTCTCGTCCGCCAGTGGCCGCTGGTGCAGGCCGGGCTCGTCTCGGCCCGCGCGGCCCGCGCCTATCTCCTTGAGCGCGCCCGCCCCGTCCCCTTCTCGGTCTCGCTGGGTGAGCCCGGCAAGGATGGCCGCCTGTTCTACGGGGCGGACATGGAAATGAACTTCCGCGAAGCGCGCGGCAAGCTGGCCGACATCTTCGGCGGGATGGACGCCAACGAAGGCCGTGCCGATGCGCCCGCGATCTACCTCGGCTCGATCGACGTCCCCACCCACTTCACCACCGTCGCCGCCGAAAATGCCATCGACTTGGGTCGCCGCGAACCCGTGATCAGCCTGTGGATCGGGACGCCGACCCGCATCGCCGCGCACAACGATTTTCCCGACAACCTCGCCTGCTGCGCCGCCGGCCGCCGCCGCTTCACGCTGTTTCCGCCCGAGCAGTTCGCCAACCTCCACCTCGGCCCCATCGACAACACGCCGGCAGGCCGCGCTGTCTCCATGGTCGATTTCCACGCGCCGGACCTCGACCGCCACCCCCGCTTCGCCGAGGCGCTTGGCGCTGCGCAGGTCGCGGTGCTTGAACCGGGCGACGCGCTCTTCATCCCCTCGATGTGGTGGCACCATGTCGAAGGGCTCGCCCCCTTCAACATCCTCATGAACTACTGGTGGCGCGATACGCCGCGCTGGCTCGGTCAGCCGCAGGATGCGCTCAACCACGCGATCCTTGCGATCCGCGACTTGCCCGCCGAGGACAAGGCGATCTGGCGCGCGCTGTTCGATTACTACGTCTTCGACAACGGCCCCGAGGTCACCGACCATATCCCTGAAGGCGGGCGCGGCATTCTGGGTCCGCTCGATCCGGCTGCCGCCGGCCGCCTCCGCGCGTTTCTCCTAAGGACACTCAGCAAATGACCCAAGCACAGCCCAAGCGCCGTATCGTCGTCGCCGGTGGCGGCACCGCCGGCTGGATGGCCGCCGCCGCGCTCGCGCGCACGTTGGGCGATGCGATCGAACTCACGCTCGTCGAATCCGAGGCGATCGGCACCATCGGCGTGGGCGAGAGCACGATCCCCCCGCTGGTCGCCTACAACCGCCTGCTTGGCATCGGCGAGGCGGATTTCATGCGCGCCACGCAGGCCACCTTCAAGCTCGGCATCAATTTCGAGAACTGGCGCGTGCCGGGCGAAAGCTACTTCCACTCTTTCGGCGTGACCGGGCGCGATCACTGGAGTGCGGGCTTCCAGCATTTCTGGATGCACGGCCTGACGAAGGGCCATGCGGCGAGCTACGACGACTATTGCATCGAGCTGCAGGCCGCGATGAAGTCCAAGTTCGCGCACCTGCCGGACAACCGCATCAACTACGCCTATCAGCTCGATTCCGGCCTCTATGCCGTGTTCCTGCGCAAGCTGGCCGAAGCGGATGGCTGCCGCCGCGTCGAGGGCAAGATCGCCGAAGTCGAGCTCCATCCCGAAACGGGGGACATCACCGCGCTGCGCCTCGAATCCGGGCAGCGCCTTGGAGGCGATCTCTTCCTCGATTGCACGGGCTTTCGCGCGCTGCTCATGGAGGGCGCGCTCCATGTGGGCTACGATGACTGGACCCACTGGCTGCCCTGCGATTCCGCCATCGCGGTGCAGACCGCCAGCGTCCGCCCGCCCGTCCCCTATACCCGCGCCATCGCGCATGATGCCGGCTGGCAGTGGCGCATTCCGCTGCAGCACCGGCAGGGCAATGGCATCGTCTATTGCAGCCGCTATCTGGACAAGGACGCAGCGCTGGAACGTCTGCTGTCCACCGTCGAGGGCGAAGTCCTCACCAAGCCAAACGTGATCAGCTTCAAGACCGGCGCGCGCCGCAAGCAGTGGCACCGCAATTGCGTGGCGGTCGGCCTTTCCGGCGGCTTCATGGAACCGCTGGAATCGACCAGCATCCACCTCATCCAGCGCGCGATCCTGCGCATCGTCCGCATGCTGCCCGCCGGTGCCATCAGCGCGCGCGACATCGCGGAATTCAACGATCAGCAAATGACCGACATGGAGCAGATCCGCGATTTCCTGATCCTCCACTACAAGGCCACCGACCGGCGCGACAGCCCATTCTGGCGCCAGTGCGCCGCGATGGAGATTCCGGACAGCCTCACCCACAAGATCGAGCTGTTCCGCGAAACCGGCCGCGTCTTCCGCAAGAACGAGGAGCTTTTCGTCGAGAACAGCTGGGTGCAGGTCATGATGGGCCAGGGCATCATGCCGCAGAGCTACCACCCGGTCGCGACCAAGCTTTCGGATGCGGAACTGGCGCATCTTCTCACCGGCCTGCGCGAAAGCGTTGCCAAGACGGTTGCCGGCCTCCCCGATCACCACGCCTATGTTGCGCAATATTGCGGCGCCCAGGAAGCGCGCGCGGCATGATCAGGCGCCTGCTCGCGCTGGCCGCGATGGCGGTGCCATTGCCGGCTTTCGCTGCGCCCGCGGGCGACGACTGGCAGCTTGTCTGGTCCGACGAGTTCACCGGTCCCGCGATCGACAGCGCGAAGTGGAGCTTCGACGTCGATTGCTGGGGTGGCGGCAACAACGAGCGCCAGTGCTACACCGATCACCAGGACAACGCCCGCATCGTGGACGGCGCGCTGGTGATCACCGCGCTGCGGGAGACCGTCACCGGCCCCGCCCTCCCCGCCAGCCAGCGCGCCAATCCGGCAAAGCCCGGCGAACTGGTCAAACGCGACTACACCTCCGCCCGCCTCAGCACGCGCGGCAAGGCATCCTGGCGCTTTGGCCGCATCGAAGTGCGCGCCAAGCTGCCGCAGGGCCAGGGCACATGGCCCGCGATCTGGATGCTGCCGGAAGCCAATTCGTATGGCCCATGGGCAGCCTCGGGCGAGATCGACATTCTCGAAGCGGTCAACCTCGGCGTGCCCTGCAAGGATTGCCCCACCGGCAAGGAGGACACGATCCTCGGCACGCTCCACTTCGGCAAGCCCTGGCCCGGCAACACCCACAAGGGTGACGAAGTCCACAAGCCCGCCGTGCTCGAAGGCTTCCACACATACGCCATCGCGTGGGAGCCGGATCGCATCGTCTGGCAGTTCGACGGCGAGACTTATGCCGTCCGCCAGCGCAGCGAATGGTTCACGTCCGGGTCCACCACGCCCGGCGCGCCGTTCGACCAGCCCTTCCACCTCATCCTCAACCTCGCGTTCGGTGGCGGTCTTGCGGAATCCCGCGGGCTCAAGGGCGTGTCGGACAGCAATTTTCCCAAGCGCTTCTTGATCGATTGGGTCCGCGTCTGGCAGAAGTCCCCCACATCCGTCGGCACCGCGCCGGCAGGGCAAGCAGGGGGCCAATAACGCATGGCGAGGCGTCGTCAGGCGGTCACGATCAGGCACGTTGCGGCAGATGTCGGGGTTTCGCTCCAGACGGTCAGCCGCGTGATCAACAACGAGCCCAACGTCCGCCCCGAACTCAAGGAGCGTGTGCTCGAGGCGATCAAGCGCCTCGGCTATGTGCCGTCCATCGCGGCCCAGCGCATGAGCGGATCGCGTTCCTACCTGATCCTCGCACTCAACGACCGCGACCGCACGATTGCCGACTGGCGCGCGCGGCAGGGCACCGACTGGGTCGACCAGATGCTGCTGGGCGGCATGCTCAAGTGCGCCGAGCACGGCTACCGCATGATCGTCGAACTGGTCGATACCCATTCCGACCATGTGGAGCGCGAGCTTCTCGCCGCCGTTGCCGCGCTTCAGCCCGATGGCATCATCCTCACCCCGCCGCATTCGGATAACCCGCTGATCGTGCGCTGCCTTGCCGATCAGCAGATCCCCTTCGCGCGGATCGGCTCCAAGGCGGGCGATGCCGGCATGCCGATCCTGATGGACGATGAAGGCGCCGCCGCCACCGCCACGCGCTATCTGGTCGATCACGGCCACCGCCGCATCGGCTTCATTGCAGGCGCGGCCGAGTACAACCTCAGCGGCTGGCGCGTCGATGGCTGGAAGGCCGCCATGACCGAAGCCGGGCTTCCCACCAATGGCCTGCTGCAGGCCGGCGACTTCACCTATGCCTCGGGCGAGACCGCCGCGCGCGCCTTGCTCGCTTTGCCCGAGCCGCCCACCGCCATCATCGCCAGCAGCGATCAGATGACGCTCGCCACGCTGGAAGTCGCGCGGCAAGCCGGGCTCGTCGTTCCGCGCGATCTCTCGCTCATCAGCTTCGACAACACGCCGATGATGCAGTTCACCCAGCCCCCGCTCACCGCGATCGACCAGCCCATCGCGGCGACCGCTTCCAAGGCTGTCGAGCTCATCATTGCCGCGCAGAAGGGCGATATGCTGCCCGATACTCTCACTGTCATCCCGGCAAGCCTCGTCGAGCGCGGTTCGGTCGCCAATGCCAGGCAAACCGTGAGTGCCTGACACGCCCGGCGAGGCCCAGGCGCGCCAGCCCCTCTGGTTTCTCGTGCTCTATGCGCTGGCCTGGGCCGGCGGTTCGATCGCCTATGTGCCCTTCCTCACCATCCTGCTGCCGGTGCGAATCTCCGCGCTGGTGCCGGGCGAACAGGCGATCATGTGGCTCTCCGCCATCGCTTTCTGCGGCGCCATTTCGGCAAGTCTCGGCCATATCCTGTTCGGCTGGCTGAGCGACGTAACCGGCATGCGCCGCCCTTGGGCCGCGCTGGGCCTGGCGTTCTCGTGCCTGCTGCTCCTCGTCGTGCCATGGGCGCACAGCCTGCGCGACATCGTGGTGATTGTGGTGCTCTGGCAGCTTGGCCTTAACATGATGCTTGCCCCGCTGGCGGCCTGGGGCGCGGATTGCGTGCCCGATGGCCAGAAGGGCCTGCTCGGCGGCCTGCTCGCCTTCGCGCCGGGCCTGGGCGCGCTGACCGGCGCCCTTGTCACGATCCCCGGCCTCGCCTCGGCGGACGGTCGCCTCGCCCTTGTCGCGCTGCTCGTGGGGGCAGCCGTGCTGCCTGCGCTCCTCCTCGGCAGCCGCGCGGTCGTCAGGGCTGCGCCCTCCAAGGCCCCACCCGCAACCGACCAGCAGCACACCCGCAAGAGCGCTGCTTTGCGCATGTGGGCGGCGCGCCTCCTCGTGCAAGTCGCCGAAGCCGCGCTGTTCTCGTTCCTCTATCTCTGGCTGCGCTCGATCGATCCGAGCGTGCAGGATCACCTCGCCGCGCGCGTGTTCAGCATGGTCCTCGTGCTGTCCGCCCCCGCAGCGCTGCTCGCGGGGCGGTGGGCCGATCAGCGCGAGCATCCGTTCCTGCCGCTGGTCGTCTGCACCCTGATTGCGCCGATCGGCCTTGTCGGCATGGCGCTGGCGCAGAGCGTCGCCATCGGCATCGCAAGCTACGCCGTGTTCGGATTCTCCACCTCGATCTTCCTCGCGCTCCATTCCGCGCAGACCTTGCGCACTTTGCCCGACAGCAACCGGCGCGGTCGCGATCTCGGCCTGTTCAATCTCACCAATACCATGCCCTCGCTGGTCATGCCCTGGTTCACCTTGGCGCTCGTGCCGTGGTTCGGTTTTTCCGGCCTTTTTCTGCTATTTGCCGCACTTGCCGTGCTGGCCGCGCTGCTGCTGCGCGGCCTTTCATCCGGAACGGTTCGCGAAATCTGACAGCCCCGCTTGATTTTGATGCTTTCTCATGCGACGAACCTTCCTGAGAACGTTCACAGAAACAATTGGGAAGGGTGAGAATGATGGTTCGGCGCGCGCTTTTGGCAGCCATGTTGCTGGCGTCGGGAAGTGCCCTTGCTGCACCCGGCGAGATGTCCGGCACCGCCCATCCTGCGCTCTGGCCCGCCGCCCACAGCCCCGCCGCGATCACCAGCCCCGCCAACGAGCGCCGGATCGCGCGCATGCTCGCAGCGATGACGCTCGAGCAGAAGGTCGGGCAGATGATCCAGGCGGACATCAGCGCGATCACGCCTGAAGACCTCGCGAAGTATCCGCTCGGCTCGCTCCTCGCGGGTGGCAATTCGGGCCCCTGGGGCGATGAACGCGCCAATGCTGCCAAGTGGGCCAAGCTCGTCCGCGAATTCCGCGCAGCATCCGCCAAGTCCGGCGCCGGCATTCCGATGCTGTTCGGCATCGATGCCGTGCACGGCCATTCCAACCTTCCCGGCGCCACGATCTTTCCGCACAACATCGGCCTCGGCGCCGCAAACGATCCGGCGCTGATCCAGCGCATTGGCGAAGTGACCGCGGTGGAAGTCGCCGGGAGCGGCATCGACTGGACTTTCGCGCCCACCCTCGCTGTCCCGCAGGACTTGCGCTGGGGCCGCAGCTATGAAGGCTATGCCGCCGATCCCGCGCTGGTGGCGCGCTATGCCAAGGCGATGACGATCGGCCTGCAGGGCCCGCTCGTCCCCGGCAAGCCGCTCGCGGCAGACCGCGTCGCCGCGACGGCCAAGCACTACCTTGCCGATGGCGGCACCGATGGCGGCAAGGATCAGGGCGACGCGCTGATCTCCGAACGCGAACTCGTGGCGAAGCACGCGCAAGGCTATCCGCCCGCGATCAATGCCGGCGCGCTCACCGTGATGGCCAGCTTCTCGAGCTGGAACGGCATCAAGAACCACGGCAACAAGAGCCTGCTGACCGACGTACTCAAGGGCCGCATGGGCTTCCAGGGCCTCGTCGTGGGCGATTGGAACGGCCATGGCCAGATCCCCGGCTGCACCGTCACCGATTGCCCGCAGACCTTTACCGCCGGGCTCGATCTCGCCATGGCGCCCAACAGCTGGAAGGGCCTCTACGAAGCCACCCTGCGCGAGGCGAAGCAGGGCACGATCCCGATGGCGCGCATCAACGATGCGGTCGCGCGGATCCTGCGCGTCAAAGCCAAGCTCGGCCTGCTCGGTTCGAATCCGGTTGATCGTGGCAACCCTGCCGTGGTCGGCGCCGATGCACACCTCGCCCTCGCACGCGAAGCGGCGGCCAAGTCGCTGGTGCTGCTCAAGAACAACGGCGGCGTCCTCCCGCTGCGGCCCGGCGCCAAGGTGCTGATCACCGGCCCCGGCGCGGATTCCATGGCCATGCAGGCCGGCGGCTGGACGATCACATGGCAGGGCACTGACACCACCGCCGCCGATTACCCCAAGGGCCAGACCATTGGCCGCGCCATTGCCGCTGCGATCAAGGACGCCGGCGGCAGCGCCGCCATCTCGGCCGATGGCAGCTTCGCCGATCGCCCCGATGTCGCCGTCGTGGTCTATGGCGAACAGCCCTATGCCGAATTCCAGGGCGACATGCCGAACATCGCCTTCCGCGCCAACGCTGGCGAGAAGGATATGCTCGCCAAGCTGAAGGCGCAGGGGATCAAGGTCGTCTCGGTGTTCCTCTCGGGCCGTCCGCTGTTCGCTGGCGCGGAAATCAACGCTTCCGACGCCTTTGTCGCCGCCTGGCTTCCGGGTACACAGGGACAGGGCGTGGCGGACGTGCTCGTCGCCCGCAAGGATGGCGCGCCTGCGCGCGGCTTCACCGGCAAGCTACCCTTCCCCTGGCCCGCCGATGCGGTCTCGCCGGTCAAGGCCCCGCTCTTCGCCGCAGGCTATGGCCTGACCTATGCGAGCAAGGCCATGGTCGGCCCGGTCAATGAAGACCCCCACGTCGATCTCGTCGCTTCGGCGAGCGAGGGCGTCTACTTCGCGCTCGGCAAGGTCCCCTCGCCCTGGCACATCAGCCTCGATCCCGGCATCGCCGCCCGCGCAGTCGATCTTGGCGCGCAGGAAGATGCGCAGCAGTTTTCGTGGAGCGAAAGCGGCGCCATCGGCATCGACGGCCCGCCGGTCGATCTCATGCGGCAGCTCGACGAGGAATTCGCCCTGAAGCTCGAAGGCCGCCTCGATGCCGCCGCCAGCCCCATCGCGGTGACCATGGCGGGCGCCACGCTCAAGGTCACGCCGACAGCCGGCCCGCTCACGCTGCGCATTCCGCTGCGCTGCTTCAAGGATGCGGGGGCGGACTTCAAGGCGGTCGGCACCCCCTTGCGCATCGCGGGCGACAAGGGCCTCGTCCTCACCCTGCGCGGGGCGAGCATCGAAGGCGTCGGTCAGACCTACGCTTGCCCGGCTAGATAGCGATACCTTCGGCTTCAAAAAAGGCGATCACCGGGGCCAGCGCGTCCCGGTGTTTCATCCAGCGAGCCACCGAATCGGTGTACATCGGGCGCCGAACCTGCGCCGCGCTCGGCGTTGAAACCGGCGCGGTGTTGCGGTGGAAATCGAGGCAGGCGGCATCCCATTCTAGCCCGCAATGCGCCAGCAGCAGCCGCGTGGCGCCTTCCTGGTCCGCCACCAGATCCTCGTAGCGCAATTCCAGAATACGCCCCGGCAGCGCCGCGCGCCAGAACGCCATCAGCCGGTCGAACCGCGCATAATACCGCGCGATGTCCATGAGGTCGTAGCTGTAGTCATAGTAGCGCGAGGAAATCGCGAACAGGTTCCTGAAGTTCGCCAGTACCGTATCGAGCGGATGGCGCCTGAGGCACACGATCCGCGCTTCGGGCAGCGCCCGCGCGATGAACCCTGCATACTGGAAATTGCCGGGAAACTTGTCGACAAAGCGCCCCTGCTCGCGCGCGCCCGCATGGCTCAGTGCCCGCGCCATATAGTCGCGCCCGATTGCGCCAAGGTCCTCGCCCGCCGCCGCCTCGATCGTTTCCGGATCGAGCACCACCCGGCTCGCCGTGCCTGCCGCCATTTTCACGGCCAGCGGCATCGCCTGCAATTCGCCTGCGCTGCGCACCATGGGATGCGAGGACAGAATGCGGTCGACCAGCGTGGTTCCCGTCCGCGGCATGCCGATGACGAAGATCGGCGCGTCCTGCGGCGCCCCCTTCACCGGTGCCGCCGCAACGCGCGGCCAGGTCCGCTCGATGGCATCGAAATTGGCGGCATCGCGCGCAAAGGTATAGGGCAGCCGGGCACGATGCTCGGCATTGGCCTCGGCAAGCCGGGCAAACGCTGCCTGCTGCTCGCCGATATCCTCAAGTTCCTTGGCCAGTGCATAGCCCAGCAGCAACCTCGCGTCCGGCGCCCGCGCGCGGGCGAGCGCCGCCGTCAGCCGCTCGGTGTGGTTTCGCTCGGCGCTGTGCTTGCGCATTCCCGCCAGCATGTGATGGGCCCGTGCATAATCGGGATCGATGCCGATCAGCATTTCGGCCTCCGCTTCCGCCCCGTCGACATCGCCGATGAAGTTGAGCGCCGCCGCCAGATTGTAGCGGAACGAGGCATTGCCGGGCGCAAGCCGCACCGCCTCGCGGAAATGCGGCACCGATGCGGCATGTTCGCCGAGCCGGGCATAGACGCAGCCGATCGTATCGCGCCCCAGCGCATCCGCGGGCAGCGCCAGCTCTGCGGCGGCCAGGGTCTGCGCCGCCGCCGCATCCTGCCGCAACATGACCTGCAGCCGCGCCAGCTGCGCGCGGTATTCCCCGCGCGGATCGAGCTCCACCGCATGGGCGATGTCGGCCATCCCGGCGCTCACCCGCCCGGCCTCGGCGCGGGCCATGCCCAGCAGGAACCGCGCTTCCGCATCTTCCGGAAAAGCCGCGACAACGCTCGCGGCGAGTTGCTCGGCCGCCGCCAGATCGCTTCGGCTCAGCGCGCGGCGGACGGCAGCGATCCGGGCCGGTTCAGCCTTCACGCCCCGCGATCAACCGGCCGGGGACGACGTGTCCTTGCGCCGCTCGAGCATCGCGATTACCGGCTTGAATGGGAACACGAACTGTTCCCAGATCGTCAGCCGCCGCCGATCATCCTGCCCGACGAGCACGCCTTCGCCTTCCTTGTAGGTGCCGAACAGACGGTCGATCAGGATCAGCGAGTTGCCATAGTTGCAGCGGGTGTTCTCATAGCCCACCGAGTGGTGGAAGCTGTGGTGGCGGATCGTGGTGAAAAAGAAGCTGTAAAAGAACGGCGGATCGCTCTTCACGTTGGCGTGGGCAAACGTTGCGATCGTGTTGGTCACGGCAAAGGAGCAAAGATAAGCCGCCGGCGAAACATCGAGCAGCGCGACAATGCCGATGCTGATCAGGAACAGCTCGATCGGATTGCCCACCGCGCCCTTCATCGCGTTGAGCTGGGTGATATGGTGGTGCGGCGCATGGGTCAGCCAGAACGGCTCCCAGTTGTGCATCAGCCGGTGCATCCAGTACTGCCCGAACTCCCACAGGAACACGACCAGCGCGACCTGCGCGAGGAACGGCATCGCCGTCACCCACGGCGTCGCGATGCCCCAGGCTTCCTTCAGCGCATGGAGCGGCGCTTCCGAAAGCATATAGGCCACGCGGCTGATGACGGTGTTGATCAGCACGAAATAGAACAGGTCGGTGAAAAATTCCTGCCGGTTGATCCGCCAGCCCTCATGCCGCTCGAGCACGAGTTCGAGCCCGAGCACAAAAGCGGTGACAAGGCTGTTCACGGCCAGCAGCGTCCACGGATTGGCCACAAAGGCCGCCGGCGCCCAGGCCCAGAACGCCACCACCGCCGCTACTGTCGCGGGCGGAATGCAATCGACCGCCAGCTTCCTGATGCCCGAACTCATGACTCTGTCGCTCCTCGCCTCTCGTTCCTTGTATTCCCGTCCTGCTGCCTTGTTTTCTCGCAGCAGGATTGCGCAATCGGGGGCGAGGATCAACCCCGCCCCCTTTTTTGCCATCACCCTCTCGAACTCAGTACTTCAAGCGGAACTCCAACCCGAAGGTGCGCGGCGTGATCACCGTGTTGCGCAAGTAGCGCAGCACGACCCCATCGTTCACACCGACGCGCGAGCGGTCGTTGGAAACCGCGGTCACGGCGTACTTGTTGAAGATGTTGTTCGCGAACATGCCGATTGTGACCGTGTCGTTCTGCCACGTCAGCGAGGCGCGGTGCAGCACGAAGCCGGGCAGCTTGTCGCCAAAGGCACGGTCCCAGCCCAGACGCGTCACCACATCGCCGCGATAGGTCGCGGTCCAGTCGCCGATGAGGTCGCCGCCCATGAACGGCATGGTGTAGTTCACCCCGAGGCTGCCGCTGTTGCGGGTCGAACCCGGCAGGCGGTCGCCCTTGAGCGCGTCCAGCTGGATCGGCCTGCTTGGGTAGGTGGCCGCCGGACTGTTGACCGCGATGATGGCCGGCACATTCTCCGTCAGCCTCGCGTTCGTATAGGCATAGGTGCCCTGGATCGAGAGCGCCGGGATCGGCCGCCACTGGAACGAGACATCGAACCCGTCCGACTTGGCCTTGCCGCCATTGACGGTGATACCGACAATGCCGTTGACCGTGGCCGAGGCGACCTGAATGCCGCTCCAGTCGATCGTGAAGGCGTTGAGGTTCAGCGTAAGCTTGCGGTTGAACAGCTCCGCACGCACGCCGAATTCGAGGTTCTTGGTCGAATCCGGGCCATACTGAAGTTCGTTCGGCAGCGCGCAGACGTTCTGGAACGGCGGCGGCTTCAGCGGGAAGACGCATGGCGCGACCGTGTTGGGTCCGCCAATGCGATACCCCTTGCTGTAGGTCGCATAGACCATCAGACCGGGGTTGAACTTGTAGGAGGTGTTGAACTTCCAAACCCCGCCGCTCTTCTCGGTCGTGCCGCCTGCCGGGGTTGCGTCATAGGGGCTGATCGGATCGCCAAGCAGCGGGACGACAGCGCGGCCGGAAACCCGCGAGGTGTAGTTGAAGTAGCGCCCGCCGGCCGTGACCTGCCACTCGGGCGTGACCTTGAAAGTGGCTTCGCCGAAGACCGCCTTCTCGGTCACCTTCGAGCGGTTGAACGAGGCATATTCGATCTCTCCGGGGTTCGTCGCAAGATCTACCCACGGGTGGCCGGGAATACGCTCGCGGTAATCGGCCTGAAGCTTCTGCTCGTTGAAGAACCCACCAAGCACCCAGCTGAGCGGACCGCCATGAGTCGAGACGAGGCGGATTTCCTGGTTGAACTGCTTGCGGGTGTTCTCGCTCTCGTTGAAGCTCGTGAACTGCGGGAACGTCTCGTAGTCGTAGTCGAGGTCGAGCAGCAGGTCGGTGTTGTCGCCGATGCGCTTGTTCCTCACCTGCGTGTAGGCCGTCGTCGCCACGACATCGAAGACTTCGCCGACATGGGCATTGATTTCCATGCTCGCGAGGTGGGCCTGGCGATCGACCGGCTCGGCATAGCGTGCCGCACTCTCATACCGGCCCGTGCCCAGCACGAAGTCGCTGTTGTACTGGCCACCGTCGGTCTTCGTGTGCTGGTAGGCGTAAGTGAAGTCTACCGAGAGATCGGGCGTGATCTGGAACAGCAGCTGGTTGCGCGTCGTGAAGGTGCGCTCGAAGTTGAGGTCCTTGCGCCGGAACAGGTTCGCATCATACCCCGCCTGCGAGATCGAGCGCGGGGGCGTCGTCACGAAGCCGTCGGGCTGGGGGTTCGAAACGCCGGGCGTCTTCACCAGCAGCGGATAATCGATGAAGCCCGGATCATAGTAGTAGCCAGTCGCCGAACGGAAGGCGATCACATCCTTCACGATCGGAATGTTGATCATTCCGTCGGCCTGGAAGCCGCCCTTTGATGACTCGTTCTTGCCATAGACGCGGCCATGCACGGCCGCCTCCCACTTGGTCGGATCGGGCCGGTTCGGGATGTTGCGGATCGCGCCGGCCAGGGTACCGAGGCCGTAAAGCGTGCCTTGCGGCCCAAGCAGAATCTCGACGCGGTTGAGGTCGAGCATCTTGAAATCGTAGTAGAGCGGGACTTCGCCGAGGTAGACGCCCAGTGCGTTGTCGTACGTCGCGCCGGTCACGTCGGTATCCGAGGCGTTCAGGCCGCGCAGCACGATCGTGCCGGCGCTGCCCGGGCCGGTGTCGGCGATGGTCACGCCGGGGGTGAAGTCCGCGATGTCGCGCACGTCATCGATGCGCTGGCGGGAAAGCTGCTCCGCGCTGACCGCCGCGATATTGATCGGCACGTCCTGCAGCGTCGTGGCGCGCCGCGTCGCGGTCACCACGATGGCATTGTTGTCCTCGACCCCGGCAGCAGCCTGGGGCGCATCAGCATTGGCTTCCGGAGCCATCTGTGCAAAGGCGGGAAAGGCGGTGCTGCCCATGAGGATCGTCGCACACACCAAAGTTGTCTTGTACGTTTTCTTGGTCACTCGAGCCCCCGCGTTGCTTGCGTGAAAGCCTTCTCGAAGCGACACCCAGTCCCTGTTTGCCCGCATTTGGCGGGGCTCGCCGACCCTTTGCAGATCTGGCGCCTAGTCATTCCCTCACTTCATGATCGCCAAGAAGGCGACCGAACTCTTCAACGCACCAGATGACCAAAGAGGCAATTCGACCAGAAGGGCCGGTCATCCAGCAATAGATACTTCAAGTGATACTGTTCGTTTTCGAATGTCCCTTTCGAAACCAAACAATACCTCTTCCGCCCGATTGTTATCGTGCAGATCACATGTGCCAGAAGATCAGATCGCCCGGCATGGAATTTCGTTGCTGCCACTGCAAAGGACTATCACCTTTGCGACATTTCGGTTACGCTATCGATATTACATAACAGGTCAAGCGTAATAATTCGGTGCTGGCGCGGTATTATCAGGCCAACGCTGCACTGCGGAATTCCTTGATTTTTTCGCTGTGCAGATCACGCATCGGCCCTTTCCGGAAGCACACTGCGGCTCCGGCAGCGTTGCGCGGATTCAACACAATCGCGCGGAATTCCTCGCCCGATTCGCGAAACCCGTAGGCGCATGCCCGAAAGTGGTATTACGTTTTTTCAAGAACGTAACATTTTGCCATGGACAAGCAGGTTGTTTCTCGCAATGCTGCACTGCGAAAGGAGACAGAATCGTGTCAGCCACTTCTCCCACCAGGAAAACCCGCGGGATAACCGGTTCGCTCCTTGTCGCGGCACTTGCCGCCACCTTTGCGCTGAGTGGCTGCTCGGGCGGCAGCGCCCCCGCTGAAAAGAAGACCGAATTCAGCATCGGCTGGTCGATCTATGCCGGCTGGATGCCCTGGCCCTATGCGCAGCAGGCCGGCATCGTGAAGAAGTGGGAAGACAAGTACCACCTCAAGATCAAGATCGTGCAGGTCAACGACTACGTCGAATCGATCAACCAGTACACCGCCGGCAAGCTCGACGGCGTCACGCTCGCCAATATGGACGCGCTGACGATTCCGGCGGCGGGCGGCAAGGACACCACCGCCGTCATCCTCGGCGACTATTCCAATGGCAACGACGGCGTCCTGCTCAAGGGCGCGACCAACCTCTCCGCGCTCAAGGGTCGCTCGGTCAATCTCGTCGAGCTCTCGGTCTCGCACTATCTCCTCGCCCGCGCGCTCGAGAAGGCCGGCATGGGCATGACCGACGTCAAGACGGTCAACACCGCCGACGCCGATATCGTCGGCGCCTTCGCCAGCGCCGATGTCACCGCCGCCGTCGCGTGGAACCCGCAGCTTTCCGTGATGCGCGCGCAGCCGGGCGTCACGCAGGTGTTCTCCTCGGCCGACATTCCTGGCGAAATCCTCGATCTGCTCGTCGTCGATACTGCCACGCTCAAGGCCAATCCCGATCTCGGCAAGGCGCTCGCGGGCATCTGGTACGATACTGTCCAGTTGATGATGAAGCAGGACGCCGCAGGAAAGGCCGCGCGCGCCGCCATGGCCAAGCTTGCCGGTGCCGCGCCCGAAACCTTCGACAGCCAGCTCACGACGACCTTCCTCTACACCGATCCCAAGGCCGCCGTCGCCGCCGCGCAGTCTCCCGCGCTTGTCACCACGATGACGCGGGTGCGCGATTTCAGCTTCTCCAAGGGGCTGTTCAAGGGCGCGACCTCGGCCGACGCGGTGGGCATCGCCTTCCCCGGCGGCAAGACGCTGGGCGATGCGGCCCACGTCACGCTGCGCTTCGACGACAGCTTCATGAAGCTCGCCGCAGACGGGCAGATCTGAGCCGATGCGGCTGATCAACCGGCACTTTTCCAAGCGCGACCGCCTGATTGCTGGCGGTACGCCGATCCTGCTGCTCGTGGTGTTCTACCTGATCACCGCGCTGCAGCGCCACGCCGCCAATCCGTCGGACAAGATCCTGCCCCTGCCCTCGGGCATGGCGAAGGCGATCACCGATCTCCTCACCACGCCCGATCCGCTTTCGGGCAACCTCGTGTTCTGGGCCGATACCTTCGCCAGCCTCCAGCGCCTTGGCCTTGGGCTCGGCATCGCGACGCTCTTCGCGCTCGTGCTCGGTCTCCTCATCGGCGCGCTGCCGCCGGTGCGCGCGGCGCTGAGCCCGCTCGTCACCGGCATCGCGGTGATCCCGCCGATTGCGCTGCTGCCGATCCTGTTCATCGCACTTGGCCTTGGTGAGACCTCCAAGGTCGTCCTCATCGCCATCGGCGTCGCGCCCGTCATGGTCCGGGATATCGCCGCGCATGTCGGCAGTCTGCCGCGCGAACAGATCATCAAGGCCGAAACGCTCGGCGCCAATTCGTGGCAGATCATCGCCCGCGTCGCGCTCCCGCAGGCCATGCCGCGCCTGCTGCAGGCGATCCGCCTCGCGCTCGGCCCGGCCTGGGTGTTCCTCATTTCTGCCGAAGCCGTCGCCTCCGATATCGGCCTCGGCTACCGCATCTTCCTCGTCCGCCGCTATCTCTCGATGGACGTGATCATCCCCTACGTCGCGTGGATCGCGCTGCTCGCCATCCTGATGGACGTGACGCTCGCCGCGATCAGCAAGCGCGCCTTCCCCTGGGCGCACGGAGAGGGCCGATGAGCGCGCTCCTCTCGCTCAAGAACGTCTGGGTCGAGTATGGCGACAAGGTCGTGCTCGAAAAGGTCAACCTCGAGGTTTCCGAAGGCGCCTTCCTCTCGATCATCGGCCCCTCGGGCGCCGGCAAGTCGAGCCTGCTGCGCCTGATCCTTGGTCAGGAGGCGCCCACGCGCGGCAAGATCCTGCTCGATGGCGAACCTCTCAAGCCCGAATGCGGCCCCGATCGCGGCGTCGTGTTCCAGCGCTACTCGGTCTTCCCGCACATGACCGTGCTCGGCAACGTCACCTTCGGCCTCGAATGCCCGGCAGCCCCCTTCGCTGCGCGCCTCTTCGGCACCGCGCGCCGCAAGGCCGAGGCGGAGGCGACCGCCATGCTCGAAGCGGTCGGCCTTGCCGACAATCTCAACCTCTACCCCGCGCAGATGTCGGGCGGCATGCAGCAGCGGCTGGCCATCGCGCAGGCCCTGATCAAGCGACCGCGCATCCTGCTGCTCGATGAACCCTTCGGCGCGCTCGATCCCGGCATCCGCGCCGACATGCACGGCCTGATCACCCGCCTCTGGCGCGACTATTCGCTGACAGTCGTGATGGTCACGCACGACATCAAGGAAGCCTTCACGCTCGGCACGCGCGTCCTCGCGCTCGACAAGCGCCGGCACGATCCCCACGCGCCGCACCGCTACGGCGCGACGGCGGTCTACGACCTGCCCTTGCGCGGCCCCCCGGTGCCAGCGCCCGAAGCCACCCCCGAACCCCAGCCCGCAACCGCCGCCAGCTGAGAGAGTACAGCCCATGAGCACAGAACCCACCGGCCTCGCCCGGCTGAGCATGAGCCTTCCGGCCGAACTGTTCCGCAAGCTCGACATGATGGTGAGCGAGCGCCAGCTCCCCTCGCGTTCGCAGCTCATGGCCGAGCTGATCCGCCACGCGCTTGCCGCGCACGAGGCGTTCACCCGGCCCGACGAGATGCTCGCCGGCACGATCACGCTCGTCTACCGGGGCGAGCGCGGCCGCGTCCGCCACCAGCTTGCGCAGACGCAGGCGCACTACCTCAAGGAAGTGATTTCCTCGCAGCACGTCTTCCTTGAAGACGACCAGTCGCTCGAAGTGCTGCTCGTGCAGGGCCCCGCCGCCCGCCTCAAGGATCTGTCGGACGCGCTGCGCCGCGTGCGCGGGGTCCAGCAGCTCGAACTCGTCACCACCACCGCGCTCCTTCCGCAGCTCTACGAGCCCGAAGCCGATGCGCCGCAGGGAGAAGCCGCATGACCCCCGCACCCACCAGCGCGCTTGCGAACCCCAACGCCGCCCGCGATCACGCCCGCGCCCAGGGCGGCACCGTGGTCGAGGCGATGCCGATCCTCCCGCCCGTCGCGCCAGACCTGCCGGAAGGCGTGCCCGCGTCCGATCTGCTCTGGGAAGAGACCGTCGCCCCCGGCGGCTATGCCACCCGCCGCCTGCCGCGAGGGAGCCGCCTGCGCCTCGTCGACACGAAGGGTGATGCCAGCGCCAGTTTGCAGATCTTCAACGCCGAAATGCCGACCGAGCGCTACAGCTTCGCCGACACCGTGAAGATCCAGTGGAACGCCTATCTCGCGGAGGGCAAATTCCTGCTCTCCGACATGGGCCGCGTCCTTATGAGCATCTTCAAGGACTCGACGGGCGGCACGCACGACACCTTCTCCGGCACCTCCAACGCCTATACCAACGCCGCCAAGTACGGCGACGGGCGCAACAGCGGCCAGTTCCCCAACGGGCGCGACCGCTTCCTGCTGGGCGCCGCCAAGCACGGCCTGCAGCGCCGCGATATTCACGCCGCAGTGACTCTGTTCAAGGGCGCGAAGATTGCCGATGATGGCACGATCGATCCGCAGATCGGCCCCTTCGAGCCGGGCCGCGAGGTGATCCTGCGCGCCGAGATGGAGGTCATCGTGGTCATCGCCAACGTGCCCCACGTGCTCGATCCCCGGCCCGACTACACCGTCACCCCGCTGCGCCTCACGGCATGGCGCGGGGTCGTGGCCGCCGAGGACGATCCCATCCGCACCGCGACGCCGGAGGGCCTGCGCGCCTTCCTCAACGTCGAAGACTACTACCGCCGCTAAGGAGGCAGTCCCATGCAGAACCGCGATCCGCACCATGACGGCCTGCCCGATACCATCGTCCACGACGAGGTCGTCCCCGCCCGCGCGCCCTGGATTCACCACATCAAGAAAGGCCAGACGCTGCGCATCGTCGACCTCGAAGGCAACCAGGCGGTTGATTTCCTGCTCTACAGCGAAGCCGACGACACCGAGCGCTATTCGGCGCAGGATACCGTCGCCGCGCAAGGCAACCTCTTCCTGCGCACCGGCACCGTGCTGCGCTCGAACGAAGGGCGCCCGATGATGACCATCGCCGGCACCACGGTCGAATACCACGACACCATCGGCGGCGCCTGCTCCTGCGAGAGCAACACGCTGCGCTATGGCCACCACACCAAGGCCCAGCACGCCTGCGTCGAGAACTTCCTTGAGGCGAACCTCACCGAAGGCCGGGGCAAGCGCGATATCGTCGCCAACATCAACTTCTTCATGAACGTGCCCGTTGAAGCAGACGGCGCGCTCGGCATCGTCGACGGCATTTCCGCGCCGGGGCTGACGGTCGATCTCAAGGCCGAGATGGACGTGATCGTCGTCGTCTCGAACTGCCCCCAGATCAACAACCCCTGCAACGGCTTCAATCCCACGCCCGTGCGCATGATCGTCGCCGCATGATCAGCACACCGCTGCGAACCTCCCTGCTTCTTCCCCTCCCCCGCTCGGGGGAGGCCGGGTGGGGGTGCCCAGCGCCTGAAACCGCAACCGCCGTACCCCCTGCCGCAACCCCTCCCCGCCGGGGAGGGGAGCAATGATTGATAGCCAGCACATGAGCTTCGACACTGTCCTCATTGCCAACCGCGGCGCCATCGCCACCCGGATCATCCGCACCTTGCGCCGCATGGGGCTGCGCTCGGTCGCGGTCTATTCGGAAGCGGATACCGGCTCGCTCCACGTCTCGGAAGCCGACGAAGCCGTCTGCATCGGCGGCGCGCGCCCGTCCGAAAGCTATCTCAACATCGAAGCAATCCTCGCCGCCGCAAAGCAGACCGGCGCTGGCGCGATCCACCCCGGCTATGGCTTCCTCGCAGAAAACACCGATTTCGCCGAAGCCTGCGCGGCTGCCGGAATCGTGTTCATCGGCCCCACGCCGGACAATATCCGCATGTTCGGCCTCAAGCACAGCGCCCGCACGCTCGCCAAGGCGCATGGCGTGCCGCTCGCGCCGGGCTCTGAGCTGCTGACGAGCGAGAAGGAAGCGCTCGCCGCGGCCAACGAGATCGGCTTCCCCGTCATGCTCAAGGCGACCGCCGGCGGCGGCGGCATCGGCATGCGCGTGTGCGAAAGCCAGGCCGATGTACGCGAAGGTTTCGCCACAGTCGCACGCCTCGGCCAGAGCAATTTCGGCGATGCGGGCGTCTTCCTTGAACGCTATGTGCGCCGCGCGCGCCATGTCGAAGTGCAGATTTTCGGCGACGGTCAGGGCCGCGTCGTGGCGCTTGGCGAACGCGATTGCTCGCTTCAGCGCCGCAACCAGAAAGTGGTGGAGGAATCCCCCGCCCCGCTGCTCCCCGAGCATATCCGGCAAGACCTCTACGCCGCCGCGATCCGCCTCGGGCAGGCCGCGCGCTATCGCAACGCCGGCACGGTCGAATTTCTCTACGATGCCGAACGCGAGCAGTTCTACTTCCTCGAGATGAACACCCGCCTGCAGGTCGAGCACGGCGTGACCGAGATGGTCATGGGGATCGATCTCGTCGAATGGATGGTGCG
>NZ_JAIEPN010000160.1 GCF_019748365.1 Novosphingobium sp.
TACAGGGAGATAGGCGGGCATTGGCGGCTCCTTGCGCTTTTTGGCGGAGCTAGCCATATTCCCTCCGAAGGCAGAGGCCACAGGTTCGAATCCTGTCGGGTGCGCCATTTTTCAATGACTTAGTTGGCATCCATCTGGTCTGTACGGAATGAGTACGGAAAGCCGGGGGTGGATTTTCCTCTAGAGGCGCCGCTTCGAGGTCCAATGCCAGGTAGTCATGGCCCCTGCGCTACGAACATGCCTAGCAGATCTGTGCCGAGAACAACGGCCCGTTCGGTGGCGGTGCGGTGGGTGTGCCTTCGGGAGAGGCGGTGATCAGCCGCCATGCAGTTTCGGCAGCGCTCAGCCGAACTTTGCGGCGAGCGCTGCCGAAACGGCCTCGGCCTCTGCAGGCTCGATCGGGGCCTTGTAGACCGTGATCATTTTGGTCACGGCATCGCGCCAAAACTGCGCGCCTTTACCGCGCGGCTGGGTCACGATGTATTCCAGCGAGTGGCAGGCGGTGCAATTGCGCACGATCACGTCGCCATCGCCTCCGGCAAACCCTGCGGGAATCGCTTCGGGCAGCGGGACATAACGCACCGGGCGCGCCGCCAGCGCTGCCGAGGACAGGGCGAGAGCGCCGAGGCCAAGGAGCAGCGCGCGCATCAGCTTGCCTCCAGCGTGACGGTTTCTACCACGTTGCGCATATAGCCCGCAGGCTGCCAGCGCGGCTCCAGCGGCTGCGTCTCGCCGTCTGCCGTGAAGGCGCGCACCTTGATGGCGTGGCGCCCCGCCGCCAGCCGCAGCCCCAGCCGCCATTCGCGGAAGGAGAACCGGCCCAGATCCTCGCCCAGCCGCGCCTCGCTCCAGTTCGCCCCGCCATCGGCGGAAACCAGCACCCGCGCCGCGCCCGCGCCGCCGCTGAAGGCAATGCCGCGCAGTTCGGTCACGCGCCCCGCCGCCACTTGCGCACCTTCGCCATGGCTGGTCACGAACGAGCGCACATTGAAGCGGTTGATCGGCCGCGTCTTGTCCGGCTTCGTTCCCGGCGCCACGCAGGCGCACGCGTTGTTCGGCACGCGGTAGGCGGTCTTCATCCAGTAGCCGCCGAACTCCGCATCGACGACATTGATCTCGCTAAGGTGCTTTACCCAGTAGGTGCCATAGTGGCCCGGCACGACGAGCCGCAGTGGATAGCCATTGAGGAACGGAAGGTCCGCCCCGTTCATCGCCCAGGCCACCAGAACCTCGCCATCTCGCGCATGGTCGATATCGAGCGCCTTGACGAAATCGGGCACACCGTCGGCGGGCGGCACGTCGAGCCCGTTGAACGCCACCTGCCGCGCGCCAGCCCGCACCCCGGCGCGGTCCAGCAAGGCGCGCAGCGGCACCCCGCGCCAGCGCGCGTTGCCCATCGCGCCGTTGCCGAGCTGCCCGCCGCCCACGCGCGGTTCGAAGAAGCCCCGGCTGTTGCCCGAACACTGGTTCACCGCGATCACTTCGGTCACCGGAAAATCCCTCTTCAGGCTGGCGAGCGAGAGACTGAGCGGTGTCTCGACATGCCCGTCTATGGCCAGGCGAAAGCGCTCCGGATCAATCGCATCGGGCAGCCCGGAGAGGTGATAGCGCACGAAGAACGCATCATTGGGCGTCAGCAGCCCCTCGTTGAACACCGCGAATGGCGTTTCCAGCTGTGGCGGGCGCGAGGTGAGCAGGATCAGCGGGCGCTTCTGCGACGCGCGCACCAGTGTCCGCTCGCCGCCCGCGAAGGGCAGCGCCACGGTTTCCGCTGCAGCGAGGGCCTGCCCGCCCAGCAACGAGAAGCCCGTGCCTGCCAGAAAATGCCGTCGATCAAGCCTTGTCATCGCGCGTTCCCGCAGTGGTCATTGGCCGACAGACAATGCGGGAATGCCGGCGAATTGCCCAGCCGATTCGAGCTCGGCCGGGCCGCCTTCGCCAAACAGCAGATCGGCGCGATCGGCAAAACCGGCGATCACTGGCAGAGCGCGCCACCCGCTTGCTCCGGCCCTCACTGGAAGCCCCTCACGGATGGTGCAGAAGCATCCCGCGCCGGTCCCGCTCTGAACGGTCAGAGATCGAAGCGCAGCTCGGCGAGGAAGCGCCGCCCTACGCTGTACTGGAATGCGCCGTTGGCGGCGACTTGCCAGCCATAGTCATGCAGCACATTGGCCACCTGCACTCGCAGCAGCCCTCGCGCCGAGGCGAGGCTGAACCGGTAGCGCGCGCCGAGGTCGATCGTCTCGCGCGGCGGGGCGGCAAGCCCGTTGCTGACATTGCCGATCCGCGACGAGAAACTTTCGGCAGCAAGGTCGAACGAAAGCGGCCCCCTGCCACCGCCAAGCCGCCAGTCGACGTTGAGGATGCTGCGCCGCCGAATGCTGCCGATCGGCCGAAGTCCGATCGTGCCGCTGTCGACCAGTTCGCCGCTGATGCGCGAATCGAGCAGCACATTGCCCAGCACCAGCGTCAGGCCGGGCCGCAAGGCCCCCGTCAGCGATGCCTCCACGCCCCGGTTCGACGAAGTGCCAAGCTCGCGATAGAAGTCCTGCGCGTCGAGGTTGTAATAGGGCTTCCGGATCTCGAACACGCCGGCCACAAGGCTGAGCGTGGGGGTGACCGCGTAGCGCAGGCCGAGATCGACCTGCTGCGTGCGGATGGCCGGCGGCACCGCCCCGCGGTTCGCAGCATTGGCGGGGGCTACCGCGACTTCCTCGAACCCACGCACATGGCCGCCGTAAAGCGAAAGCGTCCGCGTCAGATTGACCGAGCCGGTCACGCTGCCCGTCACCGGCCGGTCGCGCACCGAAGTGACAAACCCTGCCGAAACGAACGTGAGCGTCTTGCGGTAGCGCGAGGCGGAAATCCCAAGATCGAGCAGGAAGCGCCCCGGCGCGGTGATGGTATAGCCCAGGCCCAGAGTGCCTTGCGCGAACTCGTCGGTGTCGTCCGGGCCGAACGCGAAGGCCGGGCGCGGCCGTTCGTCTGCAAAGTTCAGGCTGCTCTCGCCCAGCGCGATCCGCTGCACCCCGCCGAAGCGGCGGTTGCCGCTGCGCCCGCGAAAGCTTAGGATCAGGCGATGCGCCAGCTTGTCGGTGCCGAACGTGCGCGTCAGCCGCGCTTCGCCCGAAAGCGTGCGGTCGAGATTGTTGGTGTCCGCCACCATGATCCGGTTCGGCGTCGTGCCGTCGGGGCGCAGGGCCAAAAACAGATCGGTGAAGCCTGCTTCCACCCGCCGTTCGGCCCGGAACAGCCCGGCTTCCAGCGTCCACTTGCCGAAGGGCAGGCGGGCCACGCCGCCCATCACGTCCTGCGTGCTGTCGCGCTTGCTCCAGCTCTGCCCGATCATCGCGCGGCGCCGGATCTGCGGCGGCAGGTAGTTGCCGCCGGGGAAGATCGAGGGCGCGGCCTCGTCGTCGTACGTGCGCGTCCGCCCGAGAAATGCGGTCAGGCTGGCACCGGCATAGGGCGTCCACGAAAGCCCGCCCGAGGCGATGTAGGATTTGAAGTTGCCCCCCTCGTGCCGGTTCTGCCGCCGCAGCGTGCCGCCGAGGTAGACCTTGAGGTCCCCGGTCACCCGTTGCAGCAGATCAAGATTGAGCACGCGCGAGCCGAACTGCGCGCGCTCGAAACCGATCGTGAACTGCTCGTCCTTTGCGCTGGCGGAAGGCTCGTAGTCGACAATCCCGGTCGGGGCGGGAAAGGGATAGCCTTGTGCCGAGAAGCCGACCCGCACCTTGCTGCCGCGGATCAGCCGGTTGGGCGGCCGGTCCACCGGCGCAAAGAACAGGCCGTCGATCCGCGTGTTTCCGGCATCGACCGGGTTGAACCCGCGAATATCATCGACAGTGTAAAGCCCGACGCGCTCGTTGCCGATGGCCTGGCCGAAGGCGTCGCCCGCGCTCGTCGCCGCGTTGTCGTCCACACGTTGGGCGAGGGCACTTTCGCAATTCCCGAGGCTGAGAAGCCCCAAGGCCAGCCATGCGCGCCCGGTGCGAAACCTGAACCTGGACGCAAGCGGGCTTGGGGGCAGGCGCATGATCTTTCCGGCGAGGACGGCAAACGCGGGATCGTGTTTGACGCGCAGCGTGCGCAGACCGCTCGCCCATCGCAGACCCCACCCCACTCCTAGGTAGATCGCAGGCATTCCTGAAGCAAGCGCTGGTCATAAGCTTATGCGAGCCGGGCGCATCGCCGGGCAAAAGCGGCTTGCGCCCGGCGTCAGTCCTTGAGGCCGAGCGCGGTCTTGACGCTCGCCAGCGCCTGCCGATTGAGCGTAACCGCGCGCTCCTCGCTCCCCGCCTCGGTGTAGCAGCGCAGTTCGGGAGCATTGCCCGATCCGCGCAAGTGCACGATCTCGCCGCCGGCGAATGTTGCCCGGACCCCGTCCGTATCATCGATCGAGACCGCATCGCCGGCAAAGGCGCCGAACAGCCGCGTCTGCAGCGCCAGCTGCTCATCCGCCGGACCGGCCTTGAGCATGCCGAACAGCTTCTGGCCAAGCTCCGGGGGAAACGCCTTGAGCCGGTCGCTGAAGGTGATGCGCTGCGGCAGACTGGCAAGCTGCTCCGATACGCTGCTGCCGGGCCCCGTCAGCACGAGCAGGATCGGCAGCACGGCATCGCGCGTCGGCAGCGCCGTGGTCGTCCTACCGCCCGCGCCGGTGATGTCCGAACCGAGCAGGAAGCCCCCGTTCGCTTCATAGCCGCAAACGACATCGGACGGCGCGCCTTGCTCCTCCGTCATGGCGGCGATCACATAGGGCGAACCGATGCGCGTGCGCCGGCACCGCGGGAACAGGCCGGAAAGCTCGAGCGCGGTGTTGCTGCTGACCGGGGTGACAACCGCCGTGGCGCCGACACGGGCTGCCGAAAGGATGCCCAGCACGTCACCGCGCATCCAGGTGCCGGTTTCGTCGGCAAGCAGCGGGCGATCCGAATCGCCATCGGTCGAGACGATCGCGTCGAACGTACCGCCGCTCGCCCAATCCCGCGCGAGGACGACATCCTCATCGCGGATCGCCTCGGTATCGACCGGAATGAACGTTTCGGAGCGCCCGAGCAGCGCGATCTCCGCGCCGAGCTCGCGCACGATGCGGGCAAGAATTTCGCGGCCTACTGCCGAATGCTGGTAGATCCCGATGCGCTTGCCGCTGAGCGCGTCCGGCCCGAAATGATCAAGATAGCGCTGGACGTAGGCGGTCTCCACGTCGGTAACCGGCGGCAGCGTTTCCGCTTCGGCCAGCATGCCCTCCGCCGTGAACGTGCCCTCCGGCAGCGTGACGGGCTGGGCCGACATCCCCGCTTCGTCCGACTTCAGCACCTCGCCCGCCGGACGGTAGAACTTGATGCCGTTGCGGTCTGCGGGGATGTGGCTCCCGGTCACCATCAGACTGGGCATCCCTTCGGCGAAGCTGAAGAGCGCCAGCGCCGGTGTCGGCACATAGCCGCAAAACACGGGTACGCCGCCCGAATCGCGCACCGCCCGCGCACAGGCCGCCAGAATCCGCGGCGTGCTGGGGCGCAAGTCTCCGGCAAGGGCCACACGCCCGCCGGGGTGGAACTCACCGATCCCGGACAGATACGACAGGAAGCCGCGTGCATAGCCATAGCAGACCCGGTCGGTCATCGCGGCGACCGTGCCCCGCGCGCCGCTCGTGCCGAAAGCAACGCCGCTCTCGGCCATGAGGTCCTTCACCGTGGTCTGCGCCATGCGATTGTTCCGATCCATCCCGTTGCAGCAACTCGGCGCAGGTGCCTGGCACACGAAGGCCGTCCCTGCGCAAAGCTCTTTGCCCGATATGCGGCCCGGTTCAAGGCCGGTTTGGATGATTCGTCGCAGCACGGCCGCGCCCCGCCCCGGGAGGGGGAAGAGAGGCGCTAGAGCACTTTCCGACCAATCTGGCTCATCGTGATTGCGTCAGGAAGCTTCTCGGCAAGGAGCGCCGCGCAGTGCGGGCTGGTAGCCCGTGCCAGCGGCGCGACGCTGCCTGAGTCTCATTGGCCGAGAGGCTTCCTGACGCAACCCCGAAGGGGCGGGCCGCTTTTGGCCCATCGCAGCGTTGATCGTCGGTCACTATGGGCAAACATAGCTCCCTCCTCTCGCCTCGCGCTGGGCCAAAATCGGCTCCGTCACGATGAGCCAGATTGGTCGGAAAGTGCTCTAGAGCGCCTTGCCCATGCGGATGATCGGGACTTTCACCCCCTCGCGCGAGGTTGCCTCGACCGCTTCGATCTCCTGATAGCCGCAGGCCTTGTAGAGCGGCAGCCCGGCCAGCGTCGCCATCAGTTCCACGCGGCCGAACCCGGCGCCGCGCGCCGCATCCTCGCACAGCGCCATGATCCGTTTGCCGATGCCGCGCCGCGCGTGGGCCGGATCGACGTACATCGCGCGTATCTTGGCCGCGTCCTTCGCAGGATCGAGCGGCAGCGGCTCGCGCGCCACGATGCTGTCGTCCCCGCCGAACAGCGTCGCCCGAAAGCTCCAGCCGCCGCAGCCGACCAGCGCGCCCGCATCCAGGATCATGAAGTAGGTGCGGTCCTTCACCAGCTGGGTATCGAGCCCCATGATCTGGTGGCTCGCCTTGACCTGCTCGGGGGTGAGGAAATCCTGCTGCAGCTCCTCGATCGCGCGCGTCATCAGCGCGCGCAAGGCGGGCAGGTCGTCCTCAGTGGCCAGCGCGTGGGCGAACGCGCCCACGTCAATACCCGGCGACGCTGCCCACCGGCAGACGCGGATCGATCGCGCCATAGAGCCGGTCGCGGCCCACCGGCGGCTGGCCCAGCGCCGGGCCGCCGACAAGGATCGCGGCGATCTGGTTCCAGTAGCGCATGGGCTCCAGCTTGTGGCCCTTGGCTTCCAGCGCGGCGCGGGTTTCGGCGCTGAGGGCATTGGGCTCCCAGAAGATCACGTCGGGCAGCCACTGGGCGTGGATGCGCGCAGCATCGGTCGCCTCGGTCATGGTCATGCCGTGGTCGATCACGTTGAGCATGACCTGCAGCACGCCGGTGGGAATATGGCTGCCGCCGGGGGTGCCGACGACCATCACCAGCTTGCCGTCCCTCGTCACGATGGTCGGCGTCATCGAAGACAAGGGCCGCTTGCCGGGCGCAATGGCGTTGTTGGTGCCTTCGACAAGGCCGTACATGTTGGGCGCACCGGGCTTGGACGAGAAGTCATCCATCTCGTCGTTGAGCAGGATGCCGGTGCCGTCCGCTGTCACCCGCGCGCCGAACCAGTCGTTGAGCGTATAGGTGAACGAGACGGCGTTGCCTGCCGCATCGACAATCGAGAAATGCGTGGTGCTAGCGCCTTCATGGCTCTGCCCCGGCACGCCGAGCGAGACCGAGGGCGTCGCCTTGTCCGCGCTGATCCCGCCGCGCAGCTGCGCCGCGTAGTCAGGCGAGATGAACTTTGCGACATCGGCCTTCACAAAGCCGGGATCGCCAAGGTTCACGTTGCGATCGTGGAAGGCGCGGCGCAGCGCTTCGGTGAGGTAGTGCACGTTCTGCGCCGAATGCCAGCCGAGCTCTCCCATCGGATAGGCGGAGAGGATGTTCAGCGTCTCGCACACCACGACCCCGCCCGAACTCGGCGGCGGCGCGGAGATCACGTGATAGCCGCGATAATCGCATTCAAGCGGCGCGCGTTCGATGGCCCGATAGGCAGCGAAATCGGCCTTGGTCAGGATGCCGCCGTGCGCCTTGCTGGAAGCCGCGATCTTGTCGGCGATCTCGCCCTTGTAGAACGCGTCCGCACCTTTGTCGGCGATCAGCTGGAGCATCCGGCCGAGATCGGCCTGCACGAAGCGGTGGCCCTTTTCGAACGGCTTGCCACTGTCGAGGAACACGGCGGCGCTCGCCGGGTCCTTGGCAAAGTCCTCGGCCCCTTCGGCAAGGAACGTGGCATCGCCCTGGTCCATCACGAAGCCATCGCGGGCAAGGCTGATGGCGGATGCCATGAGCCGCGCGCGCGGCAGGGTGCCGAACTTTGCGCGCGCCAGTTCAAGGCCCGCGACCGTGCCCGGTACGCCGACAGCCTTGTGGCCGCGCGTCGAGAGCAGCGGGATCACCTTGCCGGCCTTGTCCTGATACATCGTCGGCGTGGCGGCGGCGGGTGCGGTTTCGCGAAAGTCGATGAAGCTGGTGCGGCCATCGGCAAGGCGCACGGTCATGAAGCCGCCGCCGCCGATATTGCCGGCCTCGGGGAAGGTCACCGCCAGCGCATAGGCGACCGCGATGGCCGCATCGACCGCGTTGCCGCCCTCCTTGAGCACCTCGACCCCGGCATCGCTGGCGAGGTGGTGCGCGGAAACGACCATGCCGTGCTCTGCCCCCACCGGCACTTGCGAGGCGGCAAGAAGCGGACCCGGCAGGCTGGCGGCGGAGATCAGGGAAAGCGCCGCAAGGGCGGCGATTGCAGTCTTGCGAACGGTCATGGGCTGATTGTCCTCTCGGCTCTCCCTCTGCCCCCGCGAATGCCAAAAGAAAAGGGCGGGGAAGCCGAAACTCCCCCGCCCGATCTGTTTGGCCGGCCCTCGCGGGCCAGAGCCGCTATCAATATTTGACGCGAGCCCGGATGTACCAGAAGCCGCCGTTGAAGCCGAACGGACCGCCGTTACGCGGATAGATCTGGCCGTCAGCAAGGCTGTTGGTCAGCGTGTAGATCCGGTTGTCGTTGCTGGCCTTGATCCGGTCAGGCTTGGTGTTGAAGATGTTGTTGCCACCCACGGTCAGCGTGAAGTTGTCCATGAAGGTGTAGCTCACGTCCATGTCGGCCGTGACCTTCGCCCCGAACAGCTGGCCCGGGTAGTCGGTTTCCGCGCGCCAGTTGCCGAAGAGACGGCCCGCAGCCCCGAACGACCAGTTGCCCTTCGTCCAGTTGCCCTGGAGGTTGAGGCGGTGCTTCGGCGCGAGGTTCTCGGCGTCGGTGATCTGCGCATTGCCGATCGCCTGCGGGTCGAACCGCGTGACCTTGTTGCGGTTGTAGTTGTAGGCGAGCGTCAGGTTGAGCTTGCCGCCGGCCAGATCGGTCCGGTAGCTGCCGACCACGTCGACGCCGCGGGTGCGGATGTCGAGCGAGTTGGTGAAGTACTGGACGTTGCCGTCGATGCCGACCGAGGCGAGCTCGGGCTGTGCAGCGATATCGGCGGCATCCACCACGAAGGCCCGCGAGATGAAGATGCGGTCCGTCACCTTGATCTGGTATGCGTCAACCGTCAGCGTCAGCGCGCTGGTCGGCTGGAACACGAAGCCGAACCCGAAGTTGGTCGACTTTTCCGGCTTCAGCGGCCGGGCGCCGAAGTACTGCGCCACCTGGCTGGTGACCGGGAACGTGCCGACCTGCACCGAGTTGCCGCCCAGGAAGTTGGTGGTCAGCACGGCGGTGTTGTTCTGGCCCGGGGTCGGAGCGTGGAAACCCGAACCGACGGTGCCACGCAGCGCGAACGCGTCGGTCACGTGGTAGATGCCGTTGAACTTGTACACGAAGCGGCCACCGAACGAATCGTAGTGCTCGTAGCGACCGGCGGCACCAAGGGTCAGTTCCTTGGTCACGTCGGCTTCAGCCCCGATATAGAAGCCATAGCTGTTCTGACGGCTGGTGCCGGCATAGGCAGGCGAAGTGCCGCCATAACCGCTCGCCGCGGGAGCAAACGAGCGCGTGCGTTCGATGGCGCCGTTGACGATCGACGGAGCATACACGCCCGGCGCGGTCTGGACGTAGAGATCGTAGGAAACGGCGTAGGCACCGGCGCCGTACGATTGCGGGTCACCCTCGGTCGAGGTGTAGGTCTCGCGGCGGAATTCCGCACCGCCCGAGAACGTGATCGGGCTGGCGAGGCCAGCTTCGAGCGCGTAGGTCAGGTCGATGTTGGCGTCGAATTCCTTCTGGATCAGCTTGCCGAATTCGAAGCTGGTCTGCGAGGCGCCACCGAACGACGGGCTGATCGAGTTGTACATCGACAGGTCGAGCGAGTTGCGGCTCAGCGAGGCCGAGAGGTCATAGGTGAAGCCGCCGTCGGTCTTGCCCTTCCAGCCGATCGTACCATAGGCCTGATCGGTCTTGCCGACGAAGATCGGGGTGAAGCCGCCCGGATAGATCGACGACAGGTTGAAGACGTTGTTGTCCTTGACATAGGCGCCCGCGGGGCAGGTCGGGTTACCGGCCGGGCACTGCGTCTGGTAGTAGGGAGCCTGGAAGGCGCCGTTGCCGCCAAGCGTGCCGGTCTTCAGCGTGCCCGTGCCATCGTCATACTCGAAGCTGCTCGAACCGACGTAGGACGCACGATAGTTGAAGCTCTGCTCGGCCTTGCTGTGGGCGAAGTTGCCGAAAGCGTAGATCTTGCTGTTGTCGGTCACTTCGTAAGCGGCGTTGACGACAGCCTTCCAGCCTTCGCTCGGCGAGTTGCCCCAGATCTGCGCGGGCAGCGGAGCGAACGGGATCCGGTTGGCCAGCGAGGGGTTTTCCTGCGCGAAGCGCACGGCGATCGGGCGGGTCACACCGCGGCTGGTGCGGCCGTCGTTGTTGTATTCACCCGAGATGTTGATGAAGCCGCGGTCCGACTTGAGGCCGGCGTTGCCCGCGATCTGGTAGCTCTTGCCGTCGCCGGCGTAGAACTGGCCGTAGCGGCCGACGAGTTCGAAGCCGCCGTTGTCGCGCAGGCCATAGTTCAGAACGCCCGCGATGGCGTCCGAACCATACTGGGCGGTCGCGCCGTCGCGCAGCACTTCGAGGCCCTTGATCGCGATGGCGGGGATCGCCGAAATGTCGGGACCCTGCGAGCCGAACGAAAGGCCGGTGTCACCGCCGTTGTAGACCTGCACCAGCGCCGAGCGGTTGTAACGCTTGCCGTTGAGCATGACGAGCAGCTGGTCGCCCGGAAGGCCGCGCAGCGAGGGCGCGCGCACGAAGGTCGAGGCGTCCGAGATCGAGTTCTGGCCGACGAAGAACGAGGGCACAAGGTTGCGGACCGAGTCCAGCAGGTTCGCGGTCGGCTGCGCGCTGAGGTCAGCGGCGCTGATCACGTCGATCGGCGAAGCCGAGTCAGCCACGGTACGGTCGGTACGGCGGGTGCCGATGACCACGATGCTTTGCGCGGCGGCGGCATCGTCAGCCGGCGCCGCGGCAGTTTCCTGCGCAAAAGCGGCCTGCGGAGCGGCCACACCGGCAAACGCGGTTGCCGAAGCCAGCAGCGCGCCGCGCAGGGCGAGATTGGAGAACTTACGCACGATAGGGTACCCCCTGAATGAAGCAGCCGGGCACAATTACCCCCCGGTCTGTCTGCTGTTGCAGTGCGCCCGGGGATATTCCTTCGATTGAAAGTGTAAACAGCTTTGCAGTGCAATCGGGCTGCCGCGCGTGCGAAACCGGCCGTTGTGTGACATTTTTGCTATTGTCAGTGCGGCGCAGCCACAGACATTTTTGCTAGGATTTCCGTGACGTAAGGTTACTCTCGCAGGGCTTCCTGCGAGATGCGGATCAGCGGGCCGAGTACGTAGTTCAGGATCGTCTGTCGGCCCGATCGGATCGCCACTTCGCCCGTCATGCCCGGGATCACCGGCATGCCCGCGCCGAAACTCGCGCGCCCTGCATCGAGCCGAACGCGGTAGTAGAGCCCGCCGCGCGGGTCCTGGATCGCATCGGGGGAGACATCGACGACTTTGGCCTCGAGCGAGCCGTAGACGGTGGAATCATAGGCCGAGATCTTGATCCGTGCGGGAAGTCCCGGCCAGATGTTGCTGCGGTCCTTCGGCGCAATCCGCGCCTCGATGATGACCTGGCTGGCGACAGGGACGATCTCCGCCACCGGCTCGCCGCCGCGAATCACCCCGCCCGCCGTGCGCACGTTGAGCCGGTTGATCACGCCATCGACCGGCGCGCGGATTTCCTCGCGCGCGACGCGGTCCTGCACGGCGCCGAACTGTTCGTCGGCCTTGGCCAGCTCGAGCCTGAGCTGCGCCGCCTGCGCGCGGATCTGTTCCATGTCGCTCGCCCAGACCTCGCCGCGCCGTGCGGCGGATTCGCCGAGGCCCGCGCTGGATTGCGGAATCTGGTTCGCCACATCGGCAATGCGCGTGCGCAGCGAAAGGAGAGCGGCGCGCTTGTCGAGCACGTCGCGCTCCGAAACCGCATCCTCGGCATAGGCGCGTTCGAGCCTGGAAAGCTGTTCCATCGCCAGCCGCTCTTCATTGCGCAGATTGGCGAGCCGTGCGTGGAGCGAGCCGACTTCGGCCGATTTCGCCCGTGCCTGCTGGTTGATCACGCCCACCTGGCTCATCCGCTGCGCCCGGCGCGAGGCGAACAGCCCCGCCTCGCTCGCGGCGATGTCGGGCGCCTGCGCGGCCAGCTCGGGCGGCGCCGTGAAGCTGCTCGCGCCGGCAATCTCGGCATCGAGCCGGGCGAGAATGATGCGCTTGGCGACGAGGTCGGTGCGCGCAGTCTCGATCGCGGCGCCGGTCGAGGCATTGCTGATGCGCATCAGCACCTGCCCTTTGCGCACACGCTGGCCTTCCTGCACGAGGATCTCCTTCACGATCCCGCCTTCAAGATGCTGCACCAGCTGGTTCTGCGTGGATGGCAGCACGCGCCCGGCGCCGCGCGTCACCTTGTCGACGGTGAACAGCGCCATCCACACCACGACGAGCGCGAAGACGATGGCCATGGCCTTCAGCAGCCGCGAAGGCGCGCCGATCCCGATCCGCGCGCTCCATGGCAGCGCCGCGCCGATCGGCTGGCTGGCAAGGGCGAGCTTGCCGCCCAGCACCGCTTCGGCCTCGCCGGGGCGCAAGTCGTCGAACAGGCTGCCCCCGCCGAGCGAGACGATCAGCGATTGGCGAAGGCGCGCAAAACGCATGGCAGGACCTCGGACAAAGCGGGAGAATTGCCGAGCATTTACCTTTCATCATCCTTGTTTGGGCTTGCTTGGCGGATACGCATCGGGGCTAGTGGGTTTCCCATAAGATCCGGTTTATCCGGCGTTTTCCATAAACTGGCACTCCCGGTGCGAAAGCAGGGAAAACGCCATGATCGCACCGCAATCCGACCGGCCTTTTGCCCGCAGAATGGGCTTTCCGGGCCGGCTCTTCCACCGCAGCCCGCAGCCTTCGCCATCCGGCGCACAAGGTCTGCCCACCATCAAGCCGATCCCGATGCTGGATGCGCTGGAGGCGCTGGCGACTGCACGCGCGGCCCCGTATGACCGCGCGGTGCTGGGCGCGGCGCTGCCGATGGAGCAGGAAGCGCTGGCCGCCCGGCTTGCCCCCCTCGCGCTGGCGCGGATCGGCATCGAGGCCCACTGGCGCCCGATCAGCCACCGCGTGCCAGAGGCGGCAGATTTGCCGCTGGTGCTGCCGATGGCGGGCGGCGGTGCGGTGCTCATCATCGGCCGCGCCGAGAAGCATGTCATCGTGCTAGATGCGGACGGCGAGAAGGCCGTGCCGTTTGCCGCCTTGCGTCCGCTGCTGGCCGGAGAGGCGCTGCACAGCGGCCCGGTCGACCCGGTCAATGGCGCGAGCGACGCGCACGAGCGCGATCTCATCCGCCGCAATCCCCGAGCCTGGCTGCTCGGCGCCTATCTCGCCGAACGCCGCCCGCTCGGGCAGATGCTGCTGGCGAGCGCCCTGCTCAATCTCTGCGCGCTCGCCATCCCGCTCTACATGCGTGCGATCTATGATCGGGTCGTGCCCAATCTCGCGATCGAGAGCCTCTGGGCCCTCTCCATCGGCGTCATGCTCGTGCTGGCGTTCGAACTGCTGCTCAAGAAGATCAAGGCGCGCTTTGTCGAAGCCGTGGCCACCCGTGTGGGGCAGGCGGTGCAGCACCGCGCCGTCGTCACCGTGCTGCGCGCCCGCACGCCCACGCCAGGCATGGGCTTCGGCGCGATGCTGACGGGCCTGCGTGATCTCGAACAGCTCTCGCTGCTCGTCCCCAATGCCATCGCCACGGTCTGCGTCGATCTGCCCTTCGTCGTTCTGCTCTTCGCGCTGATCGCGGCCATCGGCGGGTTCAGCGTGCTTGGCCCCATCCTCGGCGCGATCGGCCTGATCCTTGTCGGCCTGGTCTGCAACTATGCGCTGAAGCTTGCCAGCCGCCGCGCCTCCAGGCTCGTTCAGGCCCGCAGCGACCTCACTGCCGAACTCACCAGCGGCTGGACCACGATCAAGGCGAACCACGCCGAGGGCCTGTTCGAAGGGCGCTGGGACCTCATTTCGGACCACCTCGCCATGGCAGGCAAGCAGGTGCGCCACTGGACCGAACTGCCCGCCGCCGCCTCGGGCCTGCTGGCACAACTGGTCACGGTCATGGTCGTCGTGATCGGTGTGTTGCAGATCAAGGCAGGGGTCATGACGACCGGCGCGCTGATCGCTGTGGTCCTGCTCACCGGCCGCGCGATGGTGCCGGTCGCGGCCACAGTCTCGATGTTCGCGCGCGCATACCAGAGCCTTGCGCAATTCCAGGCGCTCGCCGGCCTGCTCGAGAGCGAGCCCGAACGCGATGTCTCCGATCCCGCCGTCAGCCTCGCCCCGGTGCGCGGCGCGCTTGCTGTCGCCGGCCTCTCGCACACTTTCACCGGGAGCGGTGCGCCCAGCCTTTCGGGCCTCAGCTTCACCATCCGCGAGGGCGAACGCGTCGCGCTGATCGGCAAGTCGGGCTCCGGCAAGTCGACCCTGCTGCAACTCCTTGCCGGCCTCATCCCCGCCGAGGACGGGCTCATCACGCTCGACGGCCATGCGCTCGACCGCTTTGCCATCCCGCATTTGCGCCAGAACGTGATCTACAGTGCGCAGGATGCGATGATCTTCGAGGGTACCGTCTGGCACAATATTCTGCTCGGCATGCCTGAACCGGACCCTGCCATTGTCGAGCGGGCGATCCGTTGTTCGGGGCTCGACAGCTTCGTGGCACGCACCGCGGAGGGCTACATGCGTCAGGTTGGCCCGCGCGGCTCGGCGCTGTCGGGAGGCCAGCGGCAGTCGCTGCTGCTCGCCCGAGCGCTGGTGCGCAATCCGAAGGTGCTGTTGCTCGATGAGCCGACCGCCTCGCTCGATGTCGCCAGCGAGCAGGCGGTGATCGCCGGTCTTGCGGAAGCGACGCGCGGCCGGACGCTGATTGTCGCTACCCACCGCCTCGCCCTGCTGGAGATCGTCGATCGGGTTATCTGGCTGGAGCAAGGCCGTGTCGTGGCGGATCGACCCAAGGCCGATGTGCTCAGTCAGCTTGCGGGACAGAGCGGTAATGTACCTAAGCAGGCCGCCTGAGTACGCTGCCTGAACCCCTCGGCTCCCGAGCTTTAAACGCGCTGGTTTATCGCGACTTAAGCATGGCGCCGCGCGAATTTGCAGCAGCGCTACACAGGAGCAAGACGTGGCAGGCGCATCCGCCGACGGCGAAGTCAATCACTGGCCGGCCTTCGTGGACGTGCTCACCACCGTGATCATGGTGGTGACGTTCCTGCTCGTGATTATGAGCGCGGCGGTCATGCAGCTCTCGCAGCGCGTCATCGCCAATCTGAAGCAGCAGATGATCCAGCAGGAGCAGCAGCAGAAGAAGCCGGGCAAAGACGGCAAGCCCATTGCCTGCGCCCCCGGTGCTGCCCCGGTGCTCTCCCCCCGCGAAGCCGAGGCCGGTACCTCGGTTTCCGAACTTGGCGCCGTCTTGCGCTCCCCCACCGCCAGTGACGGCGCCGAACGCCTCTCGATCCGCACGCGCGATACGCCCGAGACGCTCAAGCTGCAGATCAAGGCGCAGGAGCAGCCGGATGATGTCAGGGGCGTCGAGGTCAAGACCGCCGATACCTTGCTGAAGATCGCCTTTGCGCCCAACGCCGCGACGTATGACGAAGCCAATTCGGCCCGTGTCATCGGCTTCCTCAAGGGCAAGGCGCGGCCCGGCACGAAGTACGAGATCTGGTCCTTCGCGCCGCAGACGCGCTCGGTATCCGAAGCCCAGCGCATCGCGTTCTACCGCGCCGCGATGACCCGCAACCTGCTGCTGCGGGCAGGACTCGCCCCGGCCGATGTCACCACCCAGATCCGCGTCGCCGATGCGGCTTCGCCCGAAGGGCACATGGTGCGCGTGGTGATCAAGCCGTGAACGCCGCCCGTCGCCCCGCGCACAGTCCCGCCACCGGATCCTCCGCCATGGAAAAGAAGCTCCGCGCCGAACTGCTCAAGATGGTCGTCATCATGGCGGTCCTGATCGGGCTCGGCATCTATGCCCACGAATTCGTCATCGATGGCATCAAGGCCAAGATGGCGCTCAACCTGTCGATCTTCGCGATCTTCGGGGTCGCGGCGGGGATTGCCTTCCGCAACGTGCTTTCGCTGCGCAACGAAGTCGTCGCGCTCCACGCGCTGCAGGTCGATTATGGCGAGCGCGCCAAGCGCCCGCGCGATCCCTATGCGCGCCCCGCCGTGGTCTTCCATGAACCCGAACTGCTCGGGCAGGGCTACCGCCTGATTGCCGAGGAACTCGGCAAGCAGGACACTCTCGAAATCGGTGCGGACACCGTCCAGACGCTGCTTCACGATGTCGACCAGCGCATCAACGACCGCAAGTCGACCATCCTCTATTTCTCCGGCCTGATGGTCTTCCTCGGCCTGCTCGGTGCGTTCATGGGCCTGATGAAGACGGTCCATTCGGTGTCCGACCTGATCGGCGCGATGGACCTCTCGGGCTCCGCCGGGGCCGACAGCTTCGGCAAGATGATCGAGGGCATGAAGGCCCCGCTCAACGGCATGTCGGTGGGCTTCTCGTCCTCGCTGTTCGGCCTGATGACCTCGATGGTCCTCGGCGCGCTCGAGCGCTGCATGACGAGCGCGATGAAGACGCTGCGAGGCGAATTCGAGCACTGGCTCTCGAACCTCGCGCAGCTCGAATCCGGTCAGAACGAAGCCGCAACCAGCCCCAGCCGCGATTTCGGCTCGGTGCGCCGCGCGATCGAGGCGGGCGCTGCCGAACTGGCCGAGCTGCGCGGCGCGATCATCGGCCTTGCCCATGGTGCGGAGGCGAACAAGCAGGAAATTGCCGGCCTTGCCGAGGCGATCGGGACACTGGGGGATGTTGTCGCCGGGCTCTCCGATCCGCGCCAGATGCTGCGCCCCGTTTCCGAGGCCGTAGCCGAACTGGCGCGCAACCAGTCTGACATGCTCGCCCAGATCACCGCGCTGCACGAGGATGCGGCAGCCGACCGCGCGCATATCCGCGCCGCGCTCGCCGCGCTTGGCGTGCTGGCAGAACGCTCCGCCGCGCTCGACGGCGAGGAGGTCCATCGCCAGCTCGGCAGCCTTATCACGCTGGCGGGCGAAACGCAGCAGGCGCCGCGCCTCGCCTCCGAACCGGCGGCCCCGCTGCCGTCCCCATCGGCACTGGCCCGCCTGGCAGCCTTGCTCGGCCTCCCGCCGCGCAGCGCCGCGCGCCGACAGCTCGGCGAAGCGCGTCGGCTGCGCCGCGACGTGCAGGCCGGTCTTGCCGATAACCGCCGCGCGATGCGCACGCTGGCCGCGCGGCTTGACCGGCGGCTCGAGCGCCTCGCAGTCGCGTCGGCGCACCACCGCGATATGATCGCCCGGCTCGAACATCGCAGCGCCGAGCACCGCGCCGCGTTCGAGACGTTCGCCGCCGCGATGGCGGCCGAGCCCGACCGCGAGACGATCCAGCTCGGCGATGCGCGCACAGAGATGGAGCGTCTGCGCCGCCGCCTCGGCATGCGCTTCGAGGAACCCGCCGCGCCGCCGCCTGCGGACGATCAAACCACGCCCACCCCCCAGCGCGGAGCCCTGTGATGGCGCTGCATTTCCCCCTGTTCAGCCGCCGCCCCGTGTTCTCGCGTGCCGACGTGCGTCATGAATGCCGGATCGATGGCGAAATCGTGCTGACCGAGAAGATGGTGAGCTACGAGGGCCGCCTCATCAATCTCTCGCGCGGCGGAGCGATGTTCCGCCCGCGTCTGGCCTATCTGATGCACCGCCGCGGCGATGCCGTGCAGGTCCAGGCGGCGGGGCTGGCGCTCGTCGGCGAGATCGTCGCGACCACCCCGCTCGGGTTCGGCATACGCTTTGAGCATCCGCTGAGCGACAGGGACCTGGCGCATCTGCTTGCTTGCGGGAACGCCGAAGTGCCTGCAGCCAGACCTTAGGATTTCTACTGCGGCAGGCCACGCAGGGCCAATGCTGGGCGTATCCTTGCGCCGCAATTAACCATGCTGGCCGCACATCCGGGCGGGATCGAGAAGATCGAGAAGGAAGCCCTCGTGCCGCATCGCCTTGCCAGACTGCCGCTGACGGCGCTCGCGACCAGCCTTGCGGCTGGCATGGCGCTCGCGGCATGTCCGGCCCGCGCTGCCGATCCGGTGACCGCCCCTGCGCCCGTTCTCCGGTTGCCCTATGTGCTGGAAGGGCTCGATGGGCCCGATCTTGTTACCGTGTCGGGCCCCGGTCTGGGTCAGGCCGTTCCTCCGCCGCCTCCGCTGCAACCGCCCTCCCCGCCGATCAGGCCCGAAGCGCCGGCGGTGATCCGGCTGGCCCTCGCCAGACCCTTGCTCCCCGCCCCGTTCGCGCCCGCGATCCTGACAGACCTCGTCCCGTCGCTGTCCGGGCCGGACCTCGTCCCGGTGCGAAAGCCTATCCTGCCGCAGGGCCCGATGCCCGATGGCTCGACCCTTGCCGCGCGCCTCGCGGATGAAGCCGGCGCGATTCCGGCGGCCGCAGCCGAACTGCCCGCGCTCGATCCCGCACAGCCCGCCGTGGCAGAGGCGCCGCCAGAACCGCATACGGTGCTCTCGAAGCTCGATGGGCCCGGGCCGCTTCCCGCATTGCGCCCGCTCGCAGCGATGGTTGGCCCCGATGCGCCGCTCCCACCGGCTGCCGCCGAACCCGATGAGCCCGATCCCGCCCCTGCCACCCCGGCACCGGCGACAGCCGAAGGCACCGAATCCCTCACCGATGCCATCATCGCCTCGCTCAAGGGCAATCCGGAAATCCAGATCTCGCTCGCCCAGCAGGACGACGCGCGCTACGCCGTCAACGAAGCGCGCGCGGCCTACCTGCCGCGCATCGACGTGACCGGCGCCTGGGGCCGCGAGTTCGCCCGCAACATTCCGCAGGCCGCCACCCAGCGCTTCCGCAGCGAGGCGACGATCTCGCTCAACCAGAACCTCTGGGATTTCGGCGTCACCATCAACGATATCAAGCGCGCCCGCGCCAGCTACCGCTCGGCGCAATGGGGCACGCGCGAGCGGATCGAGGCGATTTCGTACGATATCGCCAATGCCTATCTCGGCGTGCTGCTCCAGCAGAACCTCGTCGCGCTGGCCGAGGACGAGATTGCTTCGGTGAAGAAGATCCTGCGCATCGTCACCGTGCAGAAGGACCTCGGCCTCACCACTCCCGCCGATGTCGAGCGTGCGCAGACCCGGCTCGACAATGTGCGCTCGCAGCTGCTTGATCGGCAGAGCGCGCTCGAGCAGGCGCGCAATGCCTACAAGCGCCTCACCGATCACATGCCGCTGCGTGCCGCCGAAGTGCCCGCAGCCGGTGCCGCGCTGCCGGAAAGCGCCGACGTCGCGGTCGATCTGATCGATACGCGCAGCCCGCGCCTCGCCCAGGCGGTCGAGGATCGCCGTTCGCTCGACAAGCAGTACGACAGCCAGGCCGATACGGCGCTCCCCCGCCTCGGCCTCACCATCGCCAGCGACTACCGGCAGGACGTGCTCGGCGCGACCGGCCGCGCGATCGATGCCCGCGCAATGGTGACGTTCTCCTACCGGCTCTACAACGGCGGCGCCGCCACCGCGACCAAACGCCGCATCGCCGCGCGGCTGCGCCAGGCCGACTACGAGCTCGACCGCCGCCGCCGCGAGGTCGAGCAGGACATCCGCGTCGATTACGCCAGCCTTGGCGCCGCGCGCGAGAAGATCGCCACGATCGAGGCCGAAATCAGCTCCGCCCAGCGTGTCGCCGATCTCTACAAGCAGCAGTTCCGCGGCGGGCGCCGCACCGTGTTCGATCTGCTCGATGCCGAACAGCTCCTGTTCGCCGCCAAGGCCAAGCAGACCGCCAATCTGATCGCCCTGCGCGCCGCTGAATACCGCGTGCTGCAGAAGCTCGGCGGCCTGTTCGATCTGGTCAGCGGCGGCCAGCCACTCCCCGATCTCGTGCAGCCCGCGCCGGGAAGCGAAGATTGATGTCCCGCGCAGCCTACGTGGGAAACCGGAGGCCCTTTCGATTCAAGCCCTAAGCCTGCGGGCGTTAGCTCCCGCTTCCCACCCATCGAGGTTCTATGGTCAAGATCATTCGCGCCAAATCGGGTTCCATCGGCAAGCCGCGGGGCAGCAAGGGCTCCTCCCACCTTGCGCCCGAAGCGGATGGTGCGCAGGCGGCGGTTGCCAAGCAGGACTACGGCGCAGCCAAGGTTGTCCAGCTCGATGCCGACGACAAGGCACGGCTTGGCATCAAGTACGCGCCGTTCAAGGTCGAGATCGTCGACGTCGACATGGTGCTCGTCTTCGCCGATGGCTCGCGGATCATCATCCCCGGCATGGCGCTTGCCGCCTTTTCCGGCCGCAAGCCGGTCATCCTGTTCGATGACAAGGAGTTTTCGGCGGATCAGACGGTCGGCATGGTCGGCCAGATCAATCCGCAGAACCCCGATCTCGAGCTCCACCTCAGCAGCGCCGATGCGGACAAGCCGGCCGAGACGCCCAGGGAACCCTCCGGCGCGGTGCAGCCCGAAGATTCGGCGCAGGCCCAGGCCGAAGCCGCCGCCAAACAGGAGAAGCAGCACAAGTCCGATCTCCAGGGCAAGGCGCTGACCGAGAAGATCAGCGATTCCCTGCCGCAGAGCCCTGCCTCGCCCGGCGTCATGTCCGCCCGCTCGGTCGAGCCCGCACCCGGCGATGCGCTTGGCCCCGCCGGCATCGGCAAGCTTGTCCCCAAGCTGACGTTCGAGCTGTTCAACTCCGAAGGCGTCAGCCGAAGCACCGAAAACGGCCAGACGGTGATCAAGGGCGATACCGGCGGCCCCGGCTCATCGACGAGTTCCGCCTTCGCCGCGCAGTCCGCGCCGGAGAGCATCGAGGGCACCTCGGACAGCGATGTGCTGTTTGCCGATGATCCCGCCCGCGCGCCGCAGGGCAATTCCTTGCGCGTGCTGAGCGTGGTCGCCGAAGTGCCTGCAAAGGGGCTCGAGCTGCTGCAGGTGCTCATCCCCTCGCTGCCGGCGGGCTATGGCATCGTCAACGGCACGCTGACCGACAAGGGCTGGCTCGTCTCGATCGACCAGGGCAAGATCGAGAAGCTGACGACGACGACCGACGCCACGGGCAAGGTCGTGCCGGTCCCCGCCAGCCAGTCGCACTTCGCCTTCGATCTGGAGCTCACCTACAAGCTCCCGCCCACCGCCGCGCAGGCCGCAAGCAACGGCTTCAAGGACGAGTTCTTCCTTCCCGTGCTGCTTGGTCTCTCGGCCGATGGCAAGACCTCCACGTTCGCGGTCGCGGTCTCGACCCAGTTCGGCATCAAGGAGGTAACCGATCAGGCCGGGATGACGGTGAAGGATCCCGTCACCGGCGATCCGATCTATGTGCTCTTCTCCAACCCGCCCGGCACGAATATCGCTGCCGGCGCGGGCGATGACCGCATCCACGCCGGGGCCGGGGCGGACAAGATCGACGGCGGCACCGGCTTCGACGTGGCCGACTATCACCTCTCCGGCGAGGGCGTCGATGCGAACCTCGCCACGGCGCAGGGCAAGGGCGGCGCCGCGGAAGGAGACAGCTACGTCAGTATCGAGGGGCTCGTCGGCTCCGACTTCAACGACCGGCTGACCGGCGATGCGGGCGACAACATGCTGATCGGCGGCAAGGGCGCCGACGTGCTCGATGGCGGCGCGGGCAGCGATACGGTCGATTACAGCACTGCGTTCGATGGCGCGCCCATCGGCACCAGCGGCATCGAAGTGTTCCTCGATGGCACCCCCTCGCGCGGGGGCGAGGCCGAGGGCGACACACTCCTCGGCATCGAACATGTGATCGCGACCGACCGCAATGACACGGTCCATGGCGGCGCGGCGGATGAGTGGATCGAGGCGGGAGCGGGCGACGACCGCCTGACCGGCAGCGCCGGGGCCGACCGCTTCGATGGCGGCGCAGGCAGCGATACGCTCGACTACAGCGGTTCCGCCACTGCAGTCGACGCCCGCCTTGATGGCACCGCGGGCAAGGGCGGCGATGCCGAGGGCGATACCGCCAGCGGCGCCGAGAACCTGATCGGCTCCGCCTTCGATGACGTGCTCACCGGCGATGGCGGCGCCAACCAGATCACCGGCGGCGCAGGCGCGGACCGGATCGACGGCGAGGGCGGGATCGATACGGTCGATTTCAGCGCCAGCGCGGTCGCCGTCGAAATCTATCTCGATGGCCGCCCCAGCCGCGGCGGCGATGCCGAAGGCGATACCTACGCCAATATCGAAGTGCTGCGGGGCAGCGCCTTCAACGATCACCTCGTCGGCGGGAGGGGCGATGAAACCCTTGCTGGCGGCGCAGGCGACGATGTGCTCGAAGGCGGCTTCGGCTCGGACCGGCTCGATGGCGGCGCGGGCTTCGATATCGCAAGCTACGCCGGTTCCGGCAGCGCCGTGCAGGTCGCGCTTGAAGGTACGCTGCGCGATGGCGGCGATGCGGTCGGCGATATCTTCACCAGCATCGAGGGTCTCGAAGGCTCGGCCTTTGGCGACACCCTGGTCGGCTCGACCGCCAGCGATCTGCTGCGCGGCCTTGGCGGAGACGATGTGCTGGCCGGGCTCGGCGGCGCCGATAGCATTGACGGCGGCGACGGGTTCGACACGGCGGACTACAGCGCCTCGCGCTTCGCCGTGACCGTGCGGCTCGACGGCGCGCTGTCGGAAGGCGGCGATGCCGAGGGCGACCGGCTGAGCGGCATCGAGAAACTGGTCGGCAGCGCGCGCGACGATAGCCTGATCGGCGCAGGCGGGGATGAAACACTGCTCGGCGGCGAAGGCAACGACGTCCTCACCGGCGGCGCGGGCGCGGACACGCTGATCGGCGGCGGAGGCATCGATACTGCAGACTATTCGGGCTCAGCCAGCGGCGTCACCGTCACGCTGGATGGCGCACCGGGCGCGGGCGGCGACGCGGCGGGCGATGTGCTGCGCGGGATCGAGATGCTCGGCGGCTCCGCTTTCGCCGACCGGCTCGGCGGCGATGCGGGCAGCAACACGCTGATGGGCAGAGGCGGCGACGACACGCTTACCGGCGATCTCGGCGCGGACACGCTGATCGGCGGCGACGGCTTCGACACCGCCGACTATTCCGCCGCCGGCGGCGCGGTCACCGTCCGGCTCGATGGCAATGCCTCCTCCGGCGACATCGCCGAGGGGGACCGGCTCTCCGGCATCGAGCGCGTGCTGGGCGGCGCCTATGCCGATACCCTGATCGGCGACAGCGGTGACAACACGCTCGAAGGCGGCGCGGGCGATGATACCCTGCGCGGCGGCCTCGGCGCGGATGCGCTCATCGGCGGCAGCGGCGCGGACACCGCCGATTACAGCGATTCCAACGCGGGGGTTCAAATCGATCTCGCCGCCAACACCGGTGCCGGCGGCAGCGCCGCAGGTGATACGTTCAGCGGGATCGAGAACGTCTCGGGCTCGATCTACGCCGACCGCCTCACCGGCGACAACGGAGCCAACCGCCTCTCCGGCGGCGCGGGCGATGATGTGCTCTCCGGCGGCGGCGGGGCGGACCTGCTGCAGGGCGGCGAGGGCTTCGACACGGCGGACTACAGCGCCTCGGGCGAGGCCGTGGCCGTCGCGCTCGATGGCTCGGCGGGCAGCGGCGGCGATGCGGCGGGCGACCAGCTTGACGGCATCGAGGCGCTCACCGGCTCGGCCTTTGCCGACCGCCTGTCCGGCAACGACAGCGCCAACACGCTGAGCGGCGGCGCGGGTGATGATGTGCTCGCCGGGCTCGGCGGGGCGGACCGGCTGCTCGGCGGCGGCGGTTTCGACACCGCCGACTACAGCCAGAGCGCCACTGGCGTGGTCGTCGGCACCGATGGCTCGGTCGGCCTCGGCGGCGATGCCCAGGGCGATACGCTCGCCGGGATCGAGCGCGTGGTCGGGTCCGGTTTCGACGACCGCCTCGCGGGCGGTGCGGGCGCGGATACGCTCGATGGCGGCGCAGGCAATGACCGGCTCGACGGCGGCATGGGCGCGGACACCCTGATCGGCGGCCTCGGCACCGATCTCGCCGACTATGCGCGCTCCGAAGCCGGGGTGAACGCCGGTCTCGATGGCGGCGCCAATACCGGGGGCGATGCCGAAGGCGATCTCTACGCCGGGATCGAAGGCATTTCCGGCTCGGCCTTCGGCGATGTGCTGCGCGGTTCGGCCGATGCCGATGTGCTGCTCGGCCAGGGCGGCAACGATACGCTCCATGGCAGCGCCGGGGCCGACGTGCTCGATGGCGGCGCGGGGGCGGACGTCGCCGATTACAGCGCCGGCAGCGCGGGCGTGCGCGTCGATCTCGCGCTCGGCAGTGCCAGCGGCGGCGATGCCGATGGCGATACCCTGCGCGGGATTGAAGGCGTGGTTGGCACTGCTTTTGCCGATACCCTCGATGGCTCGGCGGGGAACGACACGCTGATCGGTGGCGCGGGTGACGATGTGATCGAAGGGCGCGGCGGGGCCGATGTGCTCGATGGCGGCGCGGGCACCGATATCGTCAGCTACGAGGACAGCCGCGGCGGCATCACGCTGCGGCTCGATGGCTCGGTGGGCGAAGGCGGTGACGCCCAGGGCGATTCGGTCACCGGCTTCGAGCATGTCCTTGGCTCGGCCTACGATGACACGATCACCGGCGTGGGCGCGGCGGAAATCCTCGAAGGCGGCGGCGGGGATGATCGCCTGTCCGGCGCAGGCGGCGATGATACGTTGATCGGCGACGCGGGCGACGACCTCCTCACTGGCGGCGCCGGAGCGGATATCCTGGACGGCGGCACGGGCTTCGATACCGCCGACTACGGCGCTTCGGCCGCCGCTGTCACCATCGATCTCGGCGCGGGCACCGGCGCGGGCGGTGATGCCGAGGGCGACCGGCTGTCCGGCATCGAAAGCGTGCTCGGCTCGGCCTTTGCCGACGCTCTCACCGGCGGCGCGAATGCCGAACGGCTGAGCGGCGGCGACGGCAACGATGTTCTGAACGGCGCTGGCGGGAATGATACCCTGCTTGGCGGCGCGGGGGACGATGTGATCGATGGCGGTATCGGCGCCGATACGATCGATGGCGGCGCAGGCTATGACCGTGCGGACTACAGCCTCTCCGGCTCGGGCGTTTCGGTCTACCTCGATGGCACCACCGGTTTCGGCGGCACGGCAACCGGCGATACGCTCAGCGGGATCGAGGAGATCACCGGCAGCGGGTTCGACGACCGGCTGACCGGCGCGGGCGCGGACGAAGCCTTGCGCGGCGGCGGCGGCAACGATGTGCTCACCGGGCGCGGCGGGGCGGACGTGCTCGATGGCGGCGCGGGGATCGATACCGCCGATTACAGCACCTCGACCACCGGCGTGACAGTCGATCTGGCGGCAGGCACCGGCACCGGCGGCGATGCCGAAGGCGATACGCTGATCGCTGTCGAACGCCTCGTCGGCTCCTCGGGCGCGGACCGGCTCTATGGCGCTGCGGGCGACGAGACCATCGAAGGCGGCGGCGGAGACGATAGTCTCGCCGGTCGCGATGGCGCGGACATCCTGCTTGGCGGCGCAGGCAACGACAGCCTTGACGGCGGCGCTGGCGCGGATGTGCTCGAAGGCGGCAGCGGGTTCGATACGGTCGACTATTCGGCTTCCGGCGAAGGCATCGTCGCGGGGCTGGGCGGCAGCATCGGCATCGGCGGCGATGCGCAAGGCGATACCCTGAGCGGGATCGAGCGCCTCGTCGGTTCGGCCTTCGGCGATCGCCTGCTCGGCAGCCTCAACGACGATACGCTCGAAGGCGGCGCGGGCGACGACATCCTCGTCGGCGGCGAGGGCAATGATACTCTGCGCGGCGGCACCGGAGACGATGTGCTCGATGGCGGTGCCGGCGCAGACCGTATCGATGGCGGCGACGGGATCGATACCGTCAACTACGGCAGTTCGGCCCAGGCGGTCACCGTGCGGCTCGATGGCACGGTCAGCAGCGGCGGCGATGCCGATGGCGACCAGCTCATCGGCATCGAGAACCTCACCGGCTCTGCCTATGACGACACGCTGATCGGCGATGCGGCTGCCGAGACCATTTCGGGCGGCGCGGGCGATGACACCATCGTCGGCGGCGCAGGCGACGACCGCCTGCTCGGTGGCAGCGGCGATGATAGTCTCACCGGCGGGCTCGGCGCGGATATCCTTGTCGGCGGATCGGGCATCAACACGGCGAGCTACGCCGCTGCGGCAGCGGGCGTGGCCATCGATCTTTCGGGCGCAGCGGGCACCGGGGGCGAGGCAAGCGGCGATGTGCTGAGCGATATCCAGCGCCTCCTCGGCTCCGCTTTTGCCGATACGCTCGGCGGCGGCGCGGGCAGCGAGACCATCCTCGGCGGCGCGGGCGACGATACACTGCGCGGCAGCGCGGGGGCCGACCTCCTCGATGGCGGCAGCGGCACCGATGTGGCGGACTACAGCGCCAGCGACGGCGCGGTGACCGTCGCGCTCGACGGCTCGATCGGCGTGGGCGGCGATGCCGCGGGCGATCAGCTTGTCAGCATCGAAGGCGTGATCGGCTCCTCGCTCGACGACCGCCTCACCGGCAGCAGCGCGGCCAACGTGCTCGATGGCGGGGCCGGCAACGATGTGCTCTCCGGCGGCGGGGGCGACGACACCCTGCGCGGCGGCGCGGGCAACGATCTGCTCGAAGGCGGCGCCGGATCGGATCTCATCGACGGCGGCGACGGGGCCGATACCGTCGATTACTCGAATTCGAGTTCGGGCGTTTCGGTCTCGGTCGATGGCTCGGTCTCCACCGGCGGCGCGGCGGAGGGGGACCGCCTGCTCCATGTCGAGAACCTGATCGGCTCGGCCTTTGCCGATACCCTGCGCGGCACCGCGGCGGACGACAGCCTCGTCGGCGGCGCGGGCGACGATGTGCTCACCGGGCGCGGCGGGGCAGACCAGCTTTCCGGCGGCACCGGCTTCGATACGGCGGACTACGGCGATGCGGCGGCGGGCGTCACCGTCTCGCTCGCCAGCGGTCTCGGCTCCGGCGGCGATGCGGCGGGAGACCGGCTCGACAGCATCGAACGCCTTGTCGGCTCGGCCTTTGCCGACCGCCTTACCGGCTCCTCGCAGGCCGATACATTGGAGGGCGGTGCGGGCAATGACATCCTGATCGGCCTCGGCGGGGACGACACCATCCTGGGCGGCATGGGTGACGACGTGATCGATGGCGGCGCCGGGGCCGATGCGATCGACGGCGGGCTCGGGCGCGATACGGTCGATTATTCGGGCTCGCTCGTCGGCGTCAACGTCACGCTCGCCGGCGGCGCCAGTGCCAGCGGCCTTGCCGAAGGCGATGTGCTCAGCAGCATCGAGGAAGTGATCGGCTCGGACGAAGCCGACGTCATCACCGGCGGCGCGGCGGACGAAACGCTGCGCGGCGGCGCGGGTGACGATATCGTGCGCGGCGGGGCGGGTGCCGACGTGCTCGATGGCGGTGCGGGCCTCGATACGGCGGACTATTCGCGCGCCGCGGCGGGCGTGGCACTCAGCCTTGCCACCGGCGGCAGCGGCGGCGAGGCGGCGGGCGACAGTTTCGTCTCCATCGAAGTCGTCGAAGGCAGCGAATTTGCTGACAGCATCGCCGGATCGGCCACCGATGACGTGCTGCGCGGGCGCGGCGGGGACGATCTCCTCGATGGCGGGGCCGGGGCCGACCTGCTCGATGGCGGCGCCGGCAACGATACCCTGCGCGGCGGCGCAGGTGCGGACATGCTGCTTGGCGGCGCCGGTTCCGACACGGTCGATTATTCCACTTCCTCCGCGGGGATCGCGATCAATCTCGATGGCTCGCTTTCGGCGGGCGGCGATGCGCAGGGCGATACGCTGTCCTCGATCGAGAACGCGATCGGTTCGGCCTTTGATGACACGATCACCGGCACCTCGCAGAACGAAGTGCTCGATGGCGGCGCCGGCAGTGACCTGCTTTCCGGCCAGGGCGGCAGCGATACGCTGCGCGGCGGCGCGGGCGATGACCTTCTCTCCGGCGGCATCGGCGCGGATCTGCTCGATGGCGGCACCGGCTTCGATACCGCAAGCTATGCCGATTCCGTCGCCGGGGTCACCGTCCGGCTCGATGGCGGCCCGGCCAGCGGCGGCGATGCCGAAGGCGATGTGCTCACCGGCATCGAAGGCGTGATCGGTTCGGCGCAGAACGATGCGATCATCGGCGGCGCTGCGGACGACCGGCTCGACGGCGGGGCGGGTGACGATATCCTGACCGGCGGCGCGGGCAACGATACCCTGCTCGGCGGCGGCGGTGATGATGTGCTTACCGGCGGGCTCGGGGCCGATGTGATCGATGGCGGTAGCGGCTTCAACACCGCGAGCTATCAAGGCGCGGCAACCGGCGTCGCGGTCGATCTCTCGGGCGCGGCGGGCACCGGCGGTGAGGCCACCGGCGATACGCTCACCGGAATTTCCCGCCTGCTCGGCTCGGCCTTTGCCGACCAGCTCGGCGGCGGCAGCGGGGCGGAAGCGATCCTCGCCGGCGCGGGTGACGATGTGCTCACCGGCAGCGCCGGCAACGACCTGCTCGATGGCGGCAGCGGGTTTGATACCGTGAGCTATGCCGGATCGGGCGCGGCGGTCACCGCCTATCTCGATGGTCGCGCGGGCAGCGGCGGCGATGGCGCGGGCGATGTCCTGACCGGCATCGAAAGTCTCGTCGGCTCCGCCTTCGATGATGAGCTCAACGGCAGCGACAGTGCCGACTTGCTCGACGGCGGTGCAGGCAATGACACGCTGCTCGGCGGCGGTGGGGCCGACACGCTGCTTGGCGGCGCGGGCAACGATGTGATCGTAGGCGGCGATGGTGCGGACGCGATCGACGGCGGCCTCGGCAGCGATACCGCCAGCTATGCCGATGCGACCAGCAGCGTGACCGTGGCGCTCGATGGCACGGCCGGCAGCGGCGCTGCGGCGGGCGATATGCTGGCAAGCATCGAAATCCTCATCGGCTCCGCTTTTGACGACCGGCTCGGCGGCGGCGTGGGCAGCGAAACCATCCGCGCGGGCGAAGGCGACGATACCCTTCTCGGCAGCCTCGGCGCCGATACGCTCGTGGGCGGCGACGGCACCGACAGCGCCGACTACACCGGCTCCACCGGCGCCATCACCGCCGGGCTCGACGGGCGCACCGGCAGCGGCGGATTTGCCGAGGGCGATGTCCTCACCGGCATCGAGCGCCTCGTCGGCTCGGGCTTCGGCGACACGCTCGCGGGCGGCATCGGCAGCGAGACGCTCGATGGCGGTAGGGGGGATGACACACTCACCGGCTCGATCGGCGCCGATGTGCTGATCGGCGGCACCGGCTTCGATACGGCGGACTATGCGGCCTCCGCCAGCGGGGTCACCGTGGCCACCGACGGCACCGTCGGCAGCAGCGGCGATGCGGCTGGCGATACGCTCGCCGGGATCGAGCGGGTGGTCGGCTCGGCCTTCGCCGATACGCTCGGCGGCAGCGCGGGGGCGGATACGCTCGAAGGCGGCGCGGGGAATGACGTGCTCTCGGGCGGTTCGGGCAATGATACCCTGCTCGGCGGCAGCGGCGATGATACGCTCACCGGCGGCAGCGGCGCGGATGGGATCGACGGCGGCAGCGGCTTCGACCGTCTGAGCTATGCGGCGTCCGGCGCTGCGATCCGGCTCGATCTCGCCAGCGGCCTCGGCGCGGGCGGCGATGCGGCAGGCGACCGGGTCAGCGGGATCGAGCAGGTCGAGGGGTCCGACTACGACGATACCATCACCGGCAGCGGCGCGGACGAGGTGCTGTCCGGCGGCGCGGGGAACGATACGCTGTCCGGCGGCGCCGGGAGCGACGCCTTGTCCGGCGGTCTTGGCAACGATGTGCTGAGCGGCGGTGCGGGCGCGGATGGGCTCGATGGCGGCAGCGGTTTCGATAGTGCCGATTACAGCGCCAGCGGGGGCGCGGTGCAGATCACGCTCGATGGCTCGACCGCGACCGGCGGCGATGCCGAGGGTGACAGCCTGACCGGGATCGAGCGCGTCGTCGGTTCAGCCTTTGGCGATATGATTATCGGCGGCTCTGCGGCGGAAACGCTGGAAGGCGGCGCCGGGAACGATACGCTTTCGGGCAGCGGCGGGGGTGATACCCTGCTGGGCGGCGCGGGCGATGATCTGCTGCGCGGCGGCGCGGGGGCAGATGTGCTGTCCGGCGGCGATGGGTTCGATACGGCGGACTATGGCGCCTCCGATGCGGCGGTGCAGATCGTGCTCGATGGCTCCCCCGCGCAAGGCGGCGATGCCGCGGGCGATGTGCTCACCGGGATCGAGCGCGTCAACGGCTCGGCCTTCGACGATACGCTGACCGGCAGCACCGGCGCGGATACGCTGTCCGGCGGGGCGGGGGACGATGTGCTCACCGGCCTAGGCGGCGACGACACGCTGCTCGGCGCCTCGGGCGACGACACGCTGGAGGGCGGCGCCGGGGCCGACCGCATCGATGGCGGCACCGGCTTCGATACCGTGACCTACGCGGCCTCGTCCTTTGCCGTCACCGCTTCGCTCGGCGGCGCGGTCGGCAGCGGCGGCGATGCGGCGGGCGATACGATCAGCAACGTCGAAGTCCTGCGCGGTTCGGCCTTTGGCGATACGCTCACCGGCCGCAGCAGCGCGGATACGCTCTACGGCGATGCGGGCGACGATACCCTCGTCGGCACCGCCGGTTCCGATACGCTCGATGGCGGCGACGGGTTCGATACCGCAGACTATTCCGCCTCTGCCGCGGGCGTCACCGTCAATCTCGATGGCACGGTCTCCGCAGGCGGCGATGCTGCGGGCGACAGCCTCGTTGCGATCGAGCGCGTGGTCGGTTCGGCCCAGGCCGATACCCTGCGCGGTGCGGACGGCAACGATACGCTCGAAGGCGGCGGCGGCAACGATACCCTGCTCGGCGGCGTCGGCGCGGACAGCCTGCTCGGCCAGGCGGGCGATGACACGCTGGTCGGCGGTCTTGGCGCGGATGTGCTCGATGGCGGGCAGGGCAGCGATACGGTGGACTATTCGGCCTCGGCCAGCGCTGTAAACGCGGGCCTTGACGGCGGCGCCAACACCGGCGGCGATGCGGAAGGCGATACGATCGCCAATGCCGAAGTGCTCATCGCCAGCGCCTTTGCCGGTACCCTGCGCGGCGGGACCGGCGCCGACACGTTGCTCGGCGGCGCGGGCGACGACGTGCTGAAGGGCAGCGCCGGAGCTGACGTTCTCGATGGCGGCACCGGCTTCGACGTGGCCGACTACGCGGCGAGCGGCGCCGGGGTCACCGTCAGCCTTGCCACAGGGACCGGCACCGGCGGCGATGCGCAGGGCGATACCCTGATCGGCATCGAGCAGGTCACCGGCTCCGCACAGGCCGACCGGCTCACCGGCTCGGGCAATGCCGATGTTCTGCTCGGCGGCGGCGGCGATGACGTGCTCACCGGCGGGCTTGGCGCGGACACGCTCGGCGGCGGTGACGGGAATGACACGCTGACGGGCGGTGCAGGCAGCGATCTGCTCGATGGCGGGGCGGGCATCGATACCGCCGATTACGCCGCCTCGATCCAGGCCGTGCGCGTCGCGCTGGATGGCAGCATCGGCACGGGCGGCGATGCCGAAGGCGATGTGCTCAGCGGCATCGAGGTCGTGATCGGTTCGGCGCAGGGCGACACGCTGATCGGCGCCAATGCCAACGAGACGCTGCAGGGCGGCGCGGGCGACGACACGCTCGTCGGCGGTGCCGGGGCTGACACGCTCGACGGTGGCACCGGCTTCGATACGGCGGACTATTCTGCTGCCGTCGCTGCCGTCGCGGTCGCGCTCGATGGCAGCGCGGGCACGGCGGGCGACGCCACCGGCGATGTGCTTACCACGATCGAACGTCTGATCGGCTCGGCCCAGGACGATGCGCTGGGCGGCTCGGCGGGTGATGATACCATCCTCGGCGGGGCCGGGGCGGACACCATCAGCGGCGGCGCGGGCAGCGATACGCTCGCGGGCGGCGCGGGCGATGATACCCTGATCGGCGGCGCCGGGGCCGATGCGCTCGACGGCGGCACGGGCTTCGATACCGCCAGCTATGCCACTTCGGCCAGCGCGGTCACCGTCACGCTCGGCGGCGCGGCGGGCAGCCGCGGCGATGCGGCGGGCGATACTTTGACGAGCATCGAACAGCTGATCGGCTCGGCCTTCGACGACCGCCTCACCGGCTCCGCGGCAAACGAAACCTTCCGCGCCGGTGCCGGGAGCGACGTGGTCACCGGCGGCGAGGGCGATGACCAGCTCTACGGCGAGGCGGGTGACGATACGCTGATCGGCGGCGCGGGTGCGGATTTGCTCGACGGCGGCCTCGGCACCGATACCGTGTCCTACGCCACTTCATTGAGCGCGGTCACGATCAACCTCGATGGCAGCGCCTCGGTCGGCGGCGATGCCGACGGCGATGTCATCACCAATGTCGAGCGCGTGATCGGCTCGGGCTTCAACGACGTGTTCAATGGCTCTGCAGGCAGCGACCAGATCGATGGCGGCGCGGGTGACGATCTGTTTGGCGCCAGCGCCGGGGCCGATGGGCTGACCGGCGGCGCCGGGTTCGATACCGTGGACTACAGCGCGGGGACGGCGGCGGTCTCGGTGCGCATGGACGGCACGGCCTCCACCGGCGGCCTTGCCGAAGGCGATGTGCTTTCGGGCATCGAACAGGTCATCGCCACGGCCCTGGCGGATACGGTGATCGGCTCGGCCGGCGCCGACACCATCCTCGGCGCCGATGGCAACGATACGCTGTCCGGCGGCGCGGGGGCGGACAACCTGTTCGGCGGCACTGGCGATGATACCCTGATCGGCGGCACCGGCGCAGATGCGCTCGATGGCGGGGTGGGCTTTGATACGGCGGACTATTCCGGAGCAGGCTCGGCCGTCGCGGTGCGCATGGATGGCGTCTCCGGCACGCTCGGCGATGGTCTCGGCGATGTCCTCACCGGCATCGAACGGCTTGTCGGCTCGGCCTTTGCCGATAGCCTGCTCGGCTCTGCGGGGGCGGATGGGATCGAAGGCGGCGCGGGCGATGATGCCATCCAGGGCGCGGCGGGGGACGACACGCTCTCCGGCGGCAGCGGCAATGATGTGATCGAAGGCGGCCTCGGTGCGGACCGCATCGACGGCGGCACCGGTATCGATATCGCGGACTACACCAATTCGGCCTCCGGGGTGACCGTCACCACCGATGGCAGCACTGGCAGCGGCGGCGATGCGGCGGGGGACGTGCTCACCGGCATCGAGACGATCCGCGGCTCGGCCCATGCCGACACGCTCGGCGGCAGCGCGGGTGCAGATAGCCTGCTGGGCCAGTCGGGCGACGATGTGCTCGCAGGCCTCGGCGGGGCAGACGTGCTCTCCGGCGGCGAGGGCTTCGACACCGCCGACTACTCGGCGTCGGCGAGCGCCATCACCGTCGATCTCGGCGCGGGCGCCGGCAGCGCGGGCGACGCTGCGGGCGATGCGCTGTCCGGCATCGAGCGCGTCGTCGGCTCCGCCCTTGCCGACACGCTGAGCGGCTCGGCGAATGCCGACGTTCTCGAAGGCGGCGCAGGCAATGATCGGCTCGATGGCGCGGCGGGCGCGGATACGCTGCTCGGCGGCGCGGGGGATGATACCCTCATCGGCGGCACTGGCAGCGATACGCTCGATGGCGGCACCGGCTTCGACACTGCCGACTATACCGCCAGCACGCAGGGCGTGACGGTCTACAACAACGGCGTCGATCCCGGCTCGGGCGGCGCGGCCACCGGCGATGTGCTGATCGGCATCGAGCGCGTGCTGGGCTCCGCCTTTGCCGATACCCTGGTGGGTGGCAGCGCTGCCGAAACCCTTGTGGGCGGCGATGGCAACGATGTGATCGAGGGCGGCGCGGGTGCCGATAGCATCGATGGCGGCGCGGGCTTCGACACGGCCTCCTATGAACACGCGAGTGCGGCAGTTACCGTCAGCCTTGCAGCAGGCGGCGGCAACGGCAGCGGCAGCGCGGGCGAGGCCGCAGGCGACGTCCTCACCGGGATCGAGCGGCTGCTCGGCTCCGACTATGGCGATACCCTGATCGGCGGCGCGGCGGCCAACACGCTGGAAGGCGGCGCGGGGGATGACCTGCTGGTCGCCGGTGCCGGCATCGATACGCTGATCGGTGGCAGCGGCAACGACACTGTGGATTATTCAGCCGCAGGCGCTGCGATCACCATCGCGCTCGATGGCAGCGCGGGCAGCGGCAGCATCGCGGCGGGTGACCGGCTCACCGGCATCGAAGGCGTGATCGGATCGGCGCATGCCGATACGATCACCGGCGCGTTCTCGAACGATACACTCAGCGGCGGCGGCGGCGACGATATCCTCTCCGGCGGCACCGGCTCGGATACACTGCTGGGCGGCGCCGGCAATGATCTCCTCTCGGGCGATGGCGGCGCCGACGTGCTTGATGGCGGCACCGGCCTCGATACCGTGACCTACGCGGGCTCGGTCGGCGGGGTCACGGTCGATCTCGCCGCGGGCACCGCCACCGGCGGCGATGCTGCGGGCGACACCTTCCTCTCGGTCGAACGTTTCACCGGCTCGCGCGGGAGTGACACCTTCATCGGCGCGGGCGGCGACGACTGGTTCGACGGCTTCGACGGAAACGACACGCTGTCCGGTGGCGATGGCAACGATACGCTGCTCGGCGGGATCGGCGATGATACCCTCGCGGGCGGTGCCGAGGCCGATACCATCGATGGCGGCGCGGGCTACGACAGCGCCGATTATTCGGCCTCGAACGCGGGAGTCACCATCCGCACCGGTGGCAGTTCCAGCGGCGGCGATGCGCAGGGCGATACGCTTGCCAATATCGAGCGCGTGGTCGGCTCTGCCTATGCCGACCGCTTCGAAGGCCGCAACGCGGACGAGGAATTCGTCGGTGGCGCGGGCGATGATGCGTTCATCGCCTCGGGCGGCGCAGATATCTATCGCGGCGATGCGGGCAATGACGTGGCCGATTACTCCGCCTCCACCAGCAGCGGCATGGTCATCTACATGGACGGCGGCTTCGGCGCGACCGGCGATGCGGCGGGCGACCGGCTGTTCGATATCGAGACCGTGATCGGATCGGCGCAGAATGACACTATCTATGCCGCCGCGACCGGTTCGACGATCCAGGCGGGCGGCGGTAACGATACGCTTATTGGCGCTGACGGTGCGGACGTTCTCGATGGTGGTAGCGGAGACGATATCGTCATCAGCGGCCTCGGCGCCGATCAGGTCACCGGCGGGTCCGGCACCGATCTGGTCGACTACCGCAATTCGAACGCGGCCGTCATCGTCAGCAACAACGGTTCGGCCGGTGTCGGCGGCTGGGCGGCGGGCGATGTCCTCTCCGGGATCGAGGTGATCTACGGCTCGGCCAACTATGGCGATACGCTGCGCGGCGGGCTGACGGCGGCCACCACGCTCCATGGCTGGGGCGGCAACGATACGTTCGTCTCGTTCGGCCAGGCCGATGCCATCGATGGCGGCACCGGCAGCGATACCGTCGATTATGCGGCGAGCCTCAGCGGCGTGACCGTCCGGCTCGACGGCACCCTGTCCAGCGGTGGCGACGCCGAGGGTGATAAGGTCATCGGCGTCGAGCGGGTGATCGGCTCGGCGTTCGCCGATACGCTGATCGGCGCGGGCTTCAGCGAAACGCTGACCGGCGGTGACGGCGATGATACGCTGATCGGCGGCGCCGGGGCGGATACGCTCGATGGCGGCGCGGGCTTCGATACGGCGGACTATTCCTCCGCCGGCGGCGTGATCGTGCGCATGGATGGCACACCCGGAAGCGCGGGCGAGGCCAATGGCGATGTGCTCATCGGCATCGAACGTGTGCTCGGCTCTGCGCTTTCCGACGTGATCTACGGCTCGTCGGGCGCGGATACCATCCTCGGCGGCGGGGGAGACGATGTGCTCGCCCCCGGGCTCGGCGCGGATACGCTTGATGGCGGCGCGGGCACCGACACGGTGGACTATTCGAGCTCCGCCAGCGCGCTCACCGTAAACCTCGCCGATGCCGGGCTGTCCACCGGCCTCGCGCAGGGCGATACCTACGCCAATGTCGAGGTCTGGTCGCTGTCGGCCTTCAATGACACGTTCGTCGGTTCGGCCGGAGCCGAAACCGTCTACGGCAACAATGGCAACGACACGCTCGATGCCGGCGCGGGGAACGATACGCTGTTTGGCGGCAATGGCGACGACACGCTGATCGGCGGCGCCGGCGCCGACACCATCGATGGCGGCGCGGGCGCGGATACAGTCGACTATTCGGCCTCGTCGGCCGGCATCACCATCAATCTCGGCACCGGCACCAACAACACCGGCGGCGATGCCGAAGGGGATTTTTTTGTCCCCGCCACGATCGAGAACGCCATCGGCTCGGCCTTCGACGACACGATCACCGGCAGCGCGGGCGCGAACAGGCTGCGCGGCGGCGAGGGGAACGATGTGATCCTCGGCGGGGCCGGGGCCGATGCCATGGATGGCGGCGCGGGCATCGATACGGTGAGCTATCTGGCGGCCACCGCCGGGGTTGCCATCAATCTCCTCACCGGCACGGCCAGCGGCGGCGATGCGGCGGGCGATACGCTGGCCGGTTTCGAGAACATCCAGGGCGGCAACGGCGCCGATACGCTGACAGGTGACGGATCTGCCAACACGATCTGGGGCAGCTTCGGCAACGATACCATCATCGGCGGCGGCGGCACCGACACGCTCTTCGGCGACGACGGTGATGACACCATCGACGGCGGCGCGGGTGCCGATATCCTGACCGGCGGGGCCGGGTTCAATACGCTGAGCTACGGTACGGCCACGTCCGCCGTCTCCGTCAGCCTCGCCACGGGTACCGGCACGCTGGGCGATGCACAGGGCGATACCTTCACGAACTTCGTCAATCTCACCGGCTCGGGCTTCAACGATTTCCTCGTCGGCAATATCGGCGGCAACACGATCCGCGGCGGCAATGGCGATGATCAGATCGATGGCGGCGCCGGCAGCGACACGCTGTTTGGCGATGCGGGCAACGATACCTTCCTCGGCGGCGGCGGCTTCGACTACATGGACGGCGGTGCCGGCTCCGATACGGTCGATTATTCGGGCGCGACCGGCGCGGTCACGATCGATCTCAACGCAGGCAACGGCACGCTCGGCGATGCGCTGGGCGACAGCTTCGTAAGCATCGAGAACCTCACCGGCACGGCCTATGGCGACACGCTGCAGGGCAACAGCGGCAACAACGTGCTGGCGGGCGGCGATGGCAACGATTTCCTCATCGGTCTTGGCGGCGCCGATACGCTGCTGGGCGGAAACGGCGATGATCGCCTTTCGGGCGGGGCGGGGGCCGATGCGCTCGATGGCGGGGCGGGGGTGAACGTGCTGTTCTTCGGCACCGACCCCGCGCAGCCGCAAAGCGTGGCGCTCACCACCGGGGTTACCGTCAATCTCGATGGCGTGACCCCGGGCGTGGGCGGCGATGCGGCGGGCGATACCTACAAGAACTTCCAGATCATCTACCTCACCAATCAGGCCGACAGCGTGATCGGCACGACTGCTGCCGAATGGTTCCGCGGCCTCGGCGGCGCGGACACGATCAACGGCGGCGGCGGCATCGATACCGTCAGCTATCTTGGGTCCAGCGCGGTGACCGTGGGGCTCGATGGGACCGTCGGCAGCGGCAACGAGGCGCAAGGCGATGTCATTTCCAATGTCGAGATCCTGCAGGGCACCCAGTTCGACGACACGCTGTGGGGCGATGGCGGCAACAACACGCTCTACGGCATGGAGGGCAACGATACCTTGCGCGGCGATGCGGGCAGCGATGTGCTCGATGGCGGCAGCGGCTCGGACACCGTCAGCTATGCAAACTCGGCCTCGGGCGTCACCGCCAGTCTGCTCGGCGGCAGCGGCAGCGTCGGCGATGCGGCGGGCGACAGCTATGTGTCGATCGAGAACCTGACCGGCTCGGGTGGCGCCGACACGCTGATCGGCGATGCCAGTGCGAATATCCTCAGCGGCGGCAGCGGCGATGATTTCCTGCGCGGCGGTGCCGGGGCCGATACGCTCAATGGCGGCAACGGCTTCGATACCGCCGATTACTCGGATTCAAACGCCGCCGTCTCGGTCTATCTCGATGGCACCTCGGCCAGCGGCGGCTACGCGCAGGGCGATGTGCTGACCTCGGTCGAAGGCCTGATCGGTTCGGCCTTCAACGACACGCTGGTCGGTTCGAACGCGAACGAGACGATCAGCGGCGGTGATGGTGATGACACGATCACCGGTTCGGCGGGCGACGACATCCTCACTGGCGGCAACGGCAACGATGCGCTGAACGGCGGCACCGGCGCCGATACCATTGATGGCGGCGCCGGGACGGACACCTTCACCTATGCCAGTTCCGCCGGTGGGGTGACGGCCTATCTCGATGGCAGCGCCGGATCGGGCAGCGAGGCGGCTGGTGACCGGATCACCGGCGTCGAGATCCTGATCGGCTCGGCCTTCGATGATACGCTCTGGGGCACCTCTGGCGCCGATACCTTGCAGGGCGGCAATGGCAGCGATGTGCTGGTCGGCGGTGCGGGCGCGGACGTGCTCGATGGCGGTGCGGGGACAGACAGCGTCTCCTTCGCCAATTCCGCCACCGCGATCTCCGCCAGCTTCGCCACGGGCAGCCTCGTCGTCACCGCCGCCGATGCGGTGGGCGATTCCTATACCTCGATCGAGGGCGTGGTCGGCTCCGCGCTGGGCGATACATTGCGCGGCGGCGCCGGCATCGAACTGCTCGACGGCGGCCTTGGCGACGATGTGCTCTATGGCAGCGCCGGGGCCGACACCATCGCGGGCGGCGGCGGGTTCGATACGATCGACTACTCTGCCTCGGCTGCCGCCATCACCGCCCGGCTCGATGGCACCGCCTCGAGCGGCGGCGATGCGGCGGGAGACCTGCTCTCCGGCATCGAGCAGGTAATCGGCACTGCGCTCGCCGATACATTCCTCGGTACCGCCGCCGACGAGACCTTCCGCGGCGGCGGCGGCGATGACGCGATGACCGGCGGCGCCGGGAACGACACGCTCTATGGCGAGGCGGGCAATGATGTGCTGAACGGAGGCCTCGGCAGCGATGTGCTCGATGGCGGCGCGGGCACCGACACGGCGACTTATGCCAACTCCGCGCTCGGCGTGGCCGCCAATCTGGCCGACAGCGCGTTCAACACCAATGAAGCGGCGGGCGATACCTATACCAGCATCGAAAACCTGATCGGCTCGGGCTTGAACGACCGGCTCACCGGCGATGGCGGGGCCAATGTGCTTGACGGCGGCGCGGGCAATGATCGCCTAGCGGGCGGGGCGGGCGCCGATAGTCTGATCGGCGGCATTGGCAGCGATATCGCGGATTACGCGCAGGCGGGCAGCGCCGTCGCGCTCTCGCTGGGCAGCGGCGGGGCGGGCACCGGCACCGGCAGCGCGGGCGAAGCTGCGGGCGATACGCTCTCCGGCATCGAAAGCGTGATCGGCTCCAGCTTTGCCGACAGCTTCGCGCTCACGCTCGGCGCGGGCTTTTCGGTCGATGGTGGCTCGGGTAGCGATACGGTGGCGCTTGCCGCCAATGCCGGCTCGGTCACCTCGGCACAGCTTGCCAGCGTGCTCAGCCGGGTCGAGACCATCGACTTCAACGCGAGCGGCACCAATGCCAGCCTCACGGTCGATGCCAGCTTCATCCAGAGTGTGGCGGGAGCCGGCAATGCCTCGCGCCTCACGCTGGATTTCAACGCGGGCGATACCCTCCAGATCGCCAATGGTGCGATCTACACCCAGAACGGGAGCGACTACACCTTCTACAGCGACAGCAGCCTCACCACGACCGTAGCGCAGCTCTCGGTGATCTGAGGCGGAGGGCGGGACCATCCATTTTCCGCAAGGGTGACTTGCGCGGAGCGCGGCTGGTGGCTGCGCGCCGCATGGGTAAAACGGGGCCAACGCCGCTCGAAGGTTCCGCCCCGATGTCCGATTTCCCAGATCCCACCGATCATGCCTTCTCGTCTTCGGTCAAGGCGGCGCAGACCCGCAAGGGCTCGCGCCACCACTATGCCGGTATGATCATGGCCGACCGCGTCGACGAACGCCTCGCCGCTTTCGTTGCCGATGTGCGCAGCTTCTATCTCGGCACGGCGAGCGCCGATGGCCAGCCCTATATCCAGCATCGCGGCGGGCCCAAGGGCTTCCTCAAGGTGCTTGACGACAAGCGCCTCGCCTTTGCCGATTTCCGCGGCAACCGGCAGTACATCACCACCGGCAATGCTGCGGAGAACGGCAAGGCGTTCATCTTCCTGATGGACTATGCGGGTCGCCGCCGAATCAAGGTCTGGGGCGAGCTCGAGGTGATCGAGGGCGATGCCGAGCTCAATGCATCGCTCGCCATGCCCGGCTATCGCGGCGTTCCCGAACAGGCGATGGTCTTCACGATCACCGCGTGGGACATCAATTGTCCGCAGCATATCCCGCAGATGTTCCATGCCGACGATGTCGCCGAAGCGCTCGCCCAAGAGCTATCTGCGCGGGATGCGCGGATCGCCGCGCTCGAAGCACAGCTCGCCGCCCTTTCAGAAAATGGAACATAGCTTTGCAGATTATCGCCCTACAAATGTCATATCCGCGTGCCTACATGATGTAAGCAGCCGCCGGTTCCCCCCTCCCTTCCCGGCGGCCCCTTGCGCTCTGGCGGCACATCCCTGGCCGCACAGAGCCCCAGCACCCGGGCAGGCCATCCCCCCTGCACTCCTGCCCGGGTGCCACCTCTTCCTGAAGTCATCCGTTCCAACTTGCCTCGATGAAAGGCCCTGTCATGTCGCGTCCCCCGCTGCCGCCGTTCACCGCCGAAACCGCCGCGCAGAAAGTGCGTCTCGCCGAAGATGCATGGAACACGCGCGATCCGCAGCGCGTCGCCTTGGCCTATACCGAGGACACGCAGTGGCGGAACCGCGCCGAATTCGTGTCTGGACGTGCTGCGGTGGAAGCCTTCCTCACCCGCAAGTGGCTGCGCGAGCTCGATTACCGCCTCGTCAAGGAACTCTGGGCGCATGATGGCAACCGCATCGCGGTGCGCTTCGCCTACGAATACCGCGACGACAGCGGCCATTGGTTCCGCGCCTACGGTAACGAAAACTGGGAATTCGACGAACAGGGGCTCATGCGGCGCCGTATCGCCAGCATAAATGAACACCCCATCCGCCCGGAGGAGCGCCGGCTTGACTGGCCGCTCAGCCGCCGCCCCGACGATTACCCCAGCCTCACCGAGCTGGGCTTTTGAAGGCTTGAGGACATGAACGTACCGCCTCCCCGCCCTGCGCGCGCCAAGGCTGTGGCCCAGCCGCTGACGCTCTATGTCTGCTTCCAGAGCCTCCAGGCGCGCCCCGCCCGGCTCCAGGCGTTCCTGCGCACGTGGTTTGCAGGCTGGGCGATCCTGCTCAGCTGGAGTGTCTACGCCTTCCTCGCCGCGCCGAGCGGCTTCGCAATCACCGCGCAGGCGGCGTTCTTCGCCGTGCTCTTCCCGTGGATCCTGCTTCCCTTCGCGGCTGCGCTGGGCCGGAAGCGCTGCAACAAGCGCTAGGCGACTTTCTCCAGCCGCGCCGGCACATATTTGTGCCACGGCGTCCCCACCACCGGATCGCGCCAGCGGTAGTCGGTCAGCTCGTTGAGCGCGGCGCCCTGTCGCCGGAGCGAGCCGTCCGCCTGCCGTACATCGAGCCCCAGCCCGTTCGGCAGCGAGACATGGCCCGGCCGCGCGCCGTCGCTCAGCTCCACCAGAGCCCGCGCCCGCCCGCGCCGCGTCACCACATCCACCGCATCGCCTTCGCCCAGCCCCAGCTGCGCCGCATCGCCCGGATGGATCCGCAAGGTGCTGTCCAGCGTGCCCTTGCGCAGCCAGCTCGCGTCGCGAATGCTGGTGTTGCTTGTCTCGGTGCGCCGTTCGCCGGCTGAGAGGATCAGCGGGTAATCGGGATCGACCGGCGGCCCGGCCGGATCGAGCGCCATCAGAAGCTCCAGCATCTCCGGAATATGCAGGTTGATGCGCTGCCCCGGCTGGCGCACCAGCTCCCAACCCCCCGGCTCGCTGCGTGAAAAGACAGTGCCCGAGGGCGAGGCCATGATCGCCTCGAATAGCCGGTTGCCCGCCAGCGGCCCGGTATAGCCCGCCGCCGCCGCTTGGTCAGGAAAGTTGCGCACGAAGATCTGCGCCACGCCCCACACCGCTGCGGCATTGCTCATGCCTTCGGGCAGCGCGTCTGCCAGCGCCCTGTAGAGCAGCACCGGCGCTACCGCCATGATCCCCGGCTGCGCTGCTGCCGCCTGCGCAAAGGCCATCGCGAAGTGGTCGAGATTACCCGCCGCCGCTTTCAGGGGCGCCACCAGATCCGCGCTCAGCACGCCCAAAGCCTCGCACAGCCGCGTATGGATCGCGCCTTCCTCCAGCGTCCCCTCGCGCGGGGCAAACAGCGGGCGGCGCAATTGGAACGCGTTCTCGGCGGGCTCGAAGTTGAAGAAGCTCGCTTCCGCTTTCTCGAACTGGCTGCAGGCAGGCAGCACATAGTCCGCCTCGCTCGCGGTTTCGGTCATCGCCACGTCGATCACCACGCTGAACTCCAGCGCCCGCAGCGCCTCGCGCATCCGCGCCGTATCCGCCAGCGAATGGACCGGGTTCGCGCTTTCGATGATCATCGCGCGGAAGCGGTGCGGGTGATCGGTGAGGATCTCCTCGCTGATCGCGTTGCAGGGGATCAGCCCCATGATCACCGGAAAGCCGGTGACGGGCGAGCGCTTCCAGTTGCGCTCCCCGCTCGGCCGCGCCGCGCTCCCAGCACTCGCGCTGCCGCTCCCTCCCAGCGGACGGAATGGCACGAAGGCATAGCTCGTGCCCTTGCGGCCAAAGCTGCCGGTGAGGCCGATGATCAGCCGGTGGAGATAGGACCCAAGCGTCGAATGGACGCCCATCTGCATGCCAAGGTCCTCCATCGAAGCCATGGTTTCAGCCGCCGCCATGCGCCGCGCCGCCGCACGAAGCAGGTCCTCGTCGACGCCGCAAACTTGCGCAAACTGGCTGATGGGCACGCGCTTCAGCACGTCCAGCACCGGCTCGGCATTGCTGACATGCGCGTCCATCCATGCGGTATTGGCAAGGCCCTCCTGCACGAGGATCGCCGCCAGCGCGCCGAGGCACCAGGCATCGGTACCGGGCCGGATCGCGAGGTGATAGTCCGCCATCACGGCCGTTTCGCTGCGGCGCGGATCGATCACGATCATCGACCGCGCCGGGTCCGCCGCGATCTCGCGCAGCACCACGCGGGCGCGCGGGAAGCCGTTCGATTGCCACGGGTTCTTGCCGATCAGCAGCGCCACTTCGGCATGTTCGAAATCGTGGTGCATGCCGCAGCCGAACATCCGCGCCTGCACCCAGGCCTCGCCGGTCTTCTCCTGCGCCAGCGCATTGGAGCGATAGCGCACGCCGAGCGCGGCCAGCGTCGCCTGCGCATAGACGCCGGGCAAGTGGTTCCCCTGTCCGCCGCCGCCGTAATAAAGGATGCTCTCGCCGCCATGCGCATCGCGCACCACCGCCAGCCGCGCGGCCACTTCCGCGATCGCGGTGTCCCAATCGACCGCTTCATAGCTGCCATCCGCCCGCCGCCGCATCGGGGAGGACAGCCGGTCGCGCCCCTGCTGGTAGGCATCCATGCGCTGCGCCTTCTCGCAGACATAGCCTTTGGTCACCGGATGCGCCTTGTCGGGTCGCACGCGCACGATTCGTTTCCCCTCGGTCTGCACTTCGATCCCGCAGTTCATCGAACAGATCATGCAGGCGGTTGGCTGCCACGTCTCGGTCATGCCTCGTCTCCCCGGCGGTGTTCGTAAGCTTCGGCCAGCAGCGCGCTGGCATCGCGGCAGGCGCGCAGCACCGCGTCCGAAAGGTCCTTGTCCGGAATGGCCCGCGCCAGCGTGAGCCCGCCCATCATCAGCGCCAGCAGCGCGATATCCTCGCCCGGCGGTGTCGGCCCGAGCACTTCCTGCCGGCCCATCAGCGCACCCGCGACCGCGCCTGCATAGGCCTCGCGAAACATGTCTCCGCCGCGCGGAACCTCGCTCACCAGCGCGGCGAGCGGACAGCCCGTCTCCGGATGATCGCGGTGGCTGCGCGAGAGATAGCGCGCCGCCATCTGCGCCCGCCGCTCGGCGCGCGGCAGGTCCGCCGGGACTTTGCTGGCAAGGTTGCCAAGGCTTTCCATCGCCCGCTCCAGCGCTGCGATATCAAGCGCCTCCTTGCTCTCGAAATGCACATAGAAGCCGCCATGCGTCAGCCCGGCATCACGCATCAGCCGGTGCACGGCATTGCCCGCCAGCCCTTCACGCCGCAGCCGCTCGGCCGCCAGATCGAGGATCTTCTCGCGGGTGGCGGCCTTCTGCTCGGCACGACTCATCAGCCTCTCCTTCGGGGGAGAGGATTTTCACATGACACGTATCATGTCAACTGAGCGCGAAGAAACTGCCCCTTGCCAAGGCCGCTTTGCTCTTGCTTTCGGCTAAACCGCGCAGGCCCCCGATCGGATCAGGAACCGCTGCTCGCGCCCGTTATCAAGGCTGAACATCCCCCCGCGCCCGGGCACCGCGTCGAGCAGCAGGTCCACCGCCTCGCCCGCCGCGCTCCATGCCTCGAACTGCCGCACGCCGATATAGAACGGCGCTTCCCCCACATGCCCCAGCAGCACGTCGCTTTCGCCCACGCGAAATTCGCCCGCCGGGTAGCACATGGGGGAAGAGCCATCGCAGCATCCGCCCGATTGATGAAACAGCACCGGCCCATGGTCGGCGACGATCTCGCCAAGCAGGGCCAATGCCGCAGGAGTGGCGGAAACGCTGGTCATCCGGTCAGAAGAAGCCCAGCGCCTTGGGGCTGTAGCTCACCAGCAGGTTCTTGGTCTGCTGGTAGTGATCCAGCATCATCTTGTGGTTCTCGCGCCCGATGCCCGATTGCTTGTAGCCGCCGAAGGCCGCGTGCGCCGGATAGGCATGGTAGCAATTGGTCCACACGCGCCCGGCCTGCACCGCGCGGCCTGTCCGGTAGGCCTGCGTGCCATTGCGCGTCCACACGCCCGCACCCAGGCCATAGAGCGTGTCGTTGGCGATGGCATGCGCGTCCTCGGCGTCCTTGAAGGTCGTCACCGCCACCACGGGGCCGAAGATCTCCTCCTGGAACACCCGCATCTTGTTGTGCCCTGCAAGGATCGTCGGTTTGATATAGAAGCCCCCCGCCATGTCGCCCGGCATCATCGCGCGCTCGCCGCCGGTCAGCACCTTGGCGCCTTCGTTCCGTGCGATCTCGAAATAGGAGAGGATCTTCTCCAGCTGCTCCGAAGAAGCCTGCGCCCCGATCATCGTCGCCGCATCCAGCGGGCTGCCCTGCACGATCTTTTCGACGCGGGCGACGGCGCGCTCCATGAACTTGTCGTAGATCGATTCCTGGATCAGCGCGCGGCTCGGGCAGGTGCAGACCTCGCCCTGATTGAGCGCGAACATGGCAAAGCCTTCCAAGGCCTTGTCGAAGAAGTCGTCATCCGCATCCATCACGTCGGCAAAGAAGATGTTGGGCGATTTGCCGCCCAACTCCAGCGTCACCGGAATCAGGTTCTCGCTGGCATATTGCATGATCAGGCGCCCGGTCGTCGTCTCGCCGGTAAAGGCGATCTTGGCAATGCGGCGGCTCTGCGCGAGCGGCTTGCCCGCCTCCAGCCCGAACCCGTTGACCACATTGAGCACGCCCGGCGGCAGCAGATCGCCGATCAGTTCCAGCAGCACGTGGATCGAGGCCGGAGTCTGCTCGGCCGGTTTCAGCACCACGCAGTTGCCCGCCGCCAGCGCCGGGGCGAGCTTCCACACCGCCATCAGGATCGGGAAGTTCCACGGGATGATCTGGCCGACAACGCCCAGCGGTTCGTGGAAATGGTAGGCCACGGTATCGTGGTCGATCTCCGAAATCCCGCCTTCCTGCGCGCGGATGCAGCCCGCGAAATAGCGGAAGTGATCGATGGCGAGCGGCATGTCCGCCGCCATCGTCTCGCGGATCGGCTTGCCGTTGTCCCAGGTCTCCGCCGTTGCCAGCAGCGCAAGGTTCGCTTCCATGCGATCGGCGATCCGGTTCAGGATCAGCGCGCGTTCGCCCGCGCTCGTCTTGCCCCACGCGTCCTTCGCCGCATGCGCGGCATCGAGCGCAGCTTCCACATCGGCAGCAGAGGAACGCGCCAGCGAAGTGATCACCTGCCCCGTCACCGGCGAGGGATTGTCGAACCGCCGTCCGTCCGCGGCATCGACCCAGCGTCCGCCGATATAGTTGCCGTAATAGTCCTTGAAGGGGTGCGCGGGCAGCGTGCCGGTCATGCTCGTTCCTCTCGTGTGTCCCGCGCGAGATCTGGCGCCCGCGCGTGGGGTCGTGGTTGCAGCCGCCAGGGGCCTGCCCACCAGCGAAGTCTATCGCTGGCGGGCGCGGAAACAAGGGCTTGCTTGGCCCAAGGCCGGCAAACCGCTGTCCTACAGCAGACGCTCTGCGGTAAACCGGCGCCATGCTCCTTGACCCGCATCAATTCGCCGGACTGTGCCCGCAAGGCGCCGCGGCGGACCCCCGGGGGCGTTTTCACTCAGGACTGTGTCAACCTGACCTAAATTGGGAGCCGCGAACACGAATCGCCACAAGCCCATCGCCGCTGGCGAGCAGCGTCAAATATGGTCAGGATGGGGACAGGAAACTGGAGCGGGCGAAGGGATTCGAACCCTCGACCCCAACCTTGGCAACTGGTTTCCGAGAATTTCGCCAGCGTTACCGGGTGTTGCCAAATCTGCGCAAAACTACACAGTTTCAAAAGCTTGCTTTGCGCGTCGAGTCACAATCGCTACCCTGCGATTTCCGGTGGTTTGCCGTCTGCTGCTTCCCCCCTGCTTCCCCGGCCATGCCGCACCTGCGTGGGGAAGCAAAGGGCAAGCGCGTGGGCCACCGGAAGCAAGGGGCAACTTTGAGAGGAATGACGGACACCAGCAGGACCAGACCTATGACGAAATTGACCAAGCGCACCATCGACGCACTCAAACCAGGCCAGCGCCGCGACACCTTCCTTTGGGATGGCGAGTTGCGCGGCTTTGGCGTCCGTGTGAAGCCAAGCGGCACTAAGACCTTTATCATCCAGTATCGCAATTTGGAGGGCTGCACGCGCCGATGCGTCATCGGCCAATACGGTGTCTTGACCGTCGAACAGGCGCGCGGCCTCGCGCAGAAGAAGCTCGCCGCCGTAATCGATGGCGCGGACCCTTCGGCTGAGCGCCACGCTATCCGGCAAGGGCTGACAGTCTCGGCGCTTTGTGACTGGTATCTGACCGAGGCCGAAGCCGGGCGCCTGATCGGGCGCAACCGTCGTCCGATCAAGGCGTCCTCCCTTGCCGGCGACCGCAGCCGGATCGAGCTGCACATCAAGCCACTGATCGGCAACCGCGTCATCAGCCAGTTGAAGCTGGCCGACATCGAACATTTGCAGGGCGATATCGCCGCCGGGCGCACCGCGCGGCTGCGTAAGTTCGGCAGGGGCGGCCAGACCGCAGGCGGCATCGGTGTCGCCGCCCGCGCGATCAGCACGCTGCGCAGCCTGTTCAACCACGCCCGCCGCCTTGGGCTCATCGAGGCCAGCCCGGCGACGGGCGTGCGCATCATGGCTTCGCAAAAACTGAAACGATACCTCAGTGCGGGCGAAATCCGACACCTCGGCAAGGTGATGACGCAGATGGAACGCGAGGGCGAACACCCCACTGGTCTCGCCGCGATCCGCGTTATGCTGCTCACCGGGTTTCGCCGCATGGAAGTATTGGCGATGCGCAAGGAATGGGTGCAGCCTGACGACAACCTCGTCCGCTTTCCGGATACCAAGTCCGGTCCGCAGATGCGGGTGGCTGGTGACGCTGGGATGATCGTGCTGGAGGCCCAGGCCCTGCATAGTAATTCGCCCTACATCTTCCCAGCGGACTGGGGCGACGGTCACTTCATCGGCGTCGTCCGCGTGCTTGATCGGGTTTGCGCGCGGGCCGGTCTGGACGAGGTGACACCCCATACCCTGCGCCACAGCTTCGCCAGCATGGCGGCCGCACAGGGGTTCAGCGAGCTGACCATCTCAGGCCTCCTCGGCCACGCCCCGCGCGGTGTGACGCAGCGCTATGTGCATCTCGACACCGCGTTGATCATTGCGGCGGATCAAGTGGCAGCGGAGATTGCTCGGTTGCTGGACGGCGGCGAACTGCGGAGCATGCGCGAGATCAAGCAGGCGCGGACGTTGGCGACGTTGCGGGCAGTGGCTTGAACTTCCGTTTCGTTGGACGTTGCCGACAGTCCGCTATCTCCCAAAAGCGGCAATAGCGGCCTGGCGCGAGCAATGTCCGCTTCTGATCAACCCGCTCCGGTTTGCGCCCTTTCTTCCTCATGGCCAATTACGGCCAAGGAGAATGCCGGTCAGCACCAGACCGAAACTCAGCACCATCCGTTGAGGGCTTCGCGATTGCCCCGAGCTGGCAAGATCAGCAAGCCTCGGGCACCGGCTTCATGCCGTTCGCTTGACGTGTTTGGAAGCGTCCCCCTGTTCCTGCCGGATGATGGCCAATTCCCGCTCGACGTGGCTGGAAAAGACGTCCTGCGCCGGGCGAGCCTGCGACAGGTCGATGTCAGGCGCCATCCGGCCATCGGTGCGGATGCCCTGAAGCGCGATCTTCGCAAGCTTCCAGGGGCGCGCAATCGCATCGCTCGCAGCGGTGCCTTCGAACCCGCAATGCACCATGCAATCGGCGCATTTCTCGTACTTGCCGACCCCGAACTGATCCCAGTCGGTGCCCTCCATGAGCTCGGCGAAGGTCTGCACATAGCCCTCGCCGATCAGGTAGCAGGGCTTTTGCCAGCCGAACACGGTGCGCAGCGGCATCGACCAAGGGGTGCATGCGTAGGTCTGGTTGCCCGCAAGGAAGTCGAGAAACAGCGGCGAATTGGTGAAGGTCCAGGCCTTGCCGCCATCGCCTTTGCGGAACACATCGCGGAAGAAGTTCTTGGTGCGCTCGCGGGTGAGGAAGTGCTCCTGATCCGGGGCGCGCTCATAGGCATATCCGGGAGAGATGGTGATTTCGACGTCGCGCTTTTCCATCTCGTCGAAGAAGGCGGCGAGACGGGCCGGGTCTGCGCCGTCAAACACGGTGCAATTGACCTGAACGCGGAAGCCCTTTGCCTTGGCAAGCTCGATCGCCCCGATCGCGACTTCATAGGTGCCTTCCTGATCGACGGCATGATCGTGCATGCCCTTGTCGCCATCGAGATGGATCGACCAGGTGAAGAAGGGAGAAGGCGCGTAATCGTCGATCTTCTTCTTCAACAGCAGCGCGTTGGTGCACAGGATCACGAACTTCTTCTTCGCGATGTAGCCTTCGACGATCCGCGGCATGTCGCGATGGAGCAGCGGCTCGCCCCCCGCAATCGAGACCGCAGGTGCGCCGCATTCGTCGATCGCGTCCATGCATTGTTCGAAGCTCAGGCGCTGGTTGAGGATCGCATCGGGATAATCAATCTTGCCGCAGCCGGGGCAGGCAAGATTGCAGCGCAGCAGCGGTTCCAGCATCAGGACGAGCGGGTACTTGCCGCCCTTGATGTGGTTCTTGACGGTGTATCCGCCGATCCGGGCGAGCACTTGAACGGGAAGGGTCATGACGCTGTCGTCCTATTCGGCGGCGATGGCGTCTTGGCGAACGGGCATCTGACGCAACTCTTGAGGCAGGCTGAATTCGACTTTTTCGACGACCCCGTCGAGAGTCGACACTTCGATCGGCGCAAGTTCCCTTAGCCGGGCGATCACATCCTGCACCAGCGAATCCGGAGCCGAGGCCCCGGCCGTGAGCCCGATCCGCGTCTTGCCGACGAACCAACTGGGGTCGAGCGAGCTGCCATCGGCGACAAGATAGCTTGGCACGCCAAGATCGTCTCCGATTTCGCGCAGACGGTTGGAATTGGAACTGTTGGGCGCGCCTACGACCAGCAGCAGGTCCGCGACCCGGCACAGGTCCCGCACCGCAGTTTGCCGGTTCTGGGTTGCATAGCAGATATCCGCCGTATCCGGGCCGACGACGTTCAGAAACCGTTCTTCGAGGGCGGCGATCACATCGCGCGTG
>NZ_JAIEPN010000146.1 GCF_019748365.1 Novosphingobium sp.
ACGAATTCTTCGCACGCCGCTTCGTCATGCTCCGCGATGCCTACCGCGCCGATCCGGTCGCGCACGAGATGTACGTCGAACTCGGCAACGAGTATTTCGAGCAGGTGCGCAGCTACGTCGATCTGGCGGATCACTACCTCAGCATGATCATCGCCGAGGCAATGGGCGAAGGCTTCTTCCCCGGGCTCGAGATCGACATGACGCTGAGCCTGATCAACCAGATGGTCTCGCCCTATTGCAACATCGGCGTGATGGGCATGCTGATGGACCGGCTTACCGAAGAGAAGCTCGCGCGGATCATCGATGCTGCGTTCGACGGCCTTTCGGCACAGGACCGCGGTGCGATGGGTGTCAGCGGCCTCAGAGCGGCCTAGGCCGCGCACCAGTCTCCGCGGCGGCCATGCCAGTGTTCGGCAAGGCCCTCGCGCTGCAGAACTTCACCCAGGCTGCGCCCGCCGCGCAGCACCACGCGCAAGGCCCGGCCATAGCGATCGGTCTCGCGCCCTTCGACCGCCAGCGTAAACGGCCCTGCATTGAGCAGGTCGGTCAACCGCCGCGTTGCCGTCTCCGCCAGCTGCGCCTCGTAAGCGCAGGACGGGTGGCCGAGTTCGGGCGCGTTGATATCGGCGATGCGGATCTTGAGGCCGCGATACCAGAACGTATCCCCATCGACGACACAGGTGATGCGCGCCGCCCCCTCGCACCGGGCGAAGGTGGCCGCCTCGCGGTCGCGGGGGACAATGCCAGCCGCACTCGATAGCGGCAGGGCGAGGGATAGTCCTGCGATCTCGGTGAGCAAGAGCAGGGAACGGGCGGTGAAATGCGTGATCATCGCGCATGGATGATCCACTTTCACTCTTTGTTCCAGTCTGACAAATACCTACAGAACAATAACTTAGGACGACGACCTAAGTGATTTAAGTCCGGTATGGACTGATTTGGGCTTCCTTAACCATGCCGACCGCAAGCTTGCCCGAGCGCATCCAACCGGACCCCCCGATCGTGTACGAACTGCTCTTCCGCAGCCGCTGGTATGCCCTTGCATGGGCGCTGTTCATGGCGGCCAGCGCGGTGATGTTCAGTACCACCGGTGCGGGAGCATGGCTGACCTCGGCAGAGCCCAACCCGCAGGCGAGCGCGCAGGCGCGAGAGAGCGCGTTCCATTCGTGGGCAGAAGACGACAAGCGAAGCACCGGGAATGAAGGCTTCGATCCTTCAAGTCCCGACCACGTCCGCGACGGACAGGCCCCGCGCGATGCGATCAGCGGACCGGAGCGTCGCACGGTGCCGTTCAGCGAGGAAGAGGCTGAAGGCAACATGGCCGACGCTTCGGCCAGCCGGTAAGTCACCGCGTGGGGACGGGCGCCTCGCCGCTGTAGTCATAGAAGCCGCGGCCCGACTTGCGGCCCAGCCAGCCGGCTTCGACATACTTCTGCAGCAGCGGCGCCGGGCGGTACTTCGGGTCCCCGGTTGAAGCGAGGTAGATCTTCATGATCTCGAGCAGGGTATCGAGCCCGATGAAGTCCGCGAGTTCGAGCGGGCCCATCGGGTGGTTGAGCCCGAGCTTTACGCCCTTGTCGATATCCTGGATCGAACCCGTGCCCGAGCCGAGCACGAAGGCCGCCTCGTTGATGAAGGGCACGAAGATGCGGTTGACGATGAAGCCCGGCTCATCCTGCGAAAGCACAATTTCCTTGCCGATATCGGCAACGAAGCCGCGCACCGCCTCGATCGTGGCGACCGAGGTGGCAAGGCCGGGGATCACCTCGACCAGCTTCATCAGCGGCACCGGGTTGAAGAAGTGGATGCCGATGAAGCGCTGCGCATCGGGCGAGGAGACCGCCATGCGGGTGATCGGGATTGATGAGGTGTTGGTCGCCATGATCGCGCTCGGCGCGAGGTGCTTGCCGGCAGCCTCGAAGATCTTGTGCTTGATGTCCTCGCGCTCGGTCGCCGCCTCGATCACGAGATCGGCCTCACCGAGGCGGGCATAATCGCCAACGGGGGTGATGCGCGAAACGGTAGCGATGGCGTCCTCGGCGGGGATCTTGCCGCGCTCGGCAAGCTTCATCAGCCCCTTTTCGATCTTCGCGCGCGCGGATTCAGCTACGGCGAGCGAGATATCGGAGAGCAGAACCGTCTTGCCCGATGCGGCCGCGACCTGGGCGATGCCCGAACCCATCTGTCCAGCGCCGATGACTGCGATTGTCTGCATGATGTGTACCCCGCGTTATTGCACTTTGGCGCGCTGCCTAGTGAGGTTTGGCGCGCGGGGGAAGCAGCCAAATTGAGAGGGTGGCCTAGCGTGAACCGCCCGGGACCCAGAGCGGGTCTTTGCCGGCATTGATGGCGCGGGCGAGGACAAAGAAATAGTCCGACACGCGGTTGAGATAGGCAAGCGCCGCAGGGTTCACCGGCTCCGATGCGGCGAGCGCGGTGGCCGCACGCTCGGCACGGCGGGCGATTGCGCGCGCGAGGTGGATGCGGGCAGCGCCTTCGCTTCCGCCGGGAAGGATGAAGCTGGTCAGCGGCGGAAGCTGCGCATTGAGCGCGTCGATTTCCGCCTCGATCCGTGCGGGCTGGGCCGGTACGACTCGCAGGACCATTTCGGAAGGCGTGAAATCGGCGCCGCCGATATCGCCAAGCGGCGTCGCCAGATCGGCGCCAAGATCGAACAGGTCGTTCTGGATGCGGTGCAGCGCCGCGGCGCGATCCGCCTCGAGCGCGATCGCGGCAAAACCGACTACGCTGTTGAGCTCGTCGACCTCGCCGATCGCTTCCATGCGCAGATCGTGCTTGGCACGGCGCGATCCGTCGACGAGGCCCGTCGTGCCGTCATCGCCGGTGCGCGTGTAAATCTTGTTGAGTTTGACCACGAGGCTGGCTGATGCGGCTCAGCGGCCGCCCTGGGTGAACAGCAGCAGCACCGCCACGACAGCAACCGCAAGGCCCTGATACTTGATGCGGTTGAACATCATCTTGTTCTGCAACAGCTGCATCTCTGTCGCGCGAGTGCCGTCGCCCTCAAGCTCTGCCTTGGTGCTGTTGAGAAAAGCGCCGATGCCGCGCAGGAGCGACCATACGGTAAGCCCCATCAGGATGAGGATCACGGGGACGAGGAGCATTGTCATGGCGCTAGGTCTAGGCCGTCATGAAGCGAAATACCACTGTCAATGCGGCCAGTGTCATTCCGGGCAGCGCGCAAGGCTTCGGCAAGCGCCAGACCGTCCTCCCCGGCGCGGCGACGGTCCGCCAGCGCAGGCGCGTCGCGGCGCTTGGCAAGCTTGCGGCCATCGGGCCCGACCAGCAGCGGATGGTGGTGCCAGCGCGGTTCGGGCAGGCCGAGCAGGACTTGGAGCAGGCGGTGGATATGCGTCGCGGCGAAGAGATCAGCGCCGCGCGTGACAACGGTGACGCCGTCCTCGGCATCATCGAGAGTTGCGGCAAGGTGATAGCTGGCGGGCGCATCGCGGCGCCAGATCACGACATCGCCCAGCATCGCGGGCCGCGCGCTCTGCGGACCGCGGCGCTCGTCGAACCAGGTCAGCGGCCCGGCGAGTTCCGCCGCCTGCTCGACATCGAGCCGCCAGACCGGATCGTGTGCGGACACGGGCGGATTACGCAGGCAGGTGCCGGGATAGATCGGGCCATCAGGCCCGTGCAATGTGGCGGCGGCGGCCACTTCGGCGCGGGTGCAGCGGCAGGGATAGAGAAGCCCCATCGCGCGGAGGTTGTTGGCCGCCTCGCGGTAGCGATCGATGCGGGTCGATTGCGGGGGGACTTCTTCGAAGGCGAGGCCGAGCCATGTCAGGTCGGCGCGGAATTCACCGGCCAGTTCAGGTCGACTACGGGCACCGTCGATATCCTCGATCCGGAGCAGGAAGCGGCCGCCATCTTGCACGGCGCGGTCATGCGCGATTATCGCAGCATAGGCATGGCCCAGATGCAGCGGGCCATTGGGGCTGGGGGCAAAACGGGTAGTGGCAGCGGCGCTCATGCGGACGGACCATAGCCATCCGGCCCCAAAACAAAAACGGCTGCCTTAAAGGGTAAGGCAGCCGTTTCGTTTGGGAAGCCCGCGCTGCGGGTTGCCGTTCACCGGGCCAGGCTCAGACGAGCGTGGCGCCGAAGAACATGCTGCTGATGCCAGCAGCCAGAACCAGCGAGACGATCGCCGAAGTGTAGTTACGCATAATGTCCTCCTGTTTTGGGCTCTTTCAGGGGACTCTCCCATTCGCGAAGCGCCGGCAGGGTGGTGGATTGCACAGAGCGTTCGGAACGAGGGCGCAAATAGGCATTCCACGCCGTGCTGCAAGTGCGAACAAGGCAAGTACGATTGCATTTCATGCAATCAATTTTGATCTGCTACTGATATACTGAAAATACAGGATTTTTCGGGTTATTACCCTTTGGTGAAGCATTAATATTTCAATGACAAAACATTTTCTAAACCGCATGCACGTCACGCAATCGCAACATCCGGCTTTTTTCGCGGCTCGCTGGACAGCGGATACGGACCCCATTATCCGCCTGCCATGAGCATTCAGCCTTCAGAATCGATCCTCATTGTCGATTTCGGCAGCCAGGTCACCCAGCTGATCGCGCGCCGCGTGCGCGAAGCCGGGGTCTACTCCGAAATCGCCCCCTTCACCCAGGCCGAGGCCGCCTTCCACCGGATGAAGCCCAAGGGCATCATCCTGTCGGGCTCCCCGGCCAGCGTCCCTGCCGAAGGCAGTCCCCGCGCCCCGCAGGTGCTGTTCGACAGCGGCCTGCCCATCCTCGGCATCTGCTACGGCCAGCAGGTGATGAGCCACCAGCTTGGCGGCACCGTCGAGCCCGGCGATTCTGGCGAGTTCGGGCGCACCTTCCTTACCGTGACCGAGCCTTGCGTGCTGTTCGACGGCCTGTGGGCCGTGGGCGAGCGCCATCAGGTGTGGATGAGCCACGAGGACAAGGTCACGCAGTTCGCGCCGGGCTTCCGCACCGTCGCGATGTCGGACGGGGCGCACTTCGCGGTCGTCGCCAACGACAAGAAGCGGTACTACGGCACCCAGTTCCACCCCGAGGTGGTCCACACCCCCGACGGCGGCAAGCTGATCGCCAACTTCGTGCGCCACGTCTGCGGCTGCACCGGTGACTGGACGATGGCCGAGTTCCGCAAGACCAAGATAGCCGAGATCCGCGAACAGGTGGGTGACAGCCGCGTGATCTGCGGGCTTTCGGGCGGTGTCGATTCGGCGGTGGCCGCAGTGCTGATCCATGAGGCGATCGGAGATCAGCTCACCTGCGTCTTCGTCGATCACGGCCTGATGCGCATGGGCGAGGCCGAGCAGGTCGTCAGCCTGTTCCGCGGGCATTACAACATCCCGCTCGTCCACAAGGACGTCTCCGCGCTGTTCCTCGGTGGCCTTGCCGGCGTGACGGACCCCGAAGCCAAGCGCAAGTTCATCGGCAAGACCTTCATCGACGTGTTCGAGGCCGAAGCCAAGCAGGTCGGCGGCGCAGACTTCCTTGCGCAGGGGACACTTTATCCCGACGTGATCGAGAGCGTCTCGTTCACCGGCGGTCCTTCGGTCACGATCAAGAGCCATCACAACGTGGGCGGCCTGCCCGAGCGGATGAACATGAAGCTCGTCGAGCCCTTGCGCGAGCTGTTCAAGGACGAAGTGCGCGCGCTGGGCCGAGAGCTCGGCCTGCCGGACGTCTTCGTCGGCCGCCATCCCTTCCCCGGCCCCGGCCTTGCCATCCGCATTCCCGGCGAAGTGACGCGCGAGCGGTGCGATATCCTGCGCAAGGCCGATGCGATCTACCTTGAGGAGATCCGCAACGCCGGGCTCTACGATGCGATCTGGCAGGCCTTCGCGGTGCTGCTGCCGGTCAAGACCGTGGGCGTGATGGGCGATTTCCGCACCTATGACAGCGTCTGCGCGCTGCGCGCCGTCACCTCGACCGACGGCATGACCGCCGACATCTACCCCTTCGATGCCGGGTTCCTCAGCCGCGTGGCAACGCGCATTGTCAACGAGGTCAAGGGCATCAACCGCGTGGTCTATGACTACACCTCGAAGCCGCCCGGCACGATCGAATGGGAGTGAGCTGGCAGCGCGCTAGCCGGTGATCCTGAGGCGCATGAAGAGCATGAAGCTTGTCGGGCTTGCGCCGTAGGCGGGCTTGATCGCGTCTGGCAGCGCGTACTTGCTGACCAGCCCGCCCAGATCGAATGCGACTTTGCCGATCGGCACGGAGTGATAGCCGCCAAGGCTGAACTTGCTGACGTTGAAGACCTGCCCCGCCAGCGGATTGCCGCTGTCCTCGTCGCCGAACAGCTCGTCCTTGTCGACATTCTCGGCCCGGCCAAACACCGTCCAGCGGCCCAGTTGCAGCGCGCTGTCGAGCAGGAAGGCATCGGCGGGATGGGCGTGATCGCCGCCGAGATGCGTGTTGCGGCCCCAGGCCAGCGAAGACTGCCAGTTGCGCTTCGGGCCGAGCGCGCGGTTCCAGGTGATCGAGGCGGTGGTGCGGCGAACGTCCTCGTCCGGGTGGAGGCCCTCGGGGCTCTTGAGGAAGCCGTGGCTGACCTGCACCGAAAGGTTGCGTGTGGGATTCCAGCTCGCCCGCACCGACCAGCTGTCGAAGCGTGGCTGCTCGAAATCCCAGCGCTCGGCATCGGGCTCGCGCCCGGTGAACACCGAGCCTTCGAGCTTGACCCCGCGATAGACGAGGCCTGCGGTCGCGACGCCGAAGGTCACGTGCGTGCTATCGAGCCAGTGGTGTGAGATCGGCGCCTCCGGGTTCGCCATGCCGGGGAAGCGGTGCATGAAGGTGGCGGGTCCAAGCGCGGGTTCACCCGGCAGGCCGAAGTAGACGAAGCCCGAAAGCCCCTCGGTGATCGGATGGCTGTAGGTGGCCGATAGCTCCATGAAGGCATCGTGCGGGTGCTGCCGGTCGATCAGCTTGGTCACGCCGTCGGCGCTTTCGCCGCTCGCCAGCAGCAGCGGATAGCCGCGCTTGCCCATCAGCGGATCGAGGCTGACCATGCCGCGCAAGGTGAGCGTACCTCCACCGAGCGGACGCTGCGCACTGCCCATCAGCATCGAGGTCGAGAAGGTCTTGCTATCGCCGCGCGGCCCGCCCTGGTTGTCGTGGATCAGCGTGGCGAAGCCGTGGACCATGGTGGACCAGCCGCCGAGCCGGCCCATGATCGCCCACATCGGCGCAGTATCGGGCTGCCACGCAGTGCCCGAGGCATCGCGCATCATGCTGTAGGGCCCGAGCGCGCCGACAAAGCCTTTCATGTCCATGCCGTGCATGGTGTGCCCCATGGCCGCATGATCCATTGGTGCTGCGGGCGCGGCTGGCGCATCTCCAGCGGGCTCGGCCATCTGGTGCATGGAGTGATCCATGCCGGGCATCGACTGCGCCGTGGCGGCAAATGGCATGGCCAGCGCCGTCGCGGCGAAAAAGGTCCTGATCATCGGGGTTCCTGAAAGAGGCTGCAACCTTGTGGTTCATCGAACCCCGGCCCATATAGCCTCCGTACCATAGTACGGAGTCAACCCCTACCTGTGATGACCATCGCAAAGCTTGCCAGCGAAGGCGGCGTGGGCGTGGAAACGGTGCGCTACTACCAGCGCCGCGGCCTGATGCCGGAGCCCGCGCGGCCTTCCGGCGCGAGTGCGAGCGGGCGCGTGCGCCGCTACGGTTCGGACGATGTGCGCCGCCTGCGCTTCATCAAGGCGGCGCAGGGCGCAGGCTTCACGCTCGAGGAAATCGGCCAGCTGCTCTCGCTCGATGCGACGGAGGACCGCGCTCGGGCGCGCGAACTGGCGCGTGCGCGGGTCGGCGCGCTCGATGAGAAGATCCGCGAGCTGCAAGCCGCGCGCGATGCCTTGAGCCGGCTGGCGCAGGTCTGCGAGCAAGGTGCGACGCGGCTCTGCCCGATCCTGACCGCGTTCGAACCCTGAGCCTGGTTGCAAACTGCGCCGCCGGGACGGCCACCGGACCGCTATCCATCCTTGTCAGGCATGGTCGAACCGGTCGCGCATCGCCCGGTCAATCAGCTGGCGCACCACCGGATTGGGGAAGCGCCGCTCGATCGTGACGGCGAGGAATGTCTCGGCAATGCCCGGCAAAGCCTCGGCCTCGACAAGGGTGCCATCGGCAAGCTCGTCACGCACCGCAATCGGAGGAAGCACGCCGAGCGCATGGCCTTCGCGCACGATCAGACGCATCATCGCCATGTCGTCCACCTCGGCCGCGATCTGCGGGCGCAGGCCGAGCCGGTCCACAAGCGCATCGAAGCCAAGGCGCATGCCGCTGCCCGCAGCAGGCAGGACGACCGGGTGCGCGCGCAGCAGATCAGCAACCGCGCGCGTACCGCCCAGCAGCGCGGGCGCACCGACGAGGCTCACCGGCTGTTCGGACAAACGGTGAACGATGAAGGGAGTGAGCGCATCGCTCGCGGGAGCCTGATCGGTGAGGATCACATCGAGCCCCAGCGACTGCAGTGCGCCAAGCAGCTCACCCTGGCTGCCCGAGCGCAGCACGACCTCGATATCGGTACGCGGGAGCAAAGGTTCGACGAAGCTGATCTGGAAGTTGCGCGAAAGCGTGGCGAGCGCGCCGATGCGCACCGCCTGCCGCGCATTGCCGGTTTCCTTGAGCGTGCCGAGCAGTTCCTCGCCCGTTGCGAAGATCGCCTCGGCATGATCGAGCGTGATGCGGCCCGCCTCGGTCAGATGCAGCGCCCGCCCGCGCCGCTCGAACAGGGCATGGCCCAGCCGGTCCTCCAGCTTGCGGATCTGCACCGAGAGCGCGGACTGCGAAACGTTCAGCCGCTCGGCAGTGCGCGAGAGGTTGCCATCCTGCGCGACAGCCCAGAAATAGCGGAGGTGGTTGTAGTTGAGTTCGGCCATATCGTTCACTTAAACAGAACGATATCGGCTAAACAATGAATTTTTTGCTGAGCGGTGCATCCGCTAGGAGCATGGCAACTTCGAAAGCCCCTCCTGCGGAGCGCCGATCATGCCCCTCTCCTTTCTGGTCCTTGCCCCACCTGCCCTGTTGCTGATCGCCGCCGCGCTCGGTTTCGCTCAGCCCGGGCGCATCACGCGCAGCCCGCTGGCCCTGATCGAACTGCTCGCGCTGATCGCCGTAGCGATGGCCGGGGGCACGATGGCCGCGCTCGCCATCGGCGGTGCCACCACCCTCACCCTCGCCGCTGCAAGCCCCGCGCTGCCGCTGCTGGCCTTCCGGCTCGATCTCATCAGCGCGACGATGCTGCTCCTCGTCAGCTTCGTCGGCTGGATCGTGGTGCGCTATGCCCGGGTCTACCTCGATGGCGAGACGCGCCACGGCGTGTTCATGGCCTGGCTGAGTGCGACGCTCGCGATGGTCATGCTGCTGGTAACGGCGGGTTCGCTCGTCCAGCTGCTCGGCGCCTGGATCGCCACCAGCCTTGCCCTCCACAAGCTGCTGCTGTTCTATCCCGAACGGGTCGCCGCCCAGCGCGCCGCGCGCAAGAAGTTCGTGACAGCGCGCTCTGGTGATGCCGCCCTCCTCGGTGCCGCGCTGCTCCTGTTCAAGGCATATGGCACGACCGATCTGCCCGCGATCCTCGCCGCTGCGCATGCCGGCATGGGTGGCTACGCCGCCATGGCCGCCGCAGGTCTGCTCGCCATCGCGGCGCTGCTGAAGTCCGCGCAGTTCCCGCTGCACGGCTGGCTGACCGAAGTGATGGAAGCGCCGACCCCGGTTTCCGCGCTGCTCCATGCCGGTGTGATCAATGCGGGCGGGTTCCTGCTCATCCGCTTCGCCGATGTCATGCTGCTCGCCCCCGGCGTGCTGGCGGTGCTGGTCATGATCGGCGGCTTCACCGCGCTGTTCGGCGGGCTCGTCATGCTCACCCAGCCCGCGATCAAGACCTCGCTCGCCTGGTCGACCGTCGGACAGATGGGCTTCATGATCATGCAGTGCGGCCTTGCGCTGTTCCCGCTCGCGCTGCTGCACATCGTGCTGCACTCGCTCTACAAGGCGCATGCCTTCCTCGCCTCGGGCGGTGCGGTGGAGCAGATCGCGGCGGCGCGGCGGCCGGGTCCGGTCGCCATCCCGCGCCCCGCTGCGGTCGGCCGGGCGTTCTTGGCGGCCCTCGCCATCTACACCCTGATGAGCTTCGCCTTCGACGCGCTGCCGGGCTTCCACCACAAGTCGCCGCAGGCGGTCGCGCTCGGCGCCATCCTGATTTTCGGCGTCGCCTATCTCTTCGCCCAGGGCCTTGCGGACAGCGCCCCCCGCGCCCTCACCCGCAAGATGGCGGTCTATGCCGTCGCTGCCTCGATCGGCTACTTTACGCTCCATGGCCTTGCACTCTGGCTCACGGCAGGCACGCTGCCCGCCACCCCCGCACCGGGTCCGCTCGAATGGACGCTGATGGTGCTCGCGGTGCTGAGCTTCGGCCTCGTCGCGGTGGCGCAGTCGATGTTCCCGCTCTGGGCCTATCACCCGGCGGCGGCGGGCCTGCGCGTCCACCTCTCCAACGGCCTCTACGCCAATGCCCTGTTCGACCGGATGCTCGGCGGCTGGACCCTCAAGCGGTCTGCCTGATCACAGCCCCTCTTCTCCCGAAGGATCTCCCATGCTCATGATCCCCACCGACAACAGCCAGACGCTCGCCCAGCTCAAGGTTGCCGCCGATGCCGCCGCGCGGGCCATCCCGCCGGTCTGGCCGCTGGCTTCGAGCGTCGCGGTCAATCCCTACCTCGGCCAGACCGGCCTGACGCTGGCCGAGACCGCCGCGCTGATGGCCCGCGTCTCGGGCACCCCCGTCACCATGCCGCGCCAGTGGTACCGCGACCGAATTGCCAGCGGCGCGATCACGCAAGGCGACCTTGCCGCCGCGCTCGCCGCCTCGCCCCACGCGGGCAAGCCCGGCTCGCTGGCCGCACTGCAGGCCGCGCTGGCGCACGATCCTGCCTCGATCAAGGCCGTGCCGACTGTGGCCGATCTCGCCGCCAAGGCGACCGGCATCGACTGGCCGGGGATCATCGCCGAACGCCTCGGTGCCTGGGCAGGCGGCTACTTCGACAAGGGCCAGGCGCTGTGGGCCGCGCCGCGCGGCAAGGGCGCCTATGCCGCATGGCAGGCGGTCGCTTCGCACGATCTGACACCCGAAATCGCGGGCCTCACCGGTTTCGGCAGCATGGTCGCCGATGCGCCCGAACGCGCCGCCGAAGCGCTCGCCAGCGCGGTTGCGGCTCTGCAGCTGCCGTCTGCTGCACTCGAAACCTACTTCCACAGCTTGCTCGTCACGCTGGGCGGCTGGGCCCATGTCGCACGCTATGAACTATGGCAGGCCGAGCTTGCCGGCCAGAGTGACGAGACGATCACCGACTTCCTGACGATCCGGCTGATCTGGGAGCAGGCGCTGCTGACCCGCTATGGCACCGAGATCGGCAAGAGCTGGCTGGCGACGATTGCTGTACACGAGGAGCCCGTCGAGCCCAGTGCCGACCAGATCATCGACGCGATCCTGCAGGAAGCCGCCGAACGCGCTGGGCAGACCGCGCTTGCCAAGACGCTGACGCAGCAGGTCATTTTCGAACGCCAGGCGCCGGTGCTGCAGGCCGCCTTCTGCATCGACGTGCGCTCCGAAGTGTTCCGCCGCGCGCTGGAATCGCTGGATCGGCGCATCCAGACGCTGGGCTTTGCGGGCTTCTTCGGCCTCACCGCCTCGCACCAGCGCTACGCCTCGGACGTTGCCGAGCACCGCCTGCCGGTGCTTCTCAATGCCGGCCTCACCAGCCGCACCGGCAGCGAAGGCGCGACCGATGTCCGCCACAATGCCCGCGCTGCGCGCGCCTGGGGCCGGTTCAAGCTGGCCGCAGTTTCCTCGTTCGCCTTCGTCGAGGCGGCGGGCCCGATCTATATCGGCAAGCTGGTCAAGGACGCGCTCGGCCTCAAGGCCAACAAGCCGCCACGCGATCCCAAGCCCTTTGCCGATCCCGCGCCCGATACGGCGACACGCGTGGGCATGGCCGCATCGATCCTCGGCGCGATGTCGCTGACGAGCGAGTTCGCGCCGCTGGTGCTGCTCGCGGGCCACGGCGCCAACGTGGTGAACAACCCGCATGCCAGCGGCCTGCACTGCGGCGCCTGCGGTGGCTATTCGGGCGAAGTCAACGCGCGGCTGCTGGCCGGGCTGCTCAATGATCCCGAAGTGCGTGCGGGGCTCATCGACAAGGGCATCGTGATCCCGCAGTCCACGCTGTTCGTGGCCGCACTGCATGACACGACCACCGACGCGGTGACGCTCTACACCGAAGACCAGCCGATTGACGCCCACAGCGATGCCATCGCGCAGGCCGAGCAATGGCTGGCGGCGGCGGCGGTGCTGACCCGCAGCGAACGTGCGCTGCGCCTGCCGCGCGCCACCGGCGACGCCAGCGTGATCAAGCGCAGCCGCGACTGGTCGGAAACGCGCGCGGAATGGGCATTGGCGGGCTGCAAGGCCTTCATCGCCGCGCCGCGCATGCGCACCGCCGGCCGCAGCCTCGAAGGCCGCGCGTTCCTGCATGACTATGTGTGGCGGCGCGACGAGGGCTTCGGCGTGCTCGAGCTGATCATGACCGCGCCGGTCGTCGTCGCGAGCTGGATCAGCTTGCAGTACTATGGCTCGAGTGTGGCGCCCGAGCTGTTCGGCGGCGGCAACAAGCTGCTGCATAACGTGGTCGGCGGGATCGGCGTGATCGAAGGCAATGGCGGGCCGCTGCGTGCGGGGCTCCCGTGGCAGTCGGTCCACGACGGGCACAAACTGATGCACGAGCCGCTGCGGCTTTCGGTGTGCATCGAAGCCCCGCGCGAGGCGATGAGCGCGGTGCTCGAGAAGCACGCCGGGGTGCGCGCGCTGTTCGACAACAAGTGGCTGCACCTCTTCGCCATCGACGACGAGGGCAAGCTCGCCTGGCGCTATGCCGGCGATCTCCAGTGGGAAGCCGCGAGCGAAGCGGCCCCAGCGGCAGCGGCGACGGAAATGGCGATCTGAGCCATGAACGGCGCGCGGGCCGTGCTCGCGACAATGCACGGCAAGGAGCGGGCGATTGCCCCCCTTGCCGCGCACTTCCTCGGTCTGGATCTGCGGGTAGCCGAGGGGCTTGATACCGACCTGTTCGGCACGTTCAGCCGCGAGATCGAGCGAGCGGGAACGCCGCGCGACGCGGCGCGCGCAAAGATTGCTGCGGCCTTCAGACTGCATCCGGATGCGCGCGTCGGGATCGCGAGCGAGGGCAGTTTCGGCCCGCATCCGCAGGTGCCGTTTGCCCCGCTGAACCGCGAGCTGGTGGTGCTGATCGACCGCGAGAGCAGGCTGGAACTTACCGGCCACCATGCGACGATGGACACCAATTTCGCAAATGCCCTGGTAACGGACCCGGGGGCGGCGCTCGCTTTTGCGGCCAAGGCCGGGTTTCCCACGCACGGCGTGATCGTGATGGGCGTGCTGGATGGTGCGCCCGCACCGCAACTGGCACTGTTCAAGTCCGTCGAGAGCGAAGCCGACCTTCTCGCGGTGATCGAGCGGACCATTGCGCTGACCGGCGCTGCGCACATCGAAACCGACATGCGCGCGCACCGCAATCCGCGCCGGATGCGCGCGATCAGGCGGGCGATGATCGACCTTGTGCGCCGGTCGCGCAGCCTGTGCCCGGACTGCGCCCGGCCCGGCTTCGCGATCACCGGGCGCGCCCATGGCCTGCCCTGTGCGTGGTGCGCGAGCCCGACCCATCTGACCCGCGCCGAAGTCTGGACTTGCGAGGGCTGCGGCCACAGCGAGGAGCGCGCGGTGGCCGCAGCAAGCGCCGATCCGATGCACTGCGAGGAATGCAACCCCTAGGGCCTGAACCCGCGCCGTGCTTTCAGGCGATCCCCTGCTTGCCCGGCGAGAGGATATGGTTCGGATCGAGCGCCTGCTTGAGCCGCGCGTTGAGCGCCCGGTTCGCCTCGCCATATTGCTGCGCGACGAGGTCCATCGTGTTGACCCCGGTGCGATAGCTCGCCCAACCGCGCGCGCCGAAGCGGGTGATCATCTCGCGGATGCAGTCGTCCGCCTTTTTCTCCTCGGCCGGATCTTCCTTGTCATACTGGATGAAGATCAGGTGGTGCAGCTCGCGCCCGCCGATGGCGTAGGCGACCGAATAGTCGAACCCGTAACGCCCGAGGATTTCCTTCGCGAGCTCGGTCTGCTGCTGCGTTTCGATACCCTTTGCCGGGGCGACTGGCGCGAAGCACACCATGCCGCCGCCGCGCCAGCGCATGATGCCCTTTTCCTCCAGCGTCAGCTGGCCGCTCATCAGGTTCTTGTGGTGTTCGAACCACAAGTTGCCGCCCATTTCCTTCTCGGTCAGGACTTCGCCGCCCGAGGCCTCGAACGCGCGGCGCACGATGGGTTCGATCGCGGCGATGATCTCGTCGGTACCGTAGAGCGCGAAATAGGTGTTCCACATGCCGAGGCCGTGCTTCCTCGCGAAACTGCGCACGACCTCTTCGGGAATGCTCTCGGGCTTGTCCCACAGCTCCTCGCGGCGGTGGAACATCGCGATCTGGTAGGCCGCGCCCATCATCAGCACCACGTTGGGAATGAGGTTGCTCATGCGGAACGGGCGCATCGCATCGACGATCTTCGCCACGTCGCCCATTGCGTTGTGACGCACCATGAAGGGCTTGAACGCCGGCGGCTTGGGCATGAGCCAGAAGCCCAGCTTGGTGACGACACCGAAGTTCGATTGCGTGAAGATCCCGTCGACATAGGGCCCGTAGCCCCATTTGAACGCCTGCCAGGTGGTCGAATTCTGCACGCTGCCCATGCCGGTGCGCACCAGCGTACCATCGGCCAGCACCACTTCCATGCCGCATTGCATGAAGAAGTGATCGCCATAAGGCGTATAGCCCACCCCGCGCTCCAGCGTGTTGCCCACCGGCGAGACGATGGGGCCGACGGTCGGCACATCCAGCCAGAACGGCAGGTTGTTCGCCTCGAGGTAATCGTGGAGGTCCTGGTAGGTCACCCCCGGCTCGACCAGCGCGGTGCCGAGTTCGGCATCGATGTGGATGATCCGGTTCATCCGCTTGAGATCAAGGATCATCTGCCCACTGCTGGCGGGCGTGGCGCAGCCATAGCCCATATTCTTGCCAGTCGAGACAGTCCAGAGCGGGAGCTTGTAGTGGTTGGCGATCTTGAGGATCGCCTGCACTTCCTCGACCGTTCCCGGCGCAACCGCACCTGATGGCACGTGCTCATGCCGGGGATCCGGCGTCGAGCTTTTGGCATAGGGCAGCGTGCTCTCGGGGTCGGCAAAGACCCAGTCCGCCCCTACCACCGCGCGCAGTTCGGCAACGGCTGCGGCAAAGACGCCTTTGTCGAGATGCGCCGGCAGCTGGCGCGGACCATCGAGGGGCGAGGCGAACGCGCTGGAACCCATCAGTGCGGCCCCCACGGCCCCGGTCCGGATCAAGTCGCGGCGTGTTACCCCGGTCATTGGTCATGCTCCTTGGGATCGGCCTTCGAGGCCTTGAGCCACAGCGCGAGGGCCTTGAGCTCGGCATTGCTGATCTCGGTCGGACGGAACGCAGGCATCGCGCGCTGGCCGCGCCGGACGATCGCTTGCGTCATCTCCGCCGGAATGGCTCGCCCGCGGATCACCGGCGCCACATGCTGGCCATGGCAATAGCCGCAAGTCTTCGCATAGACCGCTTCGGGCGGGCGCGGCGGGGGAGCCGGGGTTTCGGCAGAAACCGGCGCCCCAGACACTACGCCAAGGGCAAACAGCGCCCCCGCCAGACGCACGCTTCCTGCTCTCCCATGCATCGCTCATCTCCCGCCGGAATGCTGGTGCGCCCGATGCGTCGGGCGCCCATCTGCAATCCGACAATCTGTCAGACTGGCATCGGGATATATTCAATCTTACAAACCGTCAAATTGATTGTGCGGGCGGCAAGGGCACCAGTTCCGGCAGGGGGCGCCGGGCAATCTCTCCCGCATCCCCGGGCGGCACGCCCAGTCCCACGAGGATCATCGCCACCACCGCTTCTGGATAGTCCGCCCCGCGCTCCTCGCGCAGCATGGTCGAGATGGCGGCGATGGTGGTGCCAAGGATCGCATCCCGCCCCAGCGCAGGGTCGGTGATCGAGAGCTGCCCCGCCGCGATCGCATGGGCGACGGTCTGCTCGGCCTCCCGGAAAGTCTCGGCACCGAAGATGATGCCGTTTGCACTAAGGTTGATCATCGAGCGACCCCACCCGGAAACCTTGCGCACGCGGTCGAGATAGAGCCGGATCGCCACCGAAATGCGCTCGCGCGGATCGGGCAGCGCCTGGATCGAATGGCTTACCGCAGTGAGGAAATCATGTGTGACTTCATACGTGACGGCCTCGCGCAGCTCGGCCATTCCGGAAAAATGCTCATAGAAGGTCGCGCGCGTGATCCCGGCACGCTGCGAAACGTCTTCGATCCGCGAGTAGAGGCCCTGTTCCTCCCCAAACAGCTCGAAGGCCGCCGCGATGACCTTGGCGCGCGTCCTGGCGCGCCTCTGCCTGCCCAGCTCCAACCTGCGCGACTTGTCTGACCTGCCGTCTGCCACATGCCACCTGGATTGCGTTGTGGAATGCCATAGACCAAACCGGCCGTCTGCCAAATCCGAATGGGCGGCGACCTGAAATCGCCCTAGGCCGCGAGCTTGTCGAAGCCGGTCGGAGTCACGTCCGCGCCGAAGCGATAGGCCGAAGCGGTGATGCCGCCGCGCAGGCCGCTTTCGGAATAGATGCAAACGCCCGGGTCTTCGCCCGCCGCGCCGACTGCGACCATCAGCGGAATCAGGTGATCCTCGCGCGGGTGAGTCACCCGGGCATAGGGAGCCTGATCCCAGTGCAGCATGGCGGCAGCGCGGGCCGCGGGGTCGAGATCGAGCAGGCTGTGGCGCAGCCAGCCGTCGAACTGGCGCGAAGGCTCGGCGGCGCGGGCGTCGAACATGCGCAGGTTATGGTACGAAAGCCCCGAGCCCATGATCACCACGCCCTCGTCGCGCAGCGGGGCCAGCGCGCGGCCGAGGGCCAGATGCGCGGCGGGATCGTAGCCGATCTTCATCGAGAGGCTGACGACGGGCAGGTCCGCCTCGGGACGGATCGGCTGCATCATCGAGAACGTGCCATGATCGAACCCGCGCGCAGGGTCATCGCCCATAGTGATGCCGGCGGCGGCAGCCAGTTCCCGCACCCGCGCCGCGAGCGCCGGATCGCCGGGCGCAGGATAGCTGATGTGGTAGGTATGTTCGGGAAAGCCGTAGTAATCGTAGACCATGCCCGGCTGCGCGGCGCTGGAGACGGTGAACTCGGGCTCTTCCCAATGGCCGGATACGGCGAGCACCGCGCGGGGCGGTTCGGGCAACTGCGCAGGCAGCGCCTTCAGCGAAGCCTCGAGCCAGGCAAAGCCTTCACGAAACGGACCATCGAGCCACGGCCAGGGGCCGCCGCCATGCGAGAGGAAGAACACGGGCTGTTTCATGCGACCAATCTAGGGCGGTCACGGCCTTGGCAAAAGCCGGAAGATTTCAGCGCTGACGTTCGAAATGATCGAACGGTCAGAGCTTCGCCAGTACGGCCCTAGCGCTTTCCGCGATCCGCGCCTTCTCGGCATCAGCGAACTTGTCGTAGGTCCGCACCATCTGCGCCATGCGCGGATTGCCGGCGATCTTCTCGCGGTGGCGGGCGATGAAATCCCAATAGAGCGGATTGAACGGGCAGGCATTCGGCCCCGTCCGCTGCTTCACGTCAAAGCGGCACGAGCCGCAGTAGTTCGACATGCGGTTGATATAGGCCCCGCTCGCCGCATAGGGCTTCGAGGCAAGCAGACCGCCATCGGCGAACTGGCTCATGCCCACGGTGTTGGGGAGCTCCACCCATTCATAGGCATCGGCGTAGACGCTGAGATACCATTCGTGGAGCGCATGCGGATCGATCCCGGCGAGCAGTGCGAAAGTGCCCGTCACCATCAGGCGCTGGATATGGTGCGCATAGGCGTGCTGGCGCGTCTGGGTGACCGCGGCGCGCACGCAGGCCATGTCGGTCTCGGCGGTCCAGTAGAAATCGGGCAGTGGGCGGGTGTGCTCAAGGAAGTTGCGCTGGGCATAACCGGGCGCGGTCAGCCAGTAGATCCCGCGCACATATTCGCGCCAGCCGATGATCTGGCGGATGAAGCCTTCGGCGGCATTGAGCGGCACCCGGCCCGCGCGCCATTCGGCTTCAACCGTGCGGCACACTTCCAGCGGATCAAGCAGCCCGCAGTTGAGATATTGCGCGATGACGGCGTGATAGAGGAACGGTTCGCCCTCCAGCATCGCGTCCTGATAATCGCCGAAGCGCGGCAGCGCGCGCAGCACGAAGGCGCCAAAGGTGGCCTCGGCATCGGCACGGGTGACCGCGAACTGGAAGGGTTCGAGATCGCCGAAGTGGTTGCCGAAGCGTGCCTCCACCAGCGCCAGCACCTCTGCCGTGATGGCATCAGGTGCAAAGACCGGCGGGCGGGGCATGAACAGATCGGGCGCGGCAGCCTTGCGGTTGTCCGCGTCGTAGTTCCATTCCCCCCCGGCGGGCTTGTCGCCCTCCATGAGGAGACCGGTGCGGCGGCGCATCTCGCGGTAGAAGTATTCCATGCGCAGCGCCTTGCGACCTTCCGCCCAGTCCCGGAACACCGGCAGCGGGCAGACAAAGCGCGTATCGGGGAGCACATCGACCGGCAGGCCCAGCGCGGCTTCCCAGCCTGCGAACATCTGCGCGACGCGCCATTCGCCGGCTTCGGTGACCACGATGCGTTCGGGCCGGTGCGCCGCAACCGCACGGGCGACTTCGCCGGTGAAGCTGCCGGTATTGCCAGGGGCGTCGAGCTTCACATATTCGACCGTCCAGCCGTCTGCGCGCAGTTCCTCTGCGAAATGGCGCATGGCGCTCAGAAGGAAGGCGATCTTCTTCTTGTGGTGGCGCACATAGGTCGCCTCCTCGTGGACCTCGACCATCAGCACGCGGTCGCGCGCCTTGTCCGCCGTCTGCAGCGAGGACAGCAAGGGGCTCAGCTGATCGCCCAGCACGAGGATCAGCTTGCTCACAGATCGAGCGCCAGTTGCGTGGTCACCGCGCGGCGGCGGGATTTCCGGCCGGTCATCGGCATCCCGGCCTTGCGGCTGCCGTGCTTCTCGGCGATCCGGCTTGCGGTCACGCGGTGCCCGGCGCCCTTGCGCACCCCATGCAGCGCCTCGCGCGCAGCGGCAGCGGCCTTGACGTGATCGACGATGGGCGGCGGATAGGCGAGACTTGCCGCGCCGTCCCACGTCCACGGCTCGTGGATCAGCGCCGTGGGCACATCGGCCAGCTCGGGCACCCAGCGGCGCACGAATACGCCTTTCGGGTCCTGATCGTGGCCCTGCTTGACCGGATTGTAGACGCGCATCGTGTTGATCCCCGTGGTGCCAGATTGCATCTGGACCTGGCTCCAGTGGATGCCCGGCTCATAATCGACGAACTGGCGTGCCAGATGCAGACCCGTCGCGCGCCACGGCAGCCAGAGCTGATAGCTCGCGAACGAGACCAGCATCGCCCGCATGCGGAAATTGAGCCAGCCATGGGCATCCAGCGCACGCAGGCAGGCATCGACGAAAGGATAACCGGTGCGCCCCGCTCCCCACGCCGCCAGCCGCTCGGGATCGGGCACATTCGGGCGCAGGCCGTTGTAGGCGGGGTGCAGGTTCTCGAACTCGATGCGCGATTCGTCCTCCAGCTTCTGCATGAAGTGGCAGTGCCAGTGCTGGCGCCCGGTGAACGAGATCATTGAAGCGCGCCAGCTGCGCGCGGCTGCACTCTCCTCGCCGCGCAGACCCTTGAGGCGGGTCTGGCTGGCCTGTGCCACTTCGCGCATGGAAAGCGTGCCCCAGGTGAGATGCGATGAGAGGCGCGAGCTCGCATCGAAGGCCGTCACCGGACTCGACATCTGCCAGCGATAATCGCGCCCGCGCCGCTCCAGAAAGCTGGCCAGCGTCGCAAGGCCAGCCGCGCGTCCGCCGCTCTGGCGGTGGGGGCAAGGATCGGGCGCAAGGCCGAGATCAGCGGCGGTGGGGATGCGCGCCGGCCAATCGCTGCCCAGCGGCTCAAGCGCGGCGGGCGGCGGGGTGAGCGGTTCGGCCATGCGGCGATCCCAGCCGCGCGCCCAGCCGTGGCGCGTCTTGAGGCGGCGGATCACGCCCGTCTGCGGCAGCTCATGCCACACCACGCCCGCCGCGCGCGCCCATACCGCCACGGCCTTGTCGCGGGCGTAAGTCCAGCCGTTGCCGGTCTCCTCGTGGCTCCACAGCGCGGCGATCCCGTGGCGCTCGTGGATGCGGCCCAGGACTGCAACAGCATCGCCGCGCACCACGCAGAGCGGCTGACCGAGGCGCCCAAGCGCGGCCTGCAGTTCGGCGAGGCTTTCGGCGGCAAACGCCCATTGCCGGGCCGAAGCGTCGTCCTGCGCCCACAGGCCTGGCTCGGCGATATAGAGCGGCAGCACCGGCCCCTGCGCTGCGGCAAGGGCGAGCGGGCGGTGATCGGCGATGCGCAAGTCGCGCTTGAACCAGACGACCTGCAGCGGCCGCTTCACAGCATCCCCTCGGCGCGCAAGTGCCCTTCGATCTCGGCGTCGAAGGCAAAGAAGCCGCGCCGCGCATGGGGCCAGAGACCGGCATCCCAGCGCCGCCGGACGGGGCGCAGCGCAATACCTTCGGCGGCAAGCGCGGGCTCCAGCCGGGCGAGCGCATCGGCGACCGGGCCGACCGGCGCGAAAGGAGTCAGCACCTGCCGCGCGCCCGCCGCCTGCGCCGCAGCAATTACCGTTTCGGCATCAAGCCTGTCGGCCAGCGTGGAGCCGCACCGGAAGTGCGCCTCGGCACGCGTGGCGGCATCGGCCACGGCCTCGCCCGCAAAGCGCCGTGCCGCGTCGCCCCAGAGAAGCGCAGGATCGCAGACCGCAAGCACGCCCGCCACCGGCGCGCCGGCTGCAAACAGCGATTCGGAATGAAGATCCTCGTGGTGCACCAGCAGCAGGCTAGGTGCAGCCGGATCAGACGCGGCGAGCGGCAAGAGCGTGCCCGCCGCGCCGACCGGCGCTTCGGTGAGCGCCGCCGCTTCTTGCGCCAGCCCGCGCGGCGCGAAGCGGCCTTCGGTGTAGCGCGCGATGTTGTCCGCGCGGGCGAGGTAGGTCTTGCCCGCCGTCTGCAGCCCCGCGACCCAGCGCCACGAAAGCGTGTTGCTCGCCGCATCGGCATCGATCAGGTGCCGCAGGAAGAAATCGGCGCCGAGCGTCCACGGCAGGCGCAGCGTGAAGATCCAGATCGAGGCAAACCACATCCGCGCGTGGTTGTGGAGGTAGCCGGTCTCCACGAGTTCGCGCGCCCAGGCATCGAAGCAATCGATCCCGGTGCGCCCTTCCTCAGCCGCCAGCAGATCGGCACTGCCCGCCATGGCATCGCGCGCGCCATCGCGTTCGGCGAGGAAGCGCTGCCAGACCACCGGGCGCAGTTCGAGCCAGCCCTTCCAGTAGGTGCGCCAGCACACTTCCTGAATGAACTTTCCAGCCGCGTTGAAGCTGTGGCGCCCCAACACTTCGGCCACGACATCCTGCTCGGTAACCAGCCGGTAGCGCACCGCCGGCGATAGCCGAGAGACCGCCGCCGGCCGGCCAGGCCCCGGATCGGTGTTGCGATTCGACGCATAGGAAGCGCCGGCGCGGGGCACAAACTGGCGCAAGTGATCGAGGGCAGCGCGTCGGTTGGGAGCAGGGACCATGGCCAAGCCCTTGGCCTTGCAGACCTCCGCGGCCCAGATGGTCATGCGGGCAAGCCCGCAGGCGCCGACTTTCCCAAAATGGCCAAAGCGTAATGTTCTGCTCACACCGGCGAAGGGCGCGCAGCCCTAGAACGGCTCTCGACGATGGGCGCCTGTCACGGGAATCGTGACGTGACGGTCCCCTGTTCCGATGTCCGGTCCGGCGTCCATCGTCACCCTGCCGGTTACCGCAAAACCAGCCCGTGCGAGAGCCATGTCTCCAGCGCGCGCCTTGTCGTCTCCGGCGACAGCATTGGGGGAATTGCCCCTTGCCTCGTCCGATTTTCTTCGATCCCACCGGCCGCCGCCGGCCGCAAAGCTCCCGCTGGGCTTCGAGCGGCAGGCGCCCTTTCCGCTCAAGACCCAGGTAAGCCGCATTTCGCAGCGGATCTCCCGGAATCTGGACCAGCTGTTCGGTCGCCACACTGCAATGGCCGCGCATGGCGGCGGGCAGGCGCTCAGCGTCGGCTTCTACACCTCGTGGACGGATGGCAGCGCGGAGACGCTGCGGCGCCATATCGACCAGCTCGACTGGGTCGCGCCAACGCTGTTCTCGCTGGGCCAGAACGGCAATCTCGTCGTCACTGACGATGCGCCGATGCGCCGGGTACTGGTCTCGGCCCTGCACCACCCGCTGGTCGTTCCCGTGCTGCAGAACGCCGCGAACGCCAATTGGGACGGCGCGGGCGCGACCACCGTGATGGCAAGCCCCGCCCGCCGCGCGGCCCTCGTCAACCAGATCGACGCCGCGCTCGACAAGTCAGGCGATGGCGGCGTGATGATCGACTTCGAGAACCTGCCGAAGCCGGGCGTCGCCGCGCTGCGCGGTTTCGTGGCCGATCTCCATGCCCGGCTAGCGCCCAAGCACCGCGTCGTGGCCGTGACGATGCCCCTCGGCGATGCGGACTGGTCGGCCAAGCGCCTCGCCGAAGTCGCCGACAAGGTCGTGCTCATGGCCTAGGACGAGCACTGGCAGGGCGGCGAGCCCGGACCGATCGCGTCCAACGGCTGGTTTGCCAGCCATCTGGCGGACCAGCGCAAGGGGCTGGCCGCGGGCAAGGTCATCGTCGCGCTCGGCAACTATGGCTACGACTAGCATGGCGGCCACGCCGATGTGGGACAAGACCAGCGGCAACGCCGGCTTCGGTTATCTTGATGACGAGGACAGCAACGCGGCGACCGCGCCCGAGCGCCATCAGGTGTGGATGCTGGATGCCGCCGCCAGCTGGAACCAGATGCAGATGCTGAGGCACCTCGGCGTCGGCTCGGTCGCCTTGTGGCGGCTGGGCTCGGAAGACCCGGGCTTCTGGGACGTGCTCAATGCCTGGCGCGATCCGCATGGCCATGTGCCGGACCTCGGCCGGATCAGGCAGGCCAACAATGTCGACGTTGAAGGCAATGGCGAGATTCTGCGCATCGTCGCGACGCCGCAGGAAGGCTCGCGCCAGATCCAATATACCGCCGCGCAGCAGGGTCGGCCTGCCCTGATCGATGACGAGCGCTACGGCACTCTGCCGACACCCTATGTCGTGCGCCGCACCGGGGACCGCCCGAAGCTGGTCGCGCTCACGTTCGATGATGGCCCGGACCCGAAGTACACGCCCGAAGTGCTTTCGGTGCTCGAGCGCTATCACGTGCCGGCCACCTTCTTCATCATCGGTGAAAACGGCGTGGCCGGGCGCAGCCTGCTGCAGCGCATGGTCGCCGATGGGGACGAGATCGGCAACCACAGCTATACCCACCCGAACATGGCCGAGGATTCGGCGACCGGCGTGAAGCTGGAACTGAATGCCACGCAGCGACTGATCGAGGCCTATACCGGCCGCTCCACCCGCCTGTTCCGCGCGCCCTATTTCGGTGACGCCGAGCCGACCACTTCGGACGAGCTCTGGCCGGCGCTGATCGCGCAGAAGGAAGGCTACACCGTGGTGGGGTTGCACGCCGATCCGGGCGACTGGATGAAGCGCAGCGCCGACGAGATCGTGGCCCGCACGGTGGACGCGGTCGAGCACGCCACGCCGGACCGCAGCGCCAACGTGATCCTGCTGCACGATGGCGGCGGCAACCGCGAGCAGACCGTGCTGGCGCTGCCGCGCATCATCGAGCGGCTGGAGGCCGACGGCTACCGCTTCGTGCCCGCCTCGACACTCGCCGGCCTCAAGCGCGACGACGTGATGCCGCAGGTCAAGGGCTGGGACCTTGCCGCGGTGCGCGTCGATGTCGCCATCTTCTCGTTCCTGGCGCTGCTGCTCGCGGCGCTCAACTGGAGCTTCTTCTTCGCCATCGCGCTCGGCGTAATCCGTGCGCTGGGGCTCACCGGCCTCGCGCTTGTGCCCGACCGGCGCAAGGTCCCCGCGCTGGCGGGCGGCTATCAGCCCCTCGTGAGCGTGATCATTCCCGCCTACAACGAGGAGCGCGTGATCGAGAGCTCGATCCACCGCATCCTCGCCAGCGACTATCCGCACATGGAAGTGATCGTGGCGGACGACGGCTCGAAGGACCGCACCAGCGCCATTGTCGAGGCTGCCTTCGGGAACCACCCGCAAGTGCGGCTGATGACGATGGTCAACGGCGGCAAGGCTTCCGCGCTCAACCGGGCATTGGAGGTGGCGAAGGGCGAAATCGTCGTCGCGCTCGATGCCGATACGCAGTTCGAGCCGCAGACGATCGCACGGCTGGTGCGCTGGTTCGAGAACGGACGCGTCGGGGCGGTGGCGGGCAATGCCAAGGTCGGCAACCGGGTCAATCTCGTCACGCGCTGGCAGGCGGTGGAATATGTCACCGCACAGAACATCGAGCGCCGTGCGCTCACCCGCTTCGGCGCGATCATGGTTGTGCCCGGCGCTGTCGGCGCATGGCGGCGCGCGGCGGCGCGCGGCCCTCAACGATGTCGGCGGCTATCCGGAAGACACCTTGGCCGAGGATCAGGACCTCACCATCGCAATTCAGCGCAAGGGCTGGAAGGTGTGCTACGACGAGGACGCGGTCGCCTGGACCGAAGCGCCCGAAACGCTGGCCGCGCTTTCCAAGCAGCGCTTCCGCTGGGCTTTCGGCACGCTGCAGTGCCTGTGGAAGCACCGCTCGGTGCTGTGGAAACGCAAGCCCGCCGGTCTTTCTTTTGTCGGCATGCCGCAGGCCTGGCTGTTCCAGATTCTCTTCGCGCTGATCTCGCCGATGATCGATCTGGCGCTCGCCGTCTCGATCGTCGGCACTGCGGTCAGGATCATGCAGCACGACTGGGCGCAGACGCAGACCGACGTGCTGCGCATGGGGCTTTACTGGGCCGTGTTCACCGCGATCGACCTTGTCTGCGGCTGGGTCGCCTACCGGCTCGACGTACGCGAACGCCGCTTCCCGCCGATCCTGCTGCTGAGCCAGCGCTTTGTCTATCGCCAGCTGATGTACGGCGTGGTGATCCGCGCAGTCGGCGCGGCGCTGCAGGGTCTCGGCATCGGCTGGGGCAAGCTGGAGCGGACGGACCGCGTATCCGCAGGGCAGGTATCAGGCGGGCCGGCGCAGGGTGGCAACCAGACCATTGCCGCCAGAGGCAGGATCGCCGAGCATGAACTGGCCGCCATGGAGCCGCGCCACCGCGGCGGTCACCGGTTCAAGCCGCGCTTCGAGCCGCACATCGGACTGCTCCGCGAGTGGATCGTAAAGCTCGACCAGATCCTCCGCCACCGCTGCCAGATCGAGCAGGCGGCGGCGGTTTCGGCGATCAGGTGCGTGCGGCGGCTGATGACAAAGCCCACAACCACCGCGCTCAGCAATGCCATCAGAACGGCCACCGCGATCGTCAATTCCACGGTCGAGGCAAAGGCAGCATCGATGCGCCGCTCGGTCAGGCTGACCACGCCGACGACCAGCCGCTCACCACCGGGTAGCTGGCCGGCCAGCGCGAGCCCCTCGCTCGGCGGCTGATCCGGACCGCGTCGCACCACGACAGGCTGCGGCCGGTTCGCGGGAGCAAGGGCCGGCACCCGAACCAGATTGCTCAGCACCGGCGGGCCCTTGCCGATCAGCGCGATAAACACTGCAGGGTCGGCAGCGCTGCCGCGGCGGGCCGAGATGAATCCCGCCAGTTCCTCGCGTCCGCCGTCGTAACAGGGGGCCAGCAGATCGTCGCGCAACTCGGCGACTTGCCGTTCGCGATCAAGCCGCACCATCGTCGGCGAAAGACCGCGGCGGGCGGTGCGGCGGACTGCAGACAGCGCCATCGGCCCGATCAGTCTGACGCGAGCCGGTAACCCGCCCCGTGAACGGTGTGGAACAGGGCCTGCTCCTCACCATCATCAATCTTGCGGGTGCCGCAGCGCACCTGCCGGGTCAGCCGGTCAAGCTCCAGATCGGCGCACCGCAGCGTGGTTTCCTGCGCTTGCCTGCCCCCGCCCGCAGCGCGGCGCAGCAAGGCCTGGATGCGGGCGAGTAACTCGGCGAAGGAAAACGGCTTGCCCAGATAGTCGTCCGCACCGGCGGTCAGACCGGCGATCCGGTCATCTGTGCTGGCGAGCGCTGAAAGCATGATCACCGGCGTCGCCATTTCGGACGCGCGCATGGCCTTGAGCAGCGCAAGTCCGTCCATGCCCGGCAGCATCCGGTCGAGCACGACGAGATCGAACTCGCTGTCCGTCGCCAGAAACAGCCCGTCTCGGCCATTTTCGGCGCGATCGACGGTGAAACCTTCCTCGGCAAGCCCCGACATGATGTAGTCCGCGATCTGGGGATCGTCCTCGACGAGCAGAATGCGTCCTGCCGCTGCACCATTTCCATGTTGCAACAAAAACGAAGGCTTGGCTGCGCACCATGGACATCGCAACATCACCTCGCAAGTGCTTTACCTTGCACGCCGGAGCGTCCCTCCCCGCTTGCGTTGGGCCCGATCTGAACGCTGGCTTTACCACGGCGAATTGTTGCTGAAATTTTCCGCTAAGGCATGGCGCAGAATCGCGTTAAGACGCGCGCAAATCGCACCGGACAAGCTGCCCGGGAGGGAAGGGTACGGGCGATTTTGCACTGATCAATGCCGGCAGGCGATGACGCGGCTCGCCGGACGAAGTACCACACGGGTTCAGTTTGCCGCTGAAGCGACTGTTCCCCATGCCGGATAATGAGATACCGATGGACAGCAAAGCCCCGATCACCCGCACCATGAAGAAAGCGGCACGCCTCCTTGCCACGGCCGCACCTGCTGCCTTGATGGCAGGCGTGAGCCCTGCATTTGCCGACACCACCGTCAGCACTGCAACCACCACGCCGCTGCTGACCTCGGGCGCCGGCGCAGTGACGGTCGCCAGCGGCGGCACGATCAAGCTCGACAACGGTACGGCCGTGACGGTCGACGCGTCGAAGGACGTGACGGTCCAGTCCGGCGGCACGCTCGACATGGGCGCGGGTGACGGCGCCGCGGGCGTCGTCGCACAGGCCGGGACGACCTCGAACATCTCGAACGCCGGCACGATCCAGGTGCTGGAAACCTTCACCCCGCCCGATGCCGATGGCAACGGCATCCCGGAAGGCCCGATCGCGCAGGCGACGGGCCGCTATGGCATCCGCGTTGCCCCCGGCGGTACGTTCACCGGCGCCATCTCGAACACCGGCACGATCACTGTCGACGGCCTCAATTCAGCCGGCATCGCGGTGGATTCGACAATGACCGGCTCGGTCACCAACACCGGCACGATCAGGGTCAGGGGCGACAATTCGGTCGGCATTCGCACCGGAGCGGTTTCCGGCAATGTGGCAGCGGGCGGCACCATCGGAGTGGTCGGCAGCGGCACGCAGGCGCTGGTTGTGAACGGCGACGTCGGCGGCCTCGTCAAGATCAACGGTGCGCTTTCGCAGTCGGCAAGCTACACGGCTGATAGCGGCGCGACGCAGACCCTGCCGCGCAGCGCGCTGTCCACCGGCAAGGCTGCGGTCGAGATCAACGGCAACGTGGCCGGCGGCGTGATCGTGACGACCGCCTCGGGCAGCGGCACGACCGCGGAGACCACCGGCACGATCGCGTCCGTGGGCAATTCCCCGGCGCTCCAGATCGGCGGCACCCGCGATATCACCATCGGCGGCGGCACCACCACCGCCGGCACCTATTCGCTCGGCATCGATGGCAGCGTGAGCTCCGCCGCCACCTTCAGCTCGACCAATGCCGCGGCGGTGGTGATCGGCGGCAAGGGCGGCAACGTGACCCTGACCAGAGGCATTGCCGTGAACGGCAGCGTGACCGCGACCACGATTGACGCCGGTGCGGTCGGCATCCTCATCAATTCGGGTTCAACGGCCGACACGCTGTACAACAACGGCACGATCAGCGCCGTGATCAGCCAGCCGGGCATCGGCTCATCAGCGGCGATCAGGGATCTTTCGGGCACGCTGACCACGATCAACAACAACAAGACAATCTCGGTCACCGGCTCGAGCGAGGACCAGCTGGCCGCGATCGACGTGTCCGCCAACACCTCGGGCGTGACGATCAGACAGTACCTCAACAGCACCGATGCCGCATCGCAGACCACCGACAAGGCGGCTACCGGCTATGATCCCGATACCGCCAAGGTCTACACCTCGATCAAGGGCAACATCTACACCGGCAGCGGCAACGATACGCTCGATATCGGTTCGGGCACGGTTACCGGCAACAGCTTCCTGGGTGGCGGCAACGATGCGGTGAAGCTGGCCGACGATGCCAAGTACATCGGCAACATCGATTTCGGCACCGGCACCAGCTCGCTGGCGATGACCGGGAACTCGCGCTTCACCGGCACGCTGATCCTGAACGATCAGATCGGCACGCTGACCCTTGCCGACAACGCCATCTACCGCGGCACCGTCACGGGTGGATCGCAGCTGGCAGTCACCGTGAACGGCGGCACCTTTGGCGCGAACTCGGCGGTCACAACGACAGTCCAGTCGCTCAACGTGGGCGCGAACGGCACGCTCGGTGTCTACATCGACGGCGCCACCGGCACGTCATCCAAGCTCGTGGCGAGCACGGCGAGCTTCGCCAGCGGTGCCAAGATCTCGGCCCGCGTCACGTCGCTCGCCAAGGCGGAAGGCACCTATACCGTGCTGAGCGCGGGCACGCTGACGGGCGGCGCCAATGTCGCCAGCTCGGCGCTCAACCTGCCGGTGCTGTTCAAGGGCACCGTCGCCGCGGTGGGCAATGATGTGACGCTGACCATCGCGCGCAAGTCGGCCAGCGAAATCGGGCTCAACGTTCCGCAGTCGCAGGCCTACAACGCGATCCTTGCCAACGCCGCGAAGGACACGCTGCTCCAGTCAAGCCTTCTGCAGGCGGCAGACACTGCCACGCTGCAGACGCAGTTCAACCAGATGCTGCCGGACTATGCCGGCGGCACGCTCGATCTGCTGACGCGCGGCACGCGCCTTGCGGCACGCCGGATCGACGATGATTCGAGCTGGTTCACCATCAGCGGCGCCGGGGCCTGGATCGAGCCGATCTTCTTCCGGGGCAAGAAGACGGCCGGCGACACGCAGGGCTACAGCAACAGCGGCGGCGGTCTTTCGCTCGGGTTCGAGAAGGCGTTCGGCTTCGGCCACATCGGCGGCTCTTTCACCTACTTCACCGGCAATTCGACCACCGATGCCACGCAGAAGGTCAAGGTCAGCGACATCGAGCTCGCGGCGTTCTGGCGCCTCGCCTCGGGTCCGTTCTACGCCTATGCCCGCGTCGGCTATGGCCGCCCCTCGTTCACCTCGACCCGCACCTTCACCGGCACGGTTGACAGCCAGCAGTTCGGCTACAGCGCCAGCGGCAGGTGGAAGGGCACGCTGATCACCGGCACGGGCGGCGTTTCCTACGCGGTTCCGATCGGCGATCACTTCAAGCTGAAGCCGCGCGCCACGTTCGAATACTTCCGCCTGAAGGAAAACGGCTACACCGAAACCGGCAACGCCCCGCTGGCGCTGACCCTTGCGGGCCGCACCAGCACGGTCGCCAATGCCAACACCACGCTGGTCGCCAGCTGGAGCTCGGCGCCGGGCGACTACGAGAACCGCCCCTTCACTGTCGAGGTCGAAGGCGGTCGGCGCAGCCGGATTTCGGGCGAGGTCGGCAATACCATCGCCACATTCAACCGCGGCGCGACCAGCGGCGGCGACACTTTCACGCTTACCGGGCAGCAACTGCCCTCGGCGTGGGTTGGCGAAGTCAGCCTGATCCAGGGCGGGCTGGACTACACGTGGAAGATCAGCGGCGGCTACGAAAAGCTGGAAGGTGGCGGCACCGGCTATTCGGCCCGCGCTTCGCTCGCCATCGCGCTCTGATCATCTGAACACAATCGAGGAGGGGGCGGTCTGCGGACTGCCCCCTTTTTCGTTTCCGGCTTAGACCTGCACCAGCACCGCTTGTGCCTGAAACCACGGGACCATCCGCCCGATGGCTTCCTCCACCAGCGGGGTGGAAACGGCAAAGCTGAAGCGCACGAAGCGATGCCCATCGACCGGATCGAAATCGATCCCCGGTGCGGTGGCGACGCCGGTTTCCTCCAGCAGGCGGATGCAGAAGGCCATCGAATCCTGCGTCAGGTGGCCGACATCGGCATAGACGTAGAACGCGCCATCGGGCGGGGCGATCCGCGCGAGACCCATGGCCGGGAGCGCCGCCAGCAAAAGATCCCGATTGCGCGCATAAGTGCGGACATGGCCATCAAGCTCATCGCCGCAATCGAGCGCGACGAGGCCGGCGTGCTGGCTGAGCGAGGGCGGGGTGAGGAACAGGTTGCCCATCCGTGCGCGGGCCTGATCGACGAGCCCCGGCGGCACGACCAGCCAGCCGAGCCGCCAGCCAGGCATGCTGAAATACTTGGAAAAACTGTTCACCACGATCGCCTCGCGGTCAAACGGCAGCATCGAGCTGGCAGGGGCGCCATACGTGATGCCCTGATAGATTTCGTCCGAGACGATGCGGATCCCGCGCGCCAGGCAGACTTTGGCGATTGCGGCCATTTCCCCGGGCGCGATCACCGTCCCGGTCGGGTTGGCGGGGCTCGCGATGATCACGCCATCGGGCGCGGAATCGAGCGCTTCGAGCGCGGCGGCAGTGATCTGGTAGCCCACTTCCGGGCCGCAGGGCAGCTCGACCGGCTCGATATGCAGCGCCCGCAGCGTGTTGCGATAGGCGACATAGCCCGGCCGCGCGATGGCCACGCGCGCGCCGGGGCCGAACCGCAGAGACAGCGCGATGACAAGCGCCGGCGAAGCACCGCAGGTCAGCACGATCTGATCCGGCGAGACCGAAACGCCGGTGGTCTCCTCGACATGGCGCGCCAGCCGGGCGAGCAGTTCGGTGCTTTCCCAATAGCCCTTGTCGTCCTCGTCCAGCACGGCGCGGGCGCGGGCCAGCGCGGCAGCCGGCGCGCCGGTCGAAGGCTGGCCATATTCCATGCGGATGACCGAGCGGCCCTCGGCCATGAGGCGCTGGGCGATGGCGGAAATGGTGATGGCGTGAAAGGGTTCGAGCAGTGCGGTCATGCCGGCTCATCTAGCACCGGGTGCGAGGCGGCGCAAAGGCACCCCACAGGCACTGCAGTTGACAAGGCCAGGCGCAAGGGCGAGCCTTCCGATCAGATCCGGGCGGATTGCCGCACCGGACACCGCGGGAGAGCCACATCATGTCCACACCAGCCGGCGCGGCTGCGCCGCATCGGATGCCCTTGGGGCAGGCCGCGATCGTTACATTGGGCGTGATCGTCGTGATCGCCGGTTTCATCGCGCTGGGCGCTTGGCTGCATGTCACGCCGCTTTATGCCGGCTTCCTGCTGCTATGGGCGTGGTCGGCGCTCCACGAACTCTCGCTGAAGGCGCTGCCCGGCGCGCTGATCGGGGCCCTTGTCGGCGCCAGCCTCAGTTTCATGCTGCAGACGGGGGCGATGATGCACAGCCCGCAACTGATCGTGCTGGCGCTGCTGCTGATGATCGGGGCGGTATTTCTGGTCGTGGCCGGCCGCGCCGCGCTGTTCTGCAATCAGAGCACGATGCTGTTCATCACCGTGCTCAACGCGCCGGTGATCCAGGCGGGCGAGGATTTCCGCCAGGTGATCGTGGCCATCGCGCTCGGCGCGGTGTGGTTCGGCGCGGTTGCCTGGGTGATCAGCCGGTTCGTGCCCGCACCTGCGGCTCCAGCCGCCACTTAGAGCACTTTCCGACCAATCTGGCTCACCGTGATTGGTCGGAAAGTGCTCTAGCAACGCGCGACGGTCTGTGCAGGCGAGGGATTGTAGATCTGGGTCAGATCACGGTCGTCACGCACATAGAGCGCGGCTTCCTTGCGGATCACCTTCGAAGGCAGCACGCTGCCAAGGAAGAACGGCTTGTAGTCATAAGCGACCTCGACGAACATGATCGCGGTTCCGGCATCGGCGGTCATCTTCGTGGTCGTGAAGCCCATGCCCGCGAACGAGGTGCCCGTCGCCCCGGTGCCCTGAACTCCATAGCGCGAGGCCCAGGTGTTCTTGCCCCAGCAGCGCTGCCAGGCGATCCACTGGCCGCCCGAACCGTTGACCTGAAGACTGGACAGGATCACGCGGCCGCGCGCCGGGATCTGCAGGTCTTCGGCCTGAAGGGCGGCGGCGCGAAACACCTGATTCACATCGAATTCGCGGAACTGCGGTGCACCGTTGACCTGCGTCTGCTTCGCGCGGCTGGCGTTGTCGGCAACGGTAATGGCCAGCTGGTTGAGCCGCACGTGGATCAGCGCAAGGTTCACCACCTCGACGCCCGTCAGCGTCAATCCCATCAGGAACGGCATGGCAAGGCCAAGCTCGACCGCGCTCACCGCGGCTGTGCTGCGTGCGAGGCGTGCGAAGAAGTGCCACACGGGCCTGCGCACCGCAGGGGCAGCCGGGCTGATCATGGACATACAGAGGTTCCCGTGCGGGTTGCCTGGGTCGCAAAGGGCTGGTTCATCAGGATCGTCGTCTGCGGGACAGTCTGATATTCGGGCAGGCCGAACATCTTCGCGAAGCCGAACCACTGCTTGTAGGTAACGGTGACCGTATAGACGACGACATCATTCGCGCCGCCGAGGCCGGTCTGGCCCATGTCGGAATCCCAGGTGCGATTGCCGTTCATGTCGACAAAGCATTCGGTCGAATCGTACCTGCCGTTGGCGTTTGTGTCGGTGAAGTCCTCGGGCATCCCCACCGAAGTGAACTGGGCATAGTTCTTTCGCGTGAACGTGATGTTCGCGGTCGGCATGACATATCTGATCGATTGCGCCACGAGCGAATCGAGCGTGGTCGTGCTGGTTTGCCCGCTCTGCAGCGAGGATTTGCGCGCCGCTGCGTTGATCGACCCGGTGAGCACGGTGCGGACATAATAGCCTTGCGCAACCTGCAACGAGCCGAACACCACGAGGAACAGGATCGGCGCGGTCAGACCGAACTCCACCGCGCTGACCCCGCGCCGGTCGCGCAACAACGAACGGCAGCGGCGGCGCCCGCGCAGGGCAAGGTGCGGGAGACGGACGCCCATCACTTGTTGATCCGCAGGTCGGCCACCTGGCCGGCGATGAACTTGAAGGTGTTGTTGAGCGCGGTCGTATCACTGGCGTAGTAGGCGCGGCCAGCTGTGGCGCAGCTGGTCATCTGCGTAGTGAGCGAGGTTCCGAAGCCGATCAGCCAGACGGTGTAGCCAAGGTTTTTGGCCTTGGTGCAGGCCGCGAGGAAGCGGTTGTTGTGATAGTTCCGCAACGTGCTGTTGTTGGTGCCGGAAGGCGCCACGCGGTTGTCGTAGATTTCCTCGCCATAGGCGCTGTAGCTGTCGATCGATGGCGCCATGTCACCGTCGGTCATGAAAATGATGTGGCGGCTGACCGAGGGATACTTGACCGGATCGGCGTTGACGTTCGACTGGAAGATGCCGTTCGGGCTGGCAAGCCGGGCGCCCCAGATCATGCCGATATCGTGGTAAGTGCTGCCGGCCGCCACAAGCGTCTGGACATAGTTGTCAAGCCAGGTCGGCACCACGTTCGGATCGCTCGTATCGACTTCGGTAAAGAGCATCGCGCTCGGCGGGCACTGCGAGCCTTCACGGCCGATGCCGGTGCCGGAAAGCGACGTTACGGTGCGCGGACCAGTGTTCGTGCCGCGGTACCATACCAGGTCGTTCTCGTATATCTTCCAGCGGGTGTCGTCGCCCGTTGGCGCGGAATCGACGTCGAGGTCGGTTGCGCCGCTTGGCACCGGGTTCATCGCCAGATTCTGGACCGTCTTTCGCTCTTCGATGCAGCCGTCCCACCTTGTGTTGGTGGTGGTGAGACCGGTCACGCCCGGGGTCCCGTTCAGGGCGGCCAGCGAGGGCATGTCGTAAGTGCCTTGGTTGGGAACCGTCGCGTTCGATGCAATGTTGGTCACAACAGATACGTCCGACATGCCCTTGAAGGCCCGTACATCGACTGTCGCGGCCTGGAAGGTCCAGTTGGTGAACTGATAGCGCAGCTCGTAGTTTGTGGTCGTCGCCGTGGAAACGTTGCGGACGCAGGTGCCTCTAGCATTGTTGCCGTTGCCCGAGGTCCTCGTCCAGGAGTTGACCGAATAGGTCGTGTAGGTGGTGTCAGCCGGCGGCGGTCCGCCGGCGACAATGACCGGGTTGTTCCCAGCGGACGGATAGTTGTTGGCCCCGTAGCTGTTGCACTGCGAGTTCGTGATGGTCGAACCGAATGTCTCGGTCGAGTTGGTCGCCGGGCCGGTTGTGCCCACGTATACCGGGGTGTTGAAGTTCGCGAGCGCCGTCTGAAACGGCTGTGTGTCCGCAAAGTAGCTCGTCGGCATCTGGCCGGCGGCAATGATACCGCCCATGTTGACCGTTGCCGTGTAGGGCACGAAGCCGAAGCGGATACGCGTATTGGTCTTGTCGACGACCGACGACGCGACAGTCTTGTAGAAATCGAGGATCGCCTGGCGCAGGGCGACGATCTTGGAGCCGGCGCCGCTGTTGACGTTCACACCTGCCGGGGTCCACGCCATCGAGCCGGTGGTATCAAGCACGAACATTACGTCCGCACTCGCCATCTGGAGCTCGGCGCTGCACGCCACGGTGAGCGTGATGCTCTTGAACCCGAAGATACCCATGATCACCGTGGGCATCTGGGTCGATGCAGTGCCGCTGACGGCGCCGGTGCCGCTGAACTCTGTGTTGAAGGTCACATTCTGGGAATTGGTGGCCAGCGGATTGAAGTTGAAGTTGAACATCTTGTTCGCCTTCGCCGTCTCCGATGTCCCGTATGTGCCCGAAGTCGCCATAGCCTTGCGGCCCGCGAGAACGCCAGCGTCGCACGCGTTTTGCAGGCTGGTCTTGGTCATGTAGGCGCGAGCCATGTCGGTCCCGCTGCCGACAAGGCTGACGAGCAGGATGATCGTGGCAAGGGCAATGCCCATCGTCGTGCCCGCCGTATCGCGCAGCAGGCTTGCGATCAGGACGCGCATGGAAGCGTGGATCTGGCCTCCCGTTGCTTTCGACCGACGCGGCATGTGGCGACATTCCTCCAACAGACAGACCGGGCCCGGCCCGGGGGTCTTTCGCGCTGAGCGCAGCACCGCCGCGAAAGACGGATTGCGGGCACGAGATTGACCCAAGTTCCGTCCATGCGATCAAATCGCCTTCCAAATCGTAAATTTGCCGAAAAGTTTGCTGCGGGAGGATTACGCAGGATGCGCTGGTCCCGCAGGATCGATGGTAAATGCGGTGGTAGCCCTCGCCTCGGGAACGGGACTGTCGACGGGCGAAGCATGGGCAGAACAGGCATCACGGGCGCAGCGCAAGGACAGGAAACGGCCTGAGGTGCGCTTTTGAACAAGGCTCTGCGGCGAAGCCCGAAGGATCCCTTCTGCAGCATTTGCCAGAAATTGAAATCAACCCAACAATTCTCGCCGATGCGGTGATCGCGGGGATGAATTGCGAAGTATTGCGCGCAAGCAGCCCGGCACTGCTACCGCGGGAATCGAAGATTCCGAGCTTTCCAGATAACCAAATAAACCTACGACTCCTGACCGCAATGGAGATATTTTGCCCGCCCCGGGGAGAGGCGCTACGAGCGGCTCGGCATGCAGTGGTATGTCCGCAATTCGGGGCCGGACAAGACCCGCAATCGACCGGCGGCATGATGCTCATCGGACTCACGGTCGATGCCAACAACGTCGTCACCGCTGGGCTCTCCGGCAATTCCGCCTTCCTCGCCGAAGAGACGCTGACCGATCAGGATATCCATTCCCATGCGCTGGGCGGTGCGCTCTCATGGCGAGCCGCAGAGTATCTGCAGATCGAGGCCCAAGGCCGCTTCAATCGCAGCACGTTCTGGCGCGAGCATCCGACGTTTCTGTTCCAGCCACCGATGCAATCCGCGCCAGCCGGTAATCACCACCAATCGCGACCTGGGCGATCCTGGGCTCGGCTGGCCGTGGTCGCGGCCCAACATCCAGAACAACGCGGACCGACAGCGCGCGGATCGACGCGGTGCTGGCTGAACCTGAAGATCGGCGGCGCCTGCGATCTGGCGCAGCGGATGATCTACTCCTTCGACTACAGCCCGGCCTGGCAGCTTGCGGTCTGCGGGGCGAACTGCGCCGGGATTTCCGGCAGCGTGCCAACCGCCGCGCTCGCGGCCTTTCTGCGGCGCGCGCCGATCGGCGATATCGGCGAGTGGGTGTCCTTTTCACCATGGGCTAGCGCTCGCTCGATTGCATCGGACGACCGCCTGCCTGATTCGTTGAGGAGCGTGCTGGCCATGGAACGGAAGCCGTGGCTCGTCATTTCCTCGCTCCTGTAGCCGAGGCGTCTGAGACTGCTGTTGAGCGTGTTCTCGCTCATTGGTCGTGCTCTCGAACGGACGGAGGGGAAGACATAGCCCTTGGGCCCAGTCACCGGTCGCAGGTCCTCAAGCATCGCGATTACCTGCTGCGATAGTGGCACATGGTGCGCTCGGCGCATCTTCATCTTCTCGGCGGGGATGGTCCACACCTTCTCCTCGAAGTCGATCTCGCTCCACATCGCATGACGAAGTTCGCCGGGGCGGACGAACACATTGGCGGCGAGCAGCAGCGCCTGCTTCGTAATCCCGAAACCGTCATAGCCATCAATCGCGCGCAGCAGCTCACCGACCTTCTCGGGCTCAACAATGGCACCGTAGTGCGTCACCTTCGGGGTGAGCAGCGCGCCGCGCAGATCCCGCGTCGGGTCCGAGGGAATGCGTGCCGTCGCGACAGCGTAGCGGAACACTGAGCCCGCAAGTTGCAGCGTGCGTCTTGCGCTCTCTAGCTTGCCTCTCCGCTCAATCCTGCGAACAGCTTCGAGCACGTCGATCGGCGCAATGTCCGTGATCGGCAGCTTGCCAATCGATCCATCAAGCAGGCTGAGCAGATACTCGCACCGCGCGGCCGTCGCAGTCGCCCAGGCGCCGGCGCCGTCACGCTTGCGCTTCGAGCAATACTCCTCGGCCACAGTCGTGAAGGTGCAGCCTGCGACCACTTCGGCATGCTGGCGTGCCTTCACTTTCTCGCGCGAAGGATCGAGCCCCGCATGCAACTGCTCGCGCGCCTTGTCCCGGCGGCGGCGCGCCTCGCTCAGGCTGATCTCAGGGTAGGGGCCAATCGCGAGCTTCTTTTCTTTGCCCAGCAGGCGATACTTCATCCGCCAGAGTTTGCTGCCGTTCGGCTGGACCTGAAGATTGAGCCCGCCGCTGTCGCCCATCTTGTACGGTTTGGCCCTCGGCTTGGCATTGCGAACCGCAGCGTCTGAAAGCGGCATTGCGTCACGTCCCTCGATCCGGAACCCCCAACTTGGGGGCCTTCCAACTTGACGCCGGGGGCCTTGTCTTCGCCGAGGCCCCCAAATGGGCTGGAAGCAGGCAGAAAACGATGGTGCTCAGCGACCCGATGAACGCAAAAATACCGCTGATTTCTGTGGGTTTCAACGATGTCAGTGGATGCCGGTGGACGGAAAGTTGGAGCGGGTAGCGGGAATCGAACCCGCATAGCCAGCTTGGAAGGCTGGAGCTTTACCACTAAGCTATACCCGCAGTGTCCCTGCCTCTGCCACGCCTCGCGCCTCTCCGTCAACCGTTGGCCTGCTGCCCGTCGTGGCACTCGCTGCCCTTGATGCTGTGCGCCTTGCCCTGCCTCGCCCTAGCCGCTATTGTTATATTTCATAACCTATTTCGGAGAGTGAAGTGCCCGACAATTCCGCATCCGCCCCTGTCCTTCCGGCGCTTGAGCGGCTGCTGCGGCCGCGCTCGGTCGCGGTGGTCGGCGCTTCAGACAAGCCCGGCGCGCTTGGTACGACCTTGCTGTCCAATCTCGATGCCAACGGCTTTTCCGGCGCGGTCTATCCGATCAATCCCAAGCGCGAGACGCTGGGCGGGCGCACTTGCCTGCCAGCCATCGAGGTACTGCCTGAAGGCGTCGACGCCGCTGTCCTTGCGATTCCCCGTGCCGGCGTGCTCGATGCGGTGCGGGCGCTTGCGGCGCGCAAGGTCGGCGGTGTGGTGATCTTTGCTGCGGGTTTCGCCGAGGGCGGGCCGGAAGGTCTTGCCGAGCAGCGCGAGATCGCACGCATCGCCCACGAAGCCGGCATGGTCGTGGAGGGCCCCAATTGCCTTGGCCTCGTCAACTATGTGAACCGAATCCCGCTGACCTTTGTCGAAACCGACGCAAGGCCCCCCGCTGGAAAGCGCGCGATCGGCGTCGTCTCGCAATCGGGGGCGATGGCCGCCGTGCTCGGCACCGTGCTCCTCGCGCGCGATTGCGGCGTGTCCTACTCGGTCTCCACCGGCAACGAGGCGGCGAGCGGCGTCGAGGACTATGTCGACTGGCTGATCGACCAGCCCGACACCCACGTCATCGCGATGATTGTCGAGCAGTTCAGGAAGCCCGAGCGCTTCCTCGCCGCGGCCACCCGCGCGGCGGCAGCGGGCAAGCCGATCGTCCTGCTCCATCCCGGCACATCCAGCGCCGCGCGCGAATCCGCCGCGACCCACACCGGCGCCATGGCGGGCGACTATGCGCTGATGCGCGCCAAGGTCACCCGCGCCGGGGTGATCATGGCCGAAACGCTGGAAGAACTGGGCGATATCGCCGAAATCGCGCTGCGTTGCCCCGCGCTGCCTTCGGGCGATACGGCGGTGCTTGGCGAATCCGGCGCGTTCAAGGCGCTCACGCTCGATCTGGCGGAATCGCTCGGGCTGCCGCTGGCGCCGCTGCATGATGCGGATTCGCCTGCCCTGCGTGCCGCGCTGCCGCCTTTCGTGCCGGTCAGCAACCCGCTCGATATCACCGCGCAGGGCCTCTCCGAACCGGCGATCTACACGCGTTGCCTGGAAGCGCTGCTCGATGATCCGCGCGTCGGCACGGTGCTCGCGGGCATCATCCAGGCCGAAGCGGTGACCTGTGCGATCAAGTTCCCGCCGATCCTCGCTGCCGCGACCGCCCGGCCGCTCACCAAGCCGCTGATCTTTGCGGGCCTCGATGAAGGCGCTGCCGTTCCGTCGGAGCGCATAGCCTCGCTTCGTGCGGCGGGTATCCCGTGGTTCCCCACCACCGAGCGCGCATTGCGTGCGATCACCCGCCTGACGCAGTTTGCGGCGCGTGATACCACCCGGAACGCGGAAAGCCCGCTCCCCGTGCCCGGCCTCGCGGCAGAGTTTGGCGTGATCCCTGAATACAAGGCCAAGGCCCTGCTCGGCCCCCTCGGCATTCCTTTCCCGGCGGGCCAGTTCGCCGCCAGCGCCGATGCCGCGGTCGCCGCTGCCGAGGCGCTCGGCTATCCCGTCGCTATGAAGGCGCAGGCCGCTGCGCTCAGCCACAAGAGCGATGCCGGCGGCGTGATCCTGAACCTTGCCGATGGCGCTGCCGTGCGCGCCGCGTGGGACAAGATGCACGCCAGCGTCGCAGCCTATTCCGCCGCGATCCGGCTTGACGGCGTGCTGATCGAGGCGATGGGTGCGCGCGGGGTGGAAATGATCGTCGGCGCGAAGAACGATCCCGAATGGGGGCCGGTCCTGCTCGCCGGCTTCGGCGGCGTCACTGCCGAAATTCTCGGCGACGTGCGCCTGCTCGCGGCGGACATGACGTCGGAAGCGGTCGAAGCCGAACTGATGAAGCTCAAGAGTGCGGCGATCCTTTCGGGCTATCGCGGTGCGCCGTCGCTCGATGTCCCCGCGCTCGCGCAGCTGATCGTCACGCTCGGCCGCGTGCTGCGCGCCGAACCCTCGATCCGCGAGGTTGATCTCAACCCTGTGATCCTGCACCCCAAGGGCCAGGGCGTCGTCGCGCTCGATGCGCTGATGCTGGTGGAAGGCTGAGCTGCTTTCAGCGCTGCGGCGTCGCCATCTTCTCGGCCTCGGCAATTGCAGCCTTGGCGATCGGCTCCATCACCGCGTAGCCCTTGGCGTTGGGATGGATGCCGTCTGGCGCAATGTCGGGGTTCATGCCGCCTTCGGCATTGACCAGCGCGCCATGGTAATCGGCGTAGACCGCGCCCCGTGCCCGCGCGAGAGCGCGCAGCCAGGCGTTGAGCGCGACAACCTGCTTCGCCGTCTCCAGCTTGGGCTTCCACGGGATTCTGGCAGCGGGCAGGATGCTCCCCAGCACCACGCCGATGCCGTTGGCCTTGGCGATGTCCACCATCGCCATGACATGGTTCTCGAACCGTTCGGCGCTGGTCGGGCCGGTGTTGCCGCCCAGATCATTGGTGCCGATCATGATGTGCACGACGCGCGGGCGCAGCCGCACCACGTCCTGATAGAACCGCACGAGGATCTGCGGGCTGGTCTGTCCGCCGATCCCGCGGCCAACCGCGCCGCCGGCAAACAGCACAGGCGCCAGCGGCACCCAGCCTTCGGTGATCGAATCGCCGATGAACACGACGCGCGGTGGCGCTGCGAGCTGCTTGTCAGCCTCGGCATAGCGGCATTCCCACGCCCAATCGTTCTTGAGCACATAGGGATGGCCGAACCACAACCCTCTCTGATCGGGGCAGGGCTTGTCCAGCATGCCGTCCCCCGGGGCCTCGACCGGAGGGGAAGGCGGGGGAAAGCTCGGCGCCGGCGCCGTCTGGGCAAGCACCGGGCCGGCCCAGAGCGCAGCGGCGAGCAGCCCCCACCGCATCAGATGATCCCCACGGCCTTGCCGGCGCGCTCGAACATGCCGGTGATGATCGCCACCTGCTCGGCGCTATGCTCGGCGCAGAGCGAGCAGCGCAGCAGCGTCATTCCCGCCGGCGTCGCCGGCGGGCGGGCAAGGTTCACGTAGAGCCCCTCGCGCAGCAGCGCTTCCCACATCATCGCGCCGCGCTCGAGGTCGGGCATGATCACCGCGATGATCGCGCTCTGCGGCTCCGCCGTCCCCAGCTTGAAACCCAGATCGGTCAGCGCCTTGTGCAGCGTGCGCGAGTTTTCCCACAAGTGCGCGCGCTTGTTCCCGGCATGCATCAGCTTGCGGATCGAGGTCGCCGCGGTCGCCACCACGCTCGGCGGCAGGCTGGCGGTGAACACGTAAGGGCGGCAGACGAGGCGCATGATCTCGAACTTCGGGTGGTTCGAAACGCAGAAGCCGCCGACCGTGCCGACCGACTTGGAGAACGTGCCGATCACGAAATCGACATCGTCCAGCACGCCCTGGTCCTCGGCCACGCCGCGCCCGTTCGGCCCGATGAAGCCCATCGAATGCGCTTCATCCACCAGCACCATCGCACCGTTTTCCTTGGCGATGCGGATCATCTCTTTCAGCGGCGCGATATCGCCCAGCATCGAATAGACGCCCTCGAGCACGACGAGCTTGCCCGCGCCTTCGGGAATGCGCTTGAGGCGCTTTTCCATCGCCTCGATATCGTTGTGCTTGAACGGCACGACTTCGGCATCGCCCATCTTGCAGCCGTCCCAGATCGAGGCGTGGCTGTCGATGTCGAGCACGATGTAATCGCCCTTGCCCGCGATCGTGCTGATGATGCCGAGGTTCGCCTGGTATCCGGTCGAGAACACCATGGCATGGTCCATGCCGTAGAATTCCTTGAGCGCATCCTCCACCGCGCGGTGGCCGGCATAAGTGCCGTTGAGCACGCGGCTGCCGGTGGTACCGCTGCCGAAGTCATCGAGCGCCTGCTTGCCCGCCTCGATCACGTCGGGGTCGAAGGTCATGCCCATGTAATTGTAGGTGCCGAGCAGGATCGTCTCGCGTCCGCTGCAGATCGCCGTGGTGGGCGAAAGCACTTTCTCCATCACGAGGCTGAACGGATCGGTCACGCCCGTCGCCAGCAGCGAACGGCGCGTCTCGATCATCGGATCGAACTTCGAAAAGAGGTCCGTCTGCGCGGCCTCCGGCTTGGTCATGTCGTTCATGCGTTCAGCCCTGCAGTTTGGTCACGGCATCGATCAGCTGACCGTAGGTTTCGATCTCGGCCTGCTGGTTCATGCTGATGATGATGTCGAACTCGTCCTCGATCGCGGCCACGAAATCCATGACCGTGAGGCTGTCCCACTCCAGATCGCCGGCGAACGAGGTGGTCTCGTCGATCGCGAGGCCGTTCTTGTTGAACGGCTCGATCACTTCGGCAATGCGGGCGGCGGTGGCGGCGCGATCCATTTGTATCATTCTCCAACTGTGAGGGCGCCTTTGCCCCAAGAATAAGGCTGAAAAGCGGCCAGCAGCCATGCTTGTCAAGCGCGGCGCCCCTGCAGGCTGGGGAGAGCCCTAGACCAGCGCGCGCACCGCCGTCATGAACGGTCCGATCGAAACCGGCTTGGCGAGATAGCCTTCCGCGCCCGCCTCGCGGATGCGTTCCTCGTCGCCCTTGCCGGCATAGGCGGTCACCGCCAGCACCGGGATCAGCCTGAGGCCGGGATCACCCTTCAGGGCTTCGATCAGCTCCAGCCCCGAGATATTGGGCAGCTGGATATCCATGATGATCAGGTTCGGCACGAATTCCCTTGCACGGACAAGCACATCGCGCCCATCGCCAAGCGGCTCGACGGCAAAGCCGCCCGCTTTCAGCACGTCGCAGAACAGCTTTCGGTTGAGGTCGTTGTCCTCGACAACCAGTATTCTTTTTGCCACTGAGCCCCGATATCCTCATACCCGCTTGGCTGCTTGCCTACTCACCCCGGAAGGCCCTGACAATCGCCCGCGCATCTGCCTCCCCCCCAGATTTCGGCATCGATCCTGCCGCTGCCGCGCTGCAGGCACTCGGCTGGGTGCTGGGCGATGCACCGCGCGCCGAACGGTTCCTTTCGCTCACCGGGCTCACGCCTGACGAACTGCGCGCAGGGCTCGGCGATCCGGCCGTGCAGGGTGCGGTGCTCGAGTTCCTGTGCGGGCATGAGGCGGATCTGATTGCGGCAGCAGAGGCGCTGGGCATGGCCCCGGCCGATCTGGCTGCTGCCCGGGAGAAATTGTGATGAGTAAGCCGCTGGTGATCAGCGATTGCGATGAAGTGCTGCTGCACATGATCGCGCCCTATCGGGATTGGCTGGGCGAACAGCACGGCATCGATTTCGTGATGGAAGACAGCGATTTCAGCAAGGCCATGCGCTATGCCGGAACGGGCGATCCCGTCCCCGGCCCTGAAATCTGGCGCCTGCTCGGCCTGTTCTTCGATACCGAGATGCACCGCCAGCAAGCCATCTCCGGCGCGGTCGAAGGGATCAATGCGCTCGCGCAGCATGCCGATGTGGTCATCCTGACCAACCTCAACGACGAGCGCCGCAATGCCCGCGCCCGCCAGTTGCAGGACATCGGCATCCATGCACGGGTCTTCACCAATCAGGGGCCGAAGGGGCCCGCGCTCAAGGCCATTCTCGATGAATACCAGCCCAGCCGCGCGGTCTTCATCGATGATCTGCCGCAGCACCACGGCTCGGTCATGGAAGTGGCCCCTCATGTCAGCCGCCTGCATCTGTGCGGTGAACCAATGATCGCGCGCCACATCGATTGCGCGCATGTCAAGGGCCACGCCCATGCCCGTATCGACCAGTGGGAGCACGCGCTGCCCTGGCTTATGGACAGAATACACGGAGTGAACGACGATGAGTGACACCGCCGCCAAGCTCGCTGAACTCGGCATCACCCTGCCCGTGCCCGCCGCGCCGGTGGCGGCCTATGTCCCTACGGTCGAGGCCGGCGGCTTTCTCTATGTCTCGGGGCAGGTCTCGTTCGTCGATGGCGCGCTGGTCAAGGGCAAGCTCGGCGCCGACCTTACGGTCGAGCAGGGCTTTGCCGCCGCGCAGGGCTGCGGGCTCATGCTGCTCGCCCAGGCCCAGGCCGCGCTCGGCTCGCTCGACCGGATCGCCCGCGTCGTGAAGCTCGGCGCGTTCGTCGCCTGCACGCCCGATTTCACCGACCAGCCCAAGGTCGCCAACGGCGCCTCGGAACTCATGGTCGCGGTGTTCGGCGATGCCGGCAAGCACAGCCGCAGCGCCGTCGGCGTGCCTTCGCTCCCCCTCGGCTGCGCAGTGGAAATCGATGCTGTATTTGCTCTCCATCCTGCTTGATCGCCTGCTGGCACCGCCCCCGCAGGCCAGCAAGGTGGCCTGGCTCAAGGGCGTGACTTATGCGCACCGCGGCCTCCACGGCCCCGGCCTGCCGGAAAACGCGCTCTCTGCCTTTGCCGCCGCGATCGAGGCGGGCTTTGGCATCGAATGCGATGTCCAGCGCAGCAGCGACGGGCAGGCCATGGTCTTCCACGATTGGGAGCTCGACCGCCTGACGGCCGAGACCGGCCTCGTGATCGAACGCAGCGCGGCGAAGCTGGCGCAGATCCGCATCATCGGCAACGATCAGGACATGATCCCCACCTTGCGCGATCTGCTCGATCTCGTCGCGGGCCGCGTGCCGCTGCTGATTGAGGTGAAGACCCGGCCTTCCACCCGCATCCCCGCGATCTGTCTTGCCGTGCGCCGCATGCTTGAAGGCTATCGCGGACCGGTCGCCGTCATGAGCTTCGATCCGCGCGTCTCGCGCTGGTTCGCGCGCCATTCCAGCCATATCGTGCGCGGCCTTGTCATGAGCGAGGAGGGCAGCCGCACGCTTTTCGCGCGCACCCGCCGCCATATGATGCTGTGGCGCGCCCAGCCCGATTTCCTCGCCTACGATATCACCGACATGCCCAGCCGCTTTGCCGGGGCCCAGCGCCGGCGGGGCTTCCCTGTGCTCACGTGGACGGTCAACACGCCCGATCTGATGGACCGCGCCCTCAAGCACGGCGATGGCCCGATTGCGGAAGGGGCGGGCATTTCGAAAGCCGCCCGTTCGTGAGCATCACCGCGCGCGTCCATCACGCTGTCGGCGAGATTCCCGCCGATGAGTGGGACGCGCTTGCGGGAACCGGCAATCCCTTCACCAGCCACACTTTCCTCACACTGCTCGAGGAATCGGGCAGCGTCGGTGGGCGCAGCGGGTGGTCGCCACTTCCGCTGGTGATCGAGGATGCCGCAGGCGTCGCCGCTGCCGCTCTGCCCGCCTATCTGAAGGGCCACAGCCAGGGCGAATATGTCTTCGATCACAGCTGGGCCGATGCCTGGCACCGTGCCGGCGGGCAGTACTACCCCAAGCTCCAGATCAGCGTGCCCTTCACCCCGGCCACCGGCCCGCGCCTGCTGACGGGCGAGCACCCGGCGCTCGGCGTCCCCCTTCTGCGCGTCGCCGAGCAGATCTGCGAGCAGAACAGGCTTTCCTCCGCCCACGCCACGTTCATCGAACCGGCGCAGCTGCCGCTGTTCGAGGAAGCCGGCTGGCTGCTGCGCACCGATACGCAGTTCCACTGGGACAACGAAGGCTACGCCAGCTTCGATGATTTCCTCGCCCAGCTTTCCTCCGAAAAGCGCAAGAACCTGCGCAAGGAACGCGCCAAGGCGCAGGACGGCGTGGAGATCCGCCAGCTCACCGGCGATGCCATTCGCCCGGAGCACTGGGATGCGTTCTGGGTGTTCTACCAGGATACCGGCGCGCGCAAATGGGGCCATCCCTACCTCACGCGCGAGGCGTTCGACCTGATGGGCGAGCGGATGGCGGACCGCATCCTGCTGGTCATGGCCTTCCTTGGCGAGCGGCCGGTTGCGGGCGCGCTCAATTTCATCGGGTCGGAAGCGCTCTACGGGCGCTACTGGGGGGCTATCGTCGACAAGCCCTTCCTGCATTTCGAGCTGTGCTACTATCAGGCCATCGACGCCGCGATCGCGCTCGGCCTCGGGCGGGTGGAGGCCGGTGCGCAAGGCCAGCACAAGCTGGCGCGCGGCTACAAACCGGTGCCGACTTGGTCGGCGCACTACATCACCGATCCCGGCTTCCGCAGCGCCGTCGCGGATTTCCTCGAACGCGAACGCCGCGGCGTGGCGCAGGAACAGTTGTGGCTGGGCGAAAGGACGCCGTTCAGGAAGAGCTGAGGTTATTCAGGTCCTGCCTGTTTTTGCGGATGGCATGAAAGGTTAGAAAGACCCCCACCGGAGGCGGTGGTGGAGGGGTATCGGCCTGAACCTCAAGCCGCGCGGTTGTCGGCCCGAACCATGCGCAGCCATTCGCGGGCGCGGCGCTGGGCTTCGGCGATCTCGCGTGCGGTCATGTCGTCGGATACTTCGGCGCGGCAGGTCGCCGCTTCCTCGTGCCCACCGACCGCGGCCAGGTTGAACCACTTGTGCGCCTCGATCAGGTCGCATGGCGCGCCATGGCTGCCGGTCGAATAGGCGACGCCAAGGTCGAACAGCGCGTCCATGTCGCCCGCTGCCGCAGCAGCAAGGCAGGTCGCGACGAGTGTGTCGGTGGCGGCGCTGTCAACCGCGCCGGTCGAAGCTTCGGTTTCGGAAACCAGCTTGATCCAAGTCTGTGCCATAAACGTTTCCCCTGTCCCCCCGAACCGTGAAGTCGCTTGGCCGGGCAGGGACAAAGTCAACAATCTTGGTCAACAATTGGTTAACGCCGCAAAAAACTGCTTATCTGCTGGGGTTGGGTACAACTTGGCGTTGCCCCTTAGGAAAACCTTGTGCGGATTCCGCCACTTGCCTATAGGCCCGCCAAACCGGGAGCCACGAGCGTCCTACCGCGGGCGTCGCGGCGGCCGGGGGTCGCAAGAGCAGTAGCTTGGAGGGCCGGATGGCTGGGGTTTTGAGTGACGAGATCGACGTTCTGGCCAAAGCGCGTCGGGCCATGCCCGGCGATTATCTCCCTTCGGATGATGAACCCTATATGGGTGAGGCGCAGCAGGACTATTTCCGCCGCCTGCTGCTCGAATGGAAGAAGTCGATCCTTTCGGCCTCGGCCGGCACGCTTTCCGCGCTGCAGGATGGCCCGATCCGCGAACCAGACCTCAACGATCGCGCTTCGAGCGAGACCGAATGGGGCATCGAACTGCGCACCCGTGATCGCCAGCGCAAGCTGATTGCCAAGATCGACGCTGCCATGCGCCGGATCGATGAAGGCGAATATGGTTATTGTGAAGTCACGGGCGAACCGATCGGACTGGGCCGTCTGATCGCCCGTCCGATCGCCACGATGACCGTCGAGGCGCAGGAAGCCCACGAGCGGCGCGAGAAAATCTCTCGCGATATGTAGGATTGGCGGCGCGAAACGCTTTGGCCGGAGAGTGTCCCGCTCCGGCACAGCCTAAGCAAAGCCACGTTAACGCGGCGCCGATTTAAGATTTCGTTAGCCAGCCTCGCTTAGCAATCCGCCAGAAAGTTTTGCGACTTTCCTCGTGGCGTTCAGTGCGGATCCTCGCGCTGATCGTGGGGGCCTCCTTTGGCAGATGAGACGGAAACCGGGCGTGACTGAACTCGATCATCGGCAGGTAGGGCGCGACAGCCTGTTTCTCATGGCGGACGTGCGTCTGGCCGGGGCGGGCGACGAGCACCGCGTCAAGGTCCGCAACCTTTCGGGCGGCGGCATGATGGCGGAAGGCCACGTCAAGGTAACCCGCGGCGCCAAGCTGGAGATCAATCTGCGCAACATCGGCTGGGTCGAAGGCGTCGTTGCCTGGATTCAGGAAAACCGCTTCGGCATCGCTTTCATTGAAGATATCGATCCCAAGCTCGCGCGCGAACCGATCGTGACGAAGAGCGACGAGACGCCGCGCTTCGTCAAGCCGGTGCTCGCGATGGTTGATCCGACCCGCTTGCGCAAGATCTGAGCAAACGCGAAAATTTCTGATGATTCTCGCGGTCATGCGGCCCTTCCGGCGCTGACCGAGGCAGCCTTGCGTGCTAGCACGGCCCACAATGGTGCGTGCTTCCCGCCTTTCCATGGCTGCCGCCCTGGCCCTTGCCGCGCTCGGTGCCTTGGTGCTGGGCGTCTCGGCGTGCGGCCGCCGCAGCGAGGGGCCGCTTCCCATCGCGCTCATCGGTGATCGCAGCGCGCTCGATACCAGCAGCCTGCGCCTGTCGCCCGCCGGACGCACCATCCGCGGCGCGACGGTGGAGGGGCTGGTCGCTTTCGACGCCGAGGGCCACGTCATCCCCGCGCTTGCCGATCGCTGGATCATCACCGATGATGGGCAGAGCTACATCTTCCGCCTGCGCGATGGCATCTGGCCAGGCGGCGCGCGCATCACCGCCGAAACCGCCGCCTCCGCCCTCCGCAAGGCGCTCGCCCAGCTCAAGGGCACGGCGCTGGGGCTCGATCTTGCCGCCATCGAGCAAGTCCGTGTCATGGCTGACCGGGTGATCGAGATCGATCTCGTCGCCCCCGTCCCCGATCTCCTCACGCTGCTGGCCCAGCCCGAACTCGGCCTGCCTTATGCCCGGCGCGGCTCCGGCCCGATGGGTCTCGCCCTGCGCGGCACCGGGGCCGACTTGTCCCTGATCCCGCCGGACAAACGCGGCCTTGCGCCCGAGGAAGGCTTCTCCAGCCGTGCGCGCACACTCGTCGTCGAACTCCTGCCCGCAAAGAAGGCTGTCGACCGCTTCAACGATGGTGCCGCCGATCTCGTTCTCGGCGGGCGGATCGATTCGCTTCCGCTGACCGAGCAGACCGGGCTCGCCCGCGGCAACATCCAGCTCGATCCGGTCATCGGCATGTTCGGCCTCCTTGTCGAAAGCGAGGACGGCTTCCTCGCCGATGCGCCCAACCGCGAGGCGCTGGCGCTGGCGATTGATCGCGATGCCATCATTGCCGCGTTCAACATTTCCGGCTGGCGGCCCACCACCCGCGTTGTCTCCGCCGGGGTTGCAGGCGATCCCGGCACTGTCGGCGAGCGCTGGATCGGCGTGGCGTTCGAGCAGCGCCGCGCCCTCGCGGCCGAGCGGGTCACGCGCTACATGGCCAGCGGCAAGTCTGCTCCCCTGCTGCGGATCGCCGCACCGAACGGGCCTGGCACGCGCCGGGTGATCGATCTGATTGCGACCGATCTCAAGGCCATCGGCGTGATCGTGGTCCAGGTCGCGGAAGACAAGCCCGCCGACTTGCGCCTGATCGATACCACCGCACGCTATGGCCGCGCCTCATGGTTCCTCAACCAGCTCGCCTGTTCCGTGCACAAGCCCGCCTGCAACGCTGCAGGCGATGCCTTGCTCGCCGAGGCCCGGCAGACCGCCGACATGCGCGAACGCGCGCGCCTGCTGGGTGAGGCGGAAGCGGAAATGACCGCTGCCAATGCCTATATCCCGCTCGCGCGCCCGCTGCGCTGGTCGCTCGTCCGCTCCGGCGTCACCGGCTTCGCGCTCAATCCCTGGGGTTGGCACCCGCTCCCGCCATTGGCGACGCTTCCGAAGTAGGCGCCGCGATCAGAAGTCGATCGCGATCCCGTTCTTTTCCCAATCGCCAAAGCGCGTGGGATCGAGCCCGTCGGGATCGTCGCGCTGCTCGGCCGGGGCGGGCGCGGGGGCAGGGTCGTTGGTCCAGTGCGCGGGCCGGGTGAAGCTTGCGGGGCGTGTTGTCGCGCGGGTGATCGGCTTGTCCATGCCACCTGTCTGCCGGGGTCCACGTGCAAGCGCAATTGCCAAGATGGGCACCACGCGCGATAGGCTGGCCAATGGCCCGTACTCCCCAGATCGCCGAAGAGGATATTCCCGGCGTCCCCGCCCGCCGCGCCGCGCTGCGCCTGCTCGATGCCGTGCTGCGCCGGGGCGATCCGCTTGACCAGGCTGCACCGCCCATCCTGCGCGCGATCGAGCGCGGTGATGACCGCGCCCTCGCGCTGGCCATCGCGCAGGAAGCGCTGCGCTGGCTGCCCGATCTTGACCGGCTGATCGATGGCGCCACCCGCCAGATCCTCCCTGAAGACGCCAAGGCGCGCACGGTGCTGCGCCTCATGCTCGCGCAGGCCTTTCGCCTCGGCTTGCCGCCGCACGCGGTCATCGCCACTGGCTTGCCGCTGCTCGTGGGCGGTCCGCGCCGGCTCGCCCATGGTGTGTTCTCCGCCCTGCTGCGCGGCGATGGCCTGCCGCCCACGCCCACGCTTCCTGCCGCCACGCTGGCACGCTGGACCAGCGCCTGGCCCGCTCGTGTCGAGGCCATCGCCGCCGGTCTTGCCGTCCCGCCCCCGCTCGATCTCAGCTTGCGCGACGCGGCCCGCACCGCCGAATGGGCGGAGCGCCTCGGCGGTGTGTCGCTCGCCCCCGGCCACGTCCGCCTCGCGCGCGGCGGGCTGATCGAAAGCCTCGAAGGCTTCGATGAAGGGGCATGGTGGGTGCAGGATCTCGCTGCCTCGATCCCTGCGCGCCTGCTCGGCCCGGGCGAGGGGCGCCGTGTCCTTGATCTCTGCGCCGCGCCCGGCGGCAAGACGATGCAGCTTGCCGCCGCCGGCTGGCAGGTCACCGCGCTCGACAAGTCCGC